>NZ_JBJMIE010000728.1:0-13517 GCF_045807065.1 Actinophytocola sp. | reverse complement strand
GAACACGGCGCGGATCCCGGCGGCGCGGAGGCCGTCGAGGGCCGCGGCGGTGTGCTCGGGCGTGTGCTGGATGTGGTTCCAGTCGACGACGGTGGTGATGCCGGCGTCGAGGCATTCCAGCGCGCCAGCGAGTGTGCCGGTGTAGACGTCGGCGGGCCGGTACCGCGGGCCGACGGTGCCGAACACGAGGTCGAGGTAGGCGGCGAGCGTGCTGTCGGGGCCGATCGCGCGCAGCCCGGCCTGCCAGGTGTGCCGGTGGGTGTCGACGAAACCGGGCAGAACGAGCATCCCCGAGGCGTCGACCACCTCGGCCGCGCCGGGCAGGTCCGTTCCCACGGCCTCGATCCGCCCATCCTCGACGCGCACGTCCGCGACCCGGACCTGAACGGGGTCGGTGTCGATGACCGTTCCCCCGCGAATGATCATTGCCATGCCACTAACGCTATCCCAAAAGCTTTTCGAAAAGCAATCAGGACAGCGTTACCCTCAGGACGTGAGAGGCGAGGGGACGGACACCGAAGCGAAGGACCTGGCGAGGGACGAGGTGGAGGTCGGGGCGGGGAACGTGGCGGAGGGCAACTCGAAGGACGAGGCGGCGGGCAAGGCGGAGGGTCTCGCGGCGAGCAAGGCGACGCGCGTGGCGGAGGGCGAGGCAGCGGGCAAGGCAGCGCACGTCGCGGAGGGCGAGGCAGCGGGCAAGGCGAAGGATGTGGCGAAGGGCGTCGCGGGCGGCGTTGTGGAGGGCGAGGCAGAGGAGGCGGACGGCGTGGTGGAGGACGAGGTCGACAGGCTGGCCGAGCAGTGGGCGCGGTCGGGCATGCCGGCGGCGGCGATCGCCCGGCTGGAGCTGAGCAAGCGCGTCTCCCGCCTGGCGCTGCGCCACGAGCAGGCGATGAAGGCCGCACTGGCCGGGCTGAACCTCACGTACGCGGAGTTCGACGTCCTGGCCGCCCTGCGCCGGGCCGGCGGGCCCCTACGCCCGAGCGAGCTGACGAGGTCGCTGTTCCTGACCTCGGGCGGCACGAGCAACGTCCTGCAACGCCTGACCGCCGCCGGTTACGTGGACCGCGAACCCAACGCCGCCGACGGCCGCGGCCGCCTCGTCCACCTGACCCCCACCGGCGAGTCGGTCACCGACAAGGCCATGGCCATCTCCGCCCGCGTGCACGAGCACCTCCTGGCCGGCATCCCGGACACGACGATCCGCGCCGCCGCCAACGCCCTCCGCGAGATCACCAAGATCACCGACTACTAGCCCACCCCTAGTACTACAGGGCTAGATCTTTCGCGTGTTGGTTCGTGATATCGGATGCCGGTTGTGCGAGTGTTTGCGCATGACCGTTCCTTCTGCTGCGCGGGCTGACGTCGTGGATGGTGTGACTCGGGAAGATCTGGCTGTGTGGGATCAGGAGTTCCGGGATGTGTGCGCGCGTCTTGATGGGTTGTTCTATCGGACGGATTCGCGTGCGCATGCCCGGCATTATGTGCGTGGGTTGATGGCTCCGTTGGAGCGGAAGAACGGTTGGACGATCGCGGAGTATTCCGGGGCTCCGGAGCCGAAGGCGCTTCAGCGGTTGTTGAATCTGTCGCCGTGGGATGCCGACGAAGCGCGGGATCTGGTTCGGGCGTACGCGATGGAGCATTTCGCTGATCCGCGTGGTGTCTTGATCGCGGACCCGACCGGTTTCGCTAAGAAGGGGAACAAGTCGGCGGGTGTGCAACGTCAGTATTCGGGAACGTTGGGCCGGGTCGACAATTGTCAGATCGGCGTGTTCCTGGCCTATGCCAATACGGCTGGTGATCGGGTGCTGATCGATCGAGAACTGTATCTGCCCGAGGAGTCGTGGTGCGCTGATCCCGGCCGCCGAGCCGAGGCGCACGTGTCGCAGGAGGTGACGTTCGCGACCCGGCCCCAGCAGGTGAAGGACATGATCGGTCGGGCGGTGGCGGTGGGGGTGCCGTTCGCGTGGTTCGCCGCGGACGAGGAGTTCGGCCAGAATCCGGGTTTGCGCGCGTATCTGGAAGACGAGGGAATCGCGTATGCGATGGCCGTGCCGAAGAACACCGATACCGTCACCGGCAGCATCACCACCAAAACCGGCGTGACCACGCTCGTCGAGCATGTCGCATCCAAGCTGAAACCCCACGACTGGTCTCGCCGTTCCTGCGGGATCGGCACGAAGGGTTTCCGGGTCTACGACTGGGCGCTGGTCAATGCCGATGACACAGCCGGCGATGGTCACCAGTATGTGTTCCGCCGGAACATCGCTGATGGTGAACTTGCCTACTTTCACTGCTACAACCCACGCCGGGAACCGATGACAGAACTCGTCCGTGTCATCGGTTATCGCTGGCCGATCGAGGAATGTTTCGAGGCAGCCAAAAACGAAGCCGGGCTGGACAACTACCAGGTCCGTCTCTACCACGCCTGGTACCGACACATCACCCTTGCGATGCTCGCCCTGGCATTCCTCGCGGTGATGAGACACAAATCGAAAAAAGGGGTCCTTCACCTGTGGACAACCCACACACCCTGACCGCACGAACCCGCCGCAACAGCCGGAACGTCAACTGGGCAGGCCACGCCGAACCCGTCGCTTGATCGCGCTCTCCGTCGCCGAGATCCGACGCCTGTTCAACCTCATCGGCCAAGACGATCAAGCCATTGACCTGGGCCTTCGCTGGTCTGCCTGGCGCCGCGCACACCAGACAGACACACGACGAAGCCACTTCAAACGACGCCTCCGACGCCAGGTGCTAATGATCTAGCCCTGTAGTACTAGCCCGCCTCCCCGGATTCTCATCTGTGGTTGCGTTCCGGCGAAGGTGCCGGCGTCCAAAGTGGACCGTACCTGGGTGCCGTCACGTTCCCCTGAGGTAGCTGTTGATCTGGGTACGGGCTTCGCACAAGGATTCACGGATTACGCCGCCCTGACCGCGCGAGCCTCGCACTCGCGGGGTCAGGGGGCTGTGGCGCGGTGGAGGGTGGCGGCGAATTCCAGGACTATTCCGCTGTCCCGGTGCATCTTCTCCGCGCCGCGGAAGAACTGTTCGCGGAAGGCGACCGCCTTTTCCGTGGGTAGTTTGTCCACCACGGCCGGGACGCCCTGCAGTGCGAGCCAGTCCCACAGGGCCGCTGGGTCGGGCAGGTGCTTCGGGATGGTCACCGTCGCTCGGGTGGGTGGGTTGAAGCCGGCCGACACGAGTAGCTCGTCCAGTTCCTCGGCCGTCAGCGGCGCGGCTCCGTCGCCGCCGCCGAAGAACGCGCGGTTCAGGTCGTGCAGCCAGGCGAGTCGGCCGACCTCCTGGCGTTCCAGCGAGATGGCCACCGTGCCGCCCGGGACCAGCACGCGCCGGAACTCCGCCAGCGCGGCCGCGGGCGAGGCCAGCACCTGGACGACGAACCCCGCCGTCACCACGTCGAACGAGTCGGCCGGGAACCCCAGCGCGCCGGCATCTCCTTGGCGGACAACCATCTCCGGAAAGTCGGCCGCCAGGCGGGACACCATGCCGGCCGAGGCGTCGACCGCCGTGACCGCACAACCACGTGCCAGCGCGGCACGGGCCACCGCACCCCGGCCGGCACCGACGTCCAGTAATCGCGCGCCGGCCGGCGGTTCGGCCAGGGAAACCAACTCGCGCCCCACGTCGGCGACGTAGAAATAAATCTCCTCGTAGCGATCCGCCAGCGCGTCGTACTTCTGTCTTCCTTCTTCCGTACTTGTCACGGATAACCTCCAAGACCCGCCAGGGTAGGCAGCGTGGGATGCCACGCAATACCGCCGAACCGGGGGTGTTGAACCACCCGAACGGGCACGGGTCAGGGCGCCGATCGGCCGACAACCACGGTCGCGCCGAGGTCGTCGTCGGTCACGACCCGCGGCGCCAGGCCCGCCGCATCCACGAGTTCCACGGCCACGGCGGCCTGGCGGGTGCTCGACTCGAACAGCAGGTAACCGCCCGGCGCGAGCCAGGCCGGCGCCCCGGCGACCACCCCGCGCAGCACGTCGAGCCCGTCCGCGCCGCCGTCCAGTGCGACGAGCGGCTCGTGCAGCCGGGCCTCCGGCGGCATGAGGCCGACCGCGTCGGACGGCACGTACGGCGCGTTCGCGACGAGCACGTCCACCCGGCCCCGCAGCGAGTCGGGCAGCGGCTCGTACAGGTCGCCCTCGTACACCGCACCCGCGATGTTCCGGCGCGCACACCGGACCGCGGCCGGCTCGATGTCCGAGGCGAACAGTCGGATCCCCGGCACCGCCGCGTGCACCGCGGCCCCCACCGCGCCGGAGCCGCAGCACAGGTCCACGACGACCGCGCCGCGCCTGGCCAGTGTCGCGGCGTGCCGGGCCAGCAGCTCGGTCCGCCGCCGCGGGACGAAGACCCCGGGCTCCAGCGCGATCCGCAGGCCGCGGAACTCGGCCCACCCCAGCACCTGTTCGAGCGGGAGCCCACCGACCCGCCGCTCGACCATGGCGTCGAGGTCGGCCGGACCGGCCGCCGCCTCGACGAGCAGCCGCGCCTCGTCCTCGGCGAACACGCAGCCCGCGGCACGTAACCGGGAGACGACAGAAGACCGGGAGACAACAGAAGACATTGAGCGCCTCTCAGCACGGGGCGCCCTCGCCGGCTCGTTAGGCCGGCACAGGTGAGAGCACCCGACCACCACAGACGGAGATCGTTCTCACCTCCTCGAGTCGCGACGAGACCGGAAGCAACCCTACCGCTTCACCAGGCTCGCCAGGTAGTCGCGCAGCCGTGCCCCGGTGCCGGGGTCGGCCCAGAGCGCGTCCACCGCCTGATCGTCGACGCCGCGCCGCGCCGCGATCCGCGCGTGCGCCGGCTCGTGCAGCTGCCGCTTGGCCAGCGCGTACACGGGGACGGGCACCGCGGCGAGTGCGGCGGCCGAACTCACCGCCGCCGCGAGGAGATCCTCGGTCACGACCTCGTGGACGAGCCCGACCCGGTGCGCCTCCGCGGGGTCGAGCCGGGCCGCGGTCAGCACCAGCCGGTCGACCACCGGACCGACCGCGTGCCGCATGACCTCCAGCGCGACCGTCGGGAACGGCACACCGACGGCCAGCTCGGTGAGCCCGATCGTGCCGCCGGACATCAGCCGCACGTCGCACGCGGCGGCCAGCACGCACCCGCCGGCGAGCGCGTGCCCGTTGACCGCCGCCACCACGGGTCGCGGGTGGTCGAACACCGCGAGGAAGGCGGCGGACAGCGCCGGCAGGAACCGCTCGACGTACGGCACGCCCTCGGCCACGATCCGCTTGAGGTCGACCCCGGCGGAGAAGGACCGGCCGGCGCCGGTGAGCACGACCGGCGCGTCGCCGGCGGCCTCGAGCGCGTCGGGGATCGCGGTGAGCAGCTCCAGGTCCAGCGCGTTGACCGGCCCGTGGTGCAGCGTCAGGACGGCGACCTCGCCGTGGGTGGTCGTCTCGATCACGGGCCCAGCCTGGCACGCGTCCGACGGATGGCGGTACGACTCGGCGCCGAAAAGTCGTAAGGTTCCTCCGGTTCGGGGGCTCCCACCATGTGCAAGGTTCTCTCTGCCGGAGGTACCCCTGTGTCCGAGCACAGTGACAGCGAGCTTGTCTCTGGTGTGCTCGCGGGCGACCGGGACGCGTTCGCGGCCATCTACGACCGCTACGCCGACCGGTTGCACGACTTCTGCCACTCCGTGCTCCGCGACCGGGACGAGGCCGCGGACGCCGTGCAGGACACGTTCGTGCTCGCCGCGCAACGCCTTGCTCAGCTGAACGACCCGGAACGGCTCCGGTCCTGGTTGTACGCCGTCGCGCGCAGCGTGGCGCTACGCCGGGTGCGGGCCCGTCGTCGGGTCGTGCTCGACGAGGTGGGAGACATGGCGGACACGGATCCGGGGCCGCATCGCGCGGCCGAGCAGGAGTCGCTGCGCGAGTTGGTGTGGACGGCGGCCGGCGGGCTGTCGGAACGCGACCGCGCCCTGCTCGACCTGCACCTGCGACACGGTCTGGAGGGCGCGGAGCTGGGCGAGGCGATGGGCGTCAGCCCCAGCCACGCGTACGTGCTGCTGACCCGGCTCCGCGACCAGGTCGAACGGTCGCTGGGTGCCCTGCTCATCGCCCGGCTCGGCCGCGAGGACTGCACCGAGCTGGACGCCCTGCTGTCCGACTGGGACGGCAGGTTCTCCCCGATCATGCGCAAGCGCGTCGCCCGCCACGTCGACCAGTGCGAGGTGTGCTCGGCCCGCAGGCGGATCGTGGTCAGCCCGTGGGCGCTGCTGGCAGGCGTGCCGCTGCTGCCGGCGCCGCTGTTCCTGCGCGACCGCGTGCTGGGACAGGTCCAGCTCGCGTCGATGGACGTCCCCACCGAGCAGCAGCCGGCGACCGACCAGAACAGCGACCAGACCTCCGACCAGGACACCGAGCAGAACCAGCCGACCGAGCAGGACCAACCCACCGAGCAGAACGAGACGACGGGTCAGGGCGGTGCGGGCCAGGGCGCCGCGGCCGCCGGCGGCCTCGCGACCGAGGCGGCTCTCCTCGCGGAGGACACCGACGAGCCGGTGACCGCCGCCGGCCTGCTCGGCTCGCGACGCGCCAAGGTGACGGCGGCGGCCGCGGCCGTGCTGGCGTTGCTGGTCGCGGGCGCGGCGATCGTGTACTGGCCGGGCGGCGGTCCGGTGGAGGGCAAGCCGCTGGCGCTGGAGAACTCCGTCGCGCTGACGACCACCACCCACCGGGCCACCACCACGACGACCCCCACCACGACAGCCACCACCGCGGCACCCACGACGACGACCCGGACCACGACCAACCGCCCGACGACAACCCGCAGGACCACCACGGCGCCCCGCCCCACCACGACCTCCAACGTGGGGCAGCCACCGCCTCCGCCCCCACCGCCGCCGGGTGACAGGACCCCGCCAGTGGTCAACAGCGCGTCGGCCGAACCGAGTGAGATCTACACCCGGGGCTGCGACCAGTCCCAGTCCTCGATCCGAGCGGCCGTCTCCGACGACGTCGCCGTCACCTCGGTCACGCTGACCTGGACCCCCCACGGCGAGGAACCCGGCGGGAGCAAGGCGATGGTCCCTGACGGCGACTGGTACGCCACCCTGGGCGACTTCTCGGACTCCGGCACCGTCAACTGGTCCGTGACGGCCACCGACGCCGCCGGCAACACCAGCAAGCCGAGGACCGGCCGTCTCGTCGTGCAGGACTGCCCGGTCATCAGCTGAAAAAAGTTCTACGGAAAGTTGTAAGGGCCCGCGCGGGAGCCGGCTCCTACCGGTCGACACACCGTCCACCGGAGGGACACGACCGTGAGGGCACTACTCACAGCAGCATTCCTGCTGACCACGCTCCTGCTCACCGCGCACCAGGCGAGCGCGGCGCCGCCGACAGCGGCCGGCCCGCCCGACATCCTGACGCCGACCGAACCGCCGCGGCCCCGGCCGTGCGAGGTCCGGCCGGTCCCGTGCGACCTCACCCTGTCCGTGGCCACGCCCACGACCGGGCCGAGCGAACCTTCGGCGCCGACCGAACCGTCGGATCCGTCGGCGCCGAGTATCACGACCACCTCGCCGGGAGCGCAGGTCCCGCCCACCGGCCCGGCGACCGGCGACCGCACGGCGCGCGACGACGGCACGGCCGCGGGCCCTGCCCGTGGCACCGCTGCCGTGCGCCCGCCCGCGCCGACCGGCACGCAGTGGTGGCTCGTCGCCGTCCCGGTCCTCGCACTGCTGGCCCTCGCGGCCGCCGGCACCGTCCTGCTGATCCAGCGCTCGGAACGCCGCCCGCACTGACCCCCTGCCCGCACACATCCGAAAGACACCCGTCCGCGAACGGACACCTGAGGGGAAACACCGATGTTGGCATCAACCACCCGCACCAACGTCCTGGTCCGGGCCACCGACCCCATCCTGCAGAACGGCGTCTGCATGGCGCTCCGCACCAGGCCGGAGGTCTGGCTCACCGACGACAAGGCCGACCCGGCGAACACCGTCGCGCTCGTCGCCGCCGACCGGTTCGACGACCGCACCGCCGAGCTCCTCCGCGCCGTCCAGGGGCGTGGCTACACGAAGATCGTCCTGATCGCCGGCGAGGTCGCCGAGGCCGAGGTGTTGACCGCGGTCGAGTCGGGCGTGTGCGCGGTCGCCCGCCGGAGCGAGGCCACGCCGGACGTGCTCGTCCGCCTGGTCAGGGCGGCCGCCGCCGGCGAGGGCGCGTTGCCGCCCGACCTGCTCGGCCGGCTGCTGAACCAGGTCTCCCGGCTGCAACGCCACGTGCTCGAACCACGTGGCCTGCAGCTGGCCGGCATCACGAACCGCGAGTCCGAGGTGCTGCGAATGGTGGCGTCCGGCTTCTCCACCCAGGAGATCGCCGAGAAGCTCTGCTATTCGCAACGCACCGTGAAGAGCATCCTGCACGACGTGACGAACCGGTTCCAGCTGAAGAACCGCGCCCACGCGGTCGCCTACGCGCTGCGCGAGGGCCTCATCTAGGGGCCGGCTTTGTGGTCGTTTTGGTCACAGTGGCGGCGGGGCGCCACTGTGAACATCCCACGAACCGCAGGTCAGGGCATCGGTCGTGCTCACGGCCCCGGCGCTTTCCGCCCTGCCCCCGCGAGGCGTGTTTGCACGGCCCAGTAACCTGCAGCCGTGTAGGCAACGCCTCGGGCAAGGGGGCATTGCCAGTTAGAAGGGTTTCGCGGCAAGATCACCAGGCGTCTCCCGAGGTTGGGATGTGAAGATTTCCGTGCGCGATCAGACGGTGCAGGTAGACGACCTGAAGCTCGTCGCATTACCGAGTGCGATCAACTGCGCAGACCTCTTCGTGCGTTTCACGCTGGCCGAGTGGCGCGTCGAGTCCATGATCCCCGACGTGCGGCGCGTGACCGAGGCACTGATCACGGCGGTCGTCGGCGACGCGAACGCCAAGTCGACGCCCACGATGCTGCTGTTCCGGCTGCGTCTGTCCGGCAACACCCTGGCCATCGAGATCGAGGACGACCGGCAGACCCCGAAGCTCGCGGTGCCGCGGTCCCTGGCGGGGCCGAACAGCGGGGTGACCCCGCTGTCCACCGGCAAGCAGCTCCTCTGGGCCGAGGTCCCGCTGCCCAAGGGCATGGACGCGACCGTCGTCCCGCTCCCCCGGCGCGGCACCACCCGCGCGGCCGCCGCCGCGGCGCCGCCCCCGGCCGAGATCGCCGGCGCGGACGACCTGTCGCCGGACGTGATGGAGCGCATCCTCGAGGGCCTGCGCCGCGACCACGGCGAGCCACCGCGCATCTAGGCCCCCTCGCCCTCGAACACCCGCTTGAACGCCTGCTGGATGTCGGTCATCCACGGCTGCGCTGACACGGCGTCCGGGCCGATCACGCGCACCGAGGACAGGACGGTCAGGAAGATGCCGGTCGAGACGAAGTCCGCCGCCTCGCGGGGGTCCGCACCGGTCAGCTCGCGGACCAGCTCGTAGATGCGGCCGAGGCAACCGCGCACGCTCTCGCCGATCTCGGGGTCGCCGCCGGCCGCCGCGAAGCCGTGCATCAGCATGCCCAGCACCTCGTACCGGCCGAGCAGCGTCCGGTACGCCTCGCCGAGGCCGTCGAGATCGGTGGCCCCTGACTCGCGGAACGTCCGCTCGATCTCCCTGGCCGCGTACTCGACCCCGGCGAGGAACAGCCGCTGCTTGGACCTGAACAGCCGGATCACGTACGGCTGTGACACCCCGGCGACGCGCGCGACGTCGTCGGTGGACGTGCCGGCATAGCCGGAGGTCGAGAACGCGCTGACCGCCGCGCACACGATCTGCTCGGTGCGTTCGGCCGCGGACAGGCGGGTTCGACTCATGCTTGACATGTTATCAGTCGATTACTACTTTGCTAGTTATCAGTCGATAACAACAAAGGTGCAGAGATGACCACCCTCGCCGCCCCACCTCCCGCCGCCACCGCCAGCCGCGCCATGGGTGCGGTGCTCGCGGCGGTCAGCATCCCGATGTTCATGGTCACGCTCGACAACCTGGTGGTGACCACCGCGCTGCCGGTGATCAAGACGTCCCTGAAGGCCTCCCTGACCGACCTGCAGTGGTTCGTCAACGCCTACACGCTCTCGTTCGCCGCGCTGCTGCTCACCCTGTCCGCGCTCGGCGACCGGATCGGCCGGCGGCGGCTGTTCCTGGCCGGCATCGCGCTCTTCACGATCGCCTCCGCGGCCTGCGCGCTCGCCACCGAGCCGTGGCAGCTGACCGCGGCGCGGGCCGTGCAGGGCGCGGCCGGCGCGGCCGTCATGCCGCTGTCGCTCACCCTCCTCGCAGCCGCGGTGCCGGATTCGGCGCGCAATGCCGCGGTGGGCATCTGGAGCGGCATCAGCGGCCTCGGCGTCGCGGTCGGCCCGGTGATCGGCGGGGCCGTCACCGAGGGACTGCACTGGACCTGGATCTTCTGGCTCAACGTGCCCGTCGGCCTGGTCGCGCTGCCGCTGGCGGCGGCCGTGCTCAAGGAGTCGCGCGGCGGCACCGGTCGGCTCGACCCCCTGGGGCTGGTGCTGTCGGCGGCCGGCGTGCTCGCGCTGGTGTGGGGCGTGGTGCACGGCGAGGACCACGGCTGGACGTCGACGTCCGTCCTCACCGCACTGGTCGGCGGCGCCGTGCTGCTCGGCGCGTTCGTCGCGTGGGAGCGGCGGGCGGCCACGCCGATGCTGCCGCTGGGGTTCTTCCGCTCGCGCGGGTTCACCGCGGTGAACGCGGTCGCTTTCCTGTTCTCCGCGGGCGTGTTCGGCGCGGTCTTCCTGCTGGCGCAGTTCTTCCAGGTGTCGCTGGGCGCGTCGCCCCTGGAGGCCGGCCTGCGCACGCTGCCGTGGACGATGGCGCCGATGCTCGTCGCGCCGCTCGCGGGCCTGGTGCTGATCAGGCGGTTCGGTGCGCGGGCGCTGATCGTCACCGGCCTCGTGCTGCTGGCCGTGGCACTGGGCTGGTTGGCCGCGGTCAGCGCGGTGGGCGTCGGCTACGGGACCGTGGTCGTGCCGTTCGTGCTCGCCGGGGTGGGCATGGGACTCGAGTTCGCGCCGATGAGCACGGTGGCGCTGGCGAGCGTGCCGGCGGACCGGCAGGGCATCGCGTCCGGCACCGTGAACACCATGCGTCAGCTCGGGGTGGCGGTCGGCGTCGCGGTGCTGGCGTCGGTGTTCTCGGCCTACGGCGACTACGGCAGCCCGGCGGGCTTCGCGGCGGGTCTCCAGCCGGCGGTGTGGGTCGGCGCGGCGATCGCGGCGGCCGCCGCGCTCATCGGGTTCCTGTTGCCCCGCACGACTAGGGTGTGAGGCATGCTTGCCGGACGCCTGAACCCGAGTGCTGGCACGTTCGAGATGCGCGAGGTGCCGATCCCCGAGCCGGGGCCCGGCCAGGTGCGGATCAAGGTGCGGGCCGCCGGGGTGTGCCTGTCCGACGTGCACCTGATCGACGGCAGCCTGCGGCCCGCGTTCCTGGACGTGCCGGAGGTGACGCTGGGGCACGAGGTGGCCGGCGAGATCGACGCGGTGGGGCCGGACGTGCCGGCGCAGTGGCACCCGGGTGTCCGCGTGACGCTCGAGGCGGGTGAGCGGTGTGGGCGGTGTGCGCAGTGCGTCCGGTTCCGCGGGCCGTGCCTGGCGATCCGCACCCGTGGCGTCGACTACGACGGCGGCTGGGCCGAGTACGCGCTGGCCAGCCACCACACGCTGGTCGCCATCCCCGACGCGCTCCCCTTCGAGCAGGGCGCGATCGTGCCCGACGCGGTGTCCACGCCGTGGGGCGCGGTCGCCGGCACGGGTCGCGCCGAGCCAGGTCGCCCGGCCGGCGTCTGGGGCGTCGGCGGACTCGGCGCGCACGCCGTGCAGCTGCTGCGGCTGCTCGGCGCCGCCCCGATCGTCGCCGTCGACCCCCTGGAGGCGGCGAGGAACCGGGCGCTGGAGTTCGGCGCGGACTACGCGTTCGACCCGGCGGATCTCCACTTCGGCGAGCAGGTCGTCGCGGTGACCGGCGGCGCGGGCCTGGACGTCGCGTACGACATGGCCGGCGTCGCCGCCGTGCGGGAGCAGGCGCTGCGCTGCCTCGGCCTGGGCGGCCGGCTGGTGCTGGTCGGGCTGACGCCGGAACCGCTCGCCGTGCCGAACAGCATCCTGCTGAGCGTCCGCGGGCAGCGGATCCTCGGCCACTACGGCTCACAGGCCGGCGACGTGGAGCGGCTCATCGAACTGATCCACCACGGGCGTCTGGACCTGAGCCGATCGATCAGCGGCACGCTCCCGCTCGCCGAGGCCCCGGACGCGGTGAAGGCATTGTCGGGCAAACAGGGCAACCCGATCAGGCTGATCCTGGTGCCCTGAGCCACATTTGCGGTCCACATCGGACGTCGTCTCCTGCCCGGACTCGCTTGTCAGCCGACACGCTCGCTACAGCATTGTGTAGTCGGAGTTCAATAGCCTACACTTTCGGTTCGTAAGGTGAATTGCGGAAACACAGAATCGTCACAATTCTTGCACCCGTGACCATTACGGAACGCATTCACTTTCACCCGGGTGAGCTTGACCGTGTTCACCTAAGTATCATAATGTCTCCCGTGAATGCCACGGAACGTACAGCTACAACAAATGACTCCCGCTCATGTGATGATTTCTGCCACCCGATAAGTGACAACTGACTGCAGGACGACGGTACGCGCCTCTAATCTTGATCCAGAGGCACGGCGCGGCCTTCCCCCCGACTCGAAGGTCCAGTCGCCGGCCAGGCCATGGGCAGTTCCATTCAGCCCAGCCGTCGTTCTGTCCAGCCAGACTTTTCGACACACGTCATCACGTGACACCCAAGCACCGAGGCACGCGTCGCAGTCCGACGACGCGCCCGCTTGGGCTGTGACGGGAACGGGAGACCTTTCGCATGACCCTTACACAGACGCGCGACCGCCGGCGTCGCGCCCTATTCCGCCGCGGGACCATCTGATGGAGTCCCAAGCCGACGTGTCCGAGAAGATGCTCTCCCGGGTGATCGGCGAGGAGCTGCGGCGCGCGCGTGAGGCCAAAGGCTGGTCCCGCGCCCAACTCGTGGCGACTCTGCCGTCCGGCATCGGAGACCGCACCCTGCTGTCCTACGAGCACGGCACACGCCACCTCACCGTGCTCCGGTTCATAGAACTGTGCGACGCCCTGGGAGTCGCGGCACCGACCCTCCTGGGCCACGCACTGCAACGCGCGAGGATCCACCTGCAGAACCTCGTTCTCCAGATCGACCTCCGCCACCTACTCAACGACTGGAGCGAGAAGTTCCGCCCCATGCACCAGTGGGCCCGCAACAAACTGAACGAGAACCCGGACGGTGTCGTGGAACTACCCCCCTCCTCGGTCCGCGAACTGGCGATATTCGTCGGCTGCACCTACCAGGAACTCGCCGACTACCTGGCGAGATTCATCCCGGAGGAACAGCTCAACTAGGCGTCGAGTGGTTCACCTGCCCGGATTTTTGGGCGGGGATGCGTTCCGGGGAAGGTGGGGGTGC
>NZ_JBJMIE010000727.1:0-7872 GCF_045807065.1 Actinophytocola sp. | reverse complement strand
CCGAGCCTGCTCGCCGCCTCCGACGTCCTCGGCACCGGCTGGTTCGGCGCGGTCGCCGCCCAGGCTGGCCCGGGCAGGACGGTCGCGGTTGTCGGCGACGGTGCCGTCGGGCTGCTCGCGGTCCTGGCCGCCAAACAACTCGGCGCGGAACAGATCATCGCGATGAGCCGCCACCAGCCCCGCCAGAAACTCGCCCTCGAGTACGGGGCCACCGACATCGTCACCGAACGCGGCGACGAGGGCGTGGCGGCGGTCAAGGACCTGACCGCCGGCCTGGGCGCCCACAGCGTCATCGAGGCGGTCGGCACCCACGAGTCGATGCTGCAGGCGATCCGCGCCACCCGCCCCGGCGGACACGTCGGCTACGTCGGCGTCTCCCACGACGTCACGCTCGACGGCCAGGAGCTGTTCTTCTCTCACGTCCACCTGCACGGCGGCCCCGCTCCCGTCCGCCAGTACCTTCCGGAACTCATCGACCTGATCTGGCACCGCCGGATCGACCCCGGCAAGGTCTTCGACCTCGAACTCCCCCTCGACCAGGCCGCCGAGGCCTACCGGGCCATGGACGAACGCCGCGCCATCAAGGCCCTGCTCCGCGTATGACAGCCATGCGATGTCGTGTCGTCGTCGCCCTGACCGCCGGCCTGCCCGGGGTCACCTCGCCGGGACAACCAGCCCAGTCCGTAACCGAGGGAACTCCGACGGGTGCGGCGCGAACAGCGCCGTGCACCACTGAGGCCGAACTCGTCATCCGGGTGTCGAGGACGACGCCAGGGACGAGAAGAACAACCACCACGACGCCCGCCCGCAAGGAGCGGCCACCGAACAGGGGAACAACCGTTGAACCCGACCTACGACTACACCGGCCAGGTCGCCCTGGTCACCGGCGCCGGCTCCGGCATGGGCCTCGCGACCGCACAGGCCTTCGCGAACGCCGGTGCGGCGGTCGTCCTCGCCGACATCGACCAGGACGCCGTGCACCGCACGGTGGACCAGCTGACCACCGCAGGCCACCAGGCACTCGCCGTCGTCTGTGACGTGACGGACGAGGAGCAGGTGGCCGCCATGGTCGACACGACGGTGGCGACCTTCGGTCGCCTGGACGCGGCGTTCAACAACGCCGGCATCCAGGTCCCACCCCACGACGCCGCGGACGAGCCGGCCGAGGTGTTCGACCGGGTCAACGCCGTGAACGCGCGGGGCATCTGGGCGTGCATGAAACACGAACTGCGCCAGATGCGCAGTCAGGGCAGCGGCGCCATCGTCAACTGCTCCTCCCTGGGCGGCCTGGTCGGCATCCCCGGCCGTGCCGCCTACCACGCCTCCAAACACGCCGTACTCGGCCTGACCAGCAGCGCCGCCCTCGAATACGCGCCACGCGGCATCCGGATCAACGCCATCTGCCCCGGCACCATCGACACCCCCATGGTCGCCGACATGATCGCCAACGGCGAGCTCGACCTCGAGGCGGCCATCGCCGACCAGCCCATCGGACGCCTCGGCCGCGCGGACGAGATCGCCGCCGCCGTTTTGTGGCTGTGCAGCCCAGCAGCCGGTTTCGTCGTCGGCGTCGCACTTCCCGTTGACGGCGGCTACGTCGCCCGCTGAACACCATCACCCCCGGCGACGTGTGGCGGACCTGAAGGCCGCGAATCACCGCCGCCGACATCAAGGAACGCGGTCGAAAGGGCTGGGTGTCGGCATCAAGGAGCCAGGCAGGCCAGGCCGATCTCGCTGAACCGGTGGATCACATCGCGTAGGTGTCCTCGTCGGCGGCCACCAACTGGGCGATCACCGGCGCCCCGAACCGCAGCCGCCGCGGGGCCCGCCCTCCGGTCGACGGCGCCAGCCCGTCCTCGATCAGCAGGCCGCACGCCAGCAACTCGCCCAGCCGCTGCGTCACCAGCTTCCGCCCCGGTCCGGACCGCGCGATCAGCTCCGGCAGGGTGACGGCCGCGCCGGAGCGGACATACCGAGCAGCCGGCACAGGCTGTAGGCAGAGTCGGCCGCAACCGCCATCCCGACCCACCACCCCGCGGCCACATCCGGGGTCATCACCCCAGATTCCGGTCTGGCCGCTCTGTAGTGTTGCCGCCGGCGCTTCGAGCCCGAGTGTGCTGCTCGGCGGCCGTGCACGCCAGCAACATGGGTGGCGTGGCGGGTTCGGTCGGTTGGCGGGCCAGTTCCGGCCCGCTATGCGCTGGCGCGGCGGACCACCTGGATCACGTCCTGGCCGGGGCCGGGTGTGGTCGGCTTGTTGTCCAGCGTGCTGACAACTGCGGAGGCCAGGTGGTGGCCCAGCGCGGACATACCGGTGGAGATGGTGGTCAGAGCCGGATCGGTGAGCGCGCCTGCCGGGATGTTGTCGACGCCGATGACGGCTAGGTCAGCTGGTGCCGTCATGCGTCGGGTCCGCATGCCGGCCAGCACCGCCAGTGCGACCTCGTCGTTGTACGCGCAGATACCGGTGACCTGGTGGCGAGTTGTGCACCAATAGTCGATTGCCTCGGTTGCCGAGTGGACACTC
The DNA here is from genome assembly GCF_045807065.1 of Actinophytocola sp. Taxonomy (GTDB): domain Bacteria; phylum Actinomycetota; class Actinomycetes; order Mycobacteriales; family Pseudonocardiaceae; genus Actinophytocola. The sequence continues at coordinate 5,345 of NZ_JBJMIE010000727.1, read as the reverse complement.
AACGTGATTGTCCTCGCCAACGGTTCCTCGACGCCGAGCAGGGCGCAGGCCTTCCGTGCACCTTCCAGACGGGGCTGGGTGAAGGCGGAGAGCCGGTCGTCGTCGGGCAGTGCGAAGCCCAGCCGACGGTGACCGGTGGCCGCGAGGTGTTCCACCTGGGATCGTCCGATCGCCTGCTGGAAATCCGCGAACGTGCCGGCGCCACCGAACCGGAAGATGGGCGCTATGACAGGGATGCCGGCCTTACGTACGGCCTGTGCCTCGTGGTCTGTGAGTGCCTGGTGGTTGATCACCGCCGCCGGTGTGATGGCCTTCCACAGGTCCGCGACGGATCGAGCGGAGCGCGGATGGATGTGTACGACCAGGGTCAGGCGGGCTGCGGCGAGGGCGAGGGTGAGGTCCTCGACCAGTCTGGCGATTGAGGGCCCGATCGGCCACTCCGGAAGCAGGAACAGAACCACGTCGCTCCGGCCTGCGCGTAGGGCGCGGGCTGGCGCGGACGGGGTGTACCCGAGCCGCTCGGCGACGCTGAGGACCCGCCGGCGAGTTTCCGACGAGATCGACTGGTTCGGGGTGCCGTTGAGGACGTAGCTGACGGTCGCCCTGGACACACCGCTGTGATGTGCCACCTCTGCGCTGGTCACCCGGCGCCCCGGCGTGGACACAGAGACCTCCTTCGCCCGCGCGAGATGTCTTGCCAACGACTGTGGTGAAGTCTACAGTCCGGTACTTACACGTGTAAGTGCGAAGTGTGAAGCATCGGCAAAGAAACTCACTTGATCTTCGGATCCAGACAGCCGGCGACCTACCACATGGACGCGTCGGCGAGCCGAGTGCCGCGCCAGTGAGATACCCGCGCCATAGTCGACTTCGTCCTCCACCGGCCCACCAGCATTGTCCTGACCCAAAGGAGGGTCTCGTGAGGATACGAACGATGACGATGATCGTCGCACCACTGTTGCTCATCGGAGCGTTGGGTGCCTGCACCAAATCGGCCGAGGAGACCGCCAATGCTACGCAGAGCGGCGGTCCCTGCAAGATCGCGCTGCTGTTGCCGGAGAACGCGACGCCCCGGTACGAGGCGGCCGACAAGCCGTACTTCGAGGCCGAGGTTGCGAAGAAGGCCCCCGACTGCGAGGTGCTCTACTTCAACGCGGCCAACGACGGCACCAAACAGCAGCAGCAGGCCGAGACCGCGCTGACCCAGGGTGCGCGGGCCCTCGTGCTCGACTCGGCCGACACCACAGCCGCGGCCAGCATTGTCGAGCAGGCCAAGGCCAAGGGTGTCAAGACGATCGCCTATGACCGCACGCCCAACGGGCCGGTCGCCTACGAGTTCACCTTCAACGCGGAGCAGGTCGGGCAGTTCCAGGGGCAGGCGCTGGTCGACGCGATGACCAAGGCCGGTGTGCCCAAGGGCGCGCAGGTGGTCATGATCAACGGGGACACGTCCGGACCGGAGGCGCTGAAGTTCAAGCAGGGCGCGCACAAGGTCATCGACTCATCCGGATACACCGTCGGCGCGGAGTACGACACGCCCAAGTGGTCACCCGACACCGCGACGACCGAGATGAGCCAGGCCATCACCAAGATCGGCAAGGACAACATCAAGGGTGTCAACGTCGCCAACGACACCATGGCCGGTGCCGCCATCAACGCGATGCAACAGGCCGGGATCAGCTCGCTGCCGCCGGTCACCGGCCAGGACGCCGCGACCGACGGGTTGCAGCGCATCCTGCTCGGCACCCAGACCATGACGATCTACAAGGCGTTGAAGAAGCTCGCGGTCGCCGCGGCCGACGCGGCGGTGGCGGTTGCCACCGGCAAGCCGGTTGCCGGAACCACGACCACCGTGACCAACGCGACCGGGGACAGCATCCCGGCGAACCTGCTCACGCCGGTGGTTGTCATGACCGAGAACCTGAAGTCCACAGTGGTCGCGGACGAGTTCGTGAAGGCTGCCGACCTGTGCACGGCCGACGTGCAGGCGGCGTGCCAGAAGTACGGGATCTCCTGACCGAGGCGGGCGCGCCACGAGGGCGTCCACCGCCCGGACCATGGAAGGGAGGCCCGATGTGGCCCCGATTCTGCGACTGAGCAAGGTTTCCAAGCAGTACGGCGCGGTCAAGGCGCTCAACGACGTCGACTTCCACGTGGACGCCGGCGAGGTGGTGGCGCTGGTCGGCGACAACGGAGCGGGGAAGTCGACACTGATCAAAGTGATGGCCGGAGTCGCACCGGCGGACTCCGGCACCGTGGAGTTCGCCGGCCAACCGGTCTCCCTACAGCGTCCCCATGACGCCACCAGGCTGGGAATCGCCACGGTCTACCAGGATCTGGCGCTGTGCGACAACCTCGACGTGGCCGGCAACCTGTTTCTGGGACGCGAGGTACTGGCGGCCCGACCGTGGCGCTACCTGCGCCTGACCAACAAGGTCGAGATGGGCCGGCGTGCTCGTGATCTGCTGGGCACGCTGCGGGTGGAGATCCGTGACGTCCGGGCCGAGGTCGCCTCACTGTCCGGCGGACAGCGTCAGGCCGTGGCGATCGCCCGATCGCTGCTGGGCGACCCGCAGGTGGTCCTGCTCGACGAACCGACCGCAGCCCTCGGTGTCGCGCAGACGGCGCAGGTCCTCCAGTTGATCGCCGAACTCAAACGACGCGGACACGCGGTCGTGGTGATCAGCCACAACCTCGCCGACGTGTTCGACATGGCCGATCGCATCACCGTCCTGCGCATGGGGCGCAACGCCGGAGACTTCCCGATCGGCCGGACGACCCGCGAAGAGATCGTCGCCGCGATCACGGGTCTGGACAGCCGCCCGGACACCGGAGCTGTCGAACCAACGGGAGTCCAGTGATGAGAACCAAGCACGACGGGGTGGCATCCGCACCACCGGCGACAATCGAGCCCGGGGCAGTGCCGCCCGAGGACGCGGCACCCGGAGCGCGGGCGAACCGGGGCCGGTTGCGGGATCTCGGCGTGGGATCGCTACCGGTGCTGCTGGGACTGCTGATCATTTGGGTCACCTTCCAATCGCTCAACGACGCGTTCCTGTCCTCCGGCAACCTCTACAACCTGGTCCGCCAGATCTCCTTCGGTGGCGTGGTCTCGCTCGGCATCGTCATGGTGCTGCTGATCGGCGAGGTCGACCTCTCGGTCGGCTCGATCAGCGGACTGGCCGCCGCGGTGCTGGCCGTCCTGGTCGAGAACCGTGACTGGAACCCGTACCTCGGCATCCTGGTGACGGTCCTGCTGGGTGCTGCACTCGGCTTCGGTCAGGGGTTCATCCGGACCCGGTTCAACGTGCCGTCGTTCATCGTGACGCTGGGCGGGCTGCTGCTGTTCTACGGCTTGCAACTGCGTGTCCTCGGCAGCACCGGAACGATTCGGTTCCCGTTCGAGGAGACCATCGCCCAGATCGAGAACCTCACCTTCGAGGTGGCGTCCAGCTACGCGCTGGCCGCCGTCGCGGTCGTGGCCTACCTGGCGGTGATGGCCAACAACCGCCGCCGCAACCGGGCCGCGGGTCTGCCCGCTCCTTCGTGGACGGGCATCGCCGTGCGCACGGCGGTTCTGGCCGTGGTGGCGTTCGGCAGCGTCTGGGAACTCAACCGCTCGGCCGGTCTGCCGCTGGCACTGGTCATCCTGGTCGGCCTGGTGTTGGTGTTCTGGGTGTTGAGCACTCAGACCCGTTACGGGCAGCACGTCTACGCCGTCGGCGGCAACGCCGAGGCCGCGCACCGGGCGGGCATCAACGTCAACCGGATCAGGATCTCGGTGTTCTGCCTGTCCGGCGCCACCGCGGCGATCGGTGGCGTCATGGCGGGGTCCTACGTCGGCGCCGCCTCTCAGCAACTCGGCGGCGACACCCTGCTGCTCTACGCCATCGCTGCCGCCGTCATCGGCGGGACGAGCCTGTTCGGCGGCCGCGGCAACGCCTGGTCCGCTCTGCTCGGCTGGCTGATCATCGGGTCCATCTACAACGGCATGTACCTGCTCAACCTCGAGACCGACGTGCAGTTCATGATCATCGGCGCGGTACTGATCGGGGCGGTCGTCGTCGACGCGCTGACCCGCCGCGGCCGACAGCTCCGCACCGTCGGTTGACCAGCCACCAGCAACGTACGGAGGAGCACATGCGCCCCCGCTACCACGAACTGCGTGACCGATCGGGTTTTCCGGACCGTTCCAGCTGGGGACTGTGGGGGCCCGACGACCAGGTCGGTGCCCTCGGCGAGGTGACCGCCTACCATGTCGCCGACGCAGCCGGATTGGCGACCAGCGGAGCGGTCTTCGCACTCAACTGGCGCCTGGACCTACCGGAACCGGCCCTGTTCGGCCGTGGGCCGTTCACCCACACCGTGACCGGCGACGGACACGGCCTTGACGACTGCTACGACGGCTTCTGGCCGCAGCGCTCCAGCCAGTGGGATACATCGGCCTGCTCGTGGCCGCGCCGCTCAACCTGCCCGGCGGTGTCGGCTCACCCGCCAACGCACTCGCCCTCATGTGAGCACAACCGCGAAGGAGCACGGTGCACAACACCGGAACCCCCGACTTCCCCGCCGACTTCCTGTGGGGAGCAGCCACCGCCGCACACCAGGTGGAGGGTGGTACCACCAACAACGACTGGTGGGACTTCGAGCACGCACCAGGCACCGCCGCGCTGGAGTCGTCGATCGACGGCATCGACCACTTTCACCGCTACAGCGAGGACTTCTCGCTGCTGAAGTCCCTGGGGCACAACGCTCACCGGCTGTCGCTGGAATGGTCACGCATCGAGCCTGCGCCGGGGGAGTTCAGCCGCGCCGGCCTGGCGCACTACCGGCGTGTGCTGACCGCACTGGCCGATGCCGGGATGACCGGATTCATCACCCTGCACCACTTCACCCTGCCACGCTGGTTCGCCACGCGGGGCGGATGGCTGGCCCCCGACGCGATCGCGCTGTTCACTCGCTACTGCCAGCGGGTGGTCGCGGAAATGGGTGACCTCATGCCGTTCGTGTGCACCGTCAACGAGCCCCAGATGGTCGCCCTGCACGGCTACCTGGAGGGCTGCCATCCTCCCGGCGTCACCAACCCGATCCTGTGGAAGCGGGTCGGCCGTGTGCTGCTCGACGCACACCGGGCGGCCGTGCGGGTCATCCACGACGGGCCGGGGGAGTCCCGGACCGGACTGGTCCTGCAACTGCCACTGCTCGCCCCCGCCAGGGAGGACGAGACCTGCCGCGCGTTCCACCGGACGATGCAGGGCGAGCTTGTGGAACTCTACCTCGACGGGTTGACCGGAGCCGACCGAGGCGACTGGCTCGGCGTGCAGTACTACCGCAAACAGTGGGTG
>NZ_JBJMIE010000726.1:0-11900 GCF_045807065.1 Actinophytocola sp. | reverse complement strand
CTGCGCGCGGTCGTCGAGGGCACCCGCGACGTCGATCCGGGCGAGTTCCGCCGCCTGTCGCCGGCACCCGTGAACCCCCGGGACGCCGCCGTGCTGGTCCTGTTCGGCGAGCACGAGACCCGCGGGCCGGACCTGTTGCTGCAGCTGCGGGCGAACAGCGGCGGCGCGCACTCCGGTCAGGTCGCGTTCCCCGGTGGCTCGAGCGAGCCGGGGGACGACGGCCCGGTCGCGACCGCGCTGCGGGAGGCCGTCGAGGAGACCGGCCTCGACCCGTCCGGCGTGCGCCCGCTCGCGTTGTTGCCCACCCTGGGCATCCCCGTGTCCGGCTTCCACGTCACGCCGGTGATCGCGCACTGGGAGAAGCCGAGCCGGGTCTGGGCGGTCGACCCGGCGGAGAGCGCGGCCGTGGCGCGCGTGCCGGTCGCTGAACTCGCCGACCCCGCGAACCGTTTCACGTGTAGACATCCATCCGGGTTCTCAGGACCCGCGTTCGCGCTGCCGGGCATGCTGGTGTGGGGCTTCACCGCCGGTGTGCTGACGCTGCTGCTGCGGCTCGGCGGGTGGGAGCGGCCATGGGACGGTTCGGTCGTACGCGACCTTGACGCCGCGTGGCGTTCAGTTGGCTGACGGCGTCGGGGAGGAATGAACGCGTGAACTGGGTCGACCTGGTCGTGGTACTGCTCGCGATCCTGGCCGCGATCTCGGGGGCTCGGCAGGGCGTGATCACCGCGCTCCCCGCGTTCATCGGGGTCCTGCTGGGTGCCGTCGCGGGCATCAAGATCGCGCCGCTCGTGGTCAAGTACATCGAGTCGACGCCGACCAGGGTCGCGTTCGCCGTGGCCATCTTCGTGCTGCTGGTCGCGCTGGGGGAGACGCTGGGGGTCTGGCTGGGCCGCAGCCTGCGTCAGAAGATCAAGTCGCCGAAGCTGGCCGGCGTGGACAACGCGCTGGGCGCCATCGTGCAGGGCGCCGTGGTGTTCGTTGTCGCCTGGCTGATCGCGTTACCGCTGGTCACCGTGGGCGGGTTGCCCGATCTCGCGTCGGCCATCCGCAACTCGACCATCCTCGGCGGAGTCGACCGGGTCATGCCGCAGGCCGCGCAGGACCTGCCGGACGAGCTGCGCAGGCTGCTCGACGTGTCCGGCTTCCCCGAGGTCGTCGACCCGTTCGACCACACGCCCAACCGCGAGGTCGCGCCGCCGGACCCGGCCCTGCAGGGCAGCGCGGTCGTGCAGAACGTGCGGCCCAGCGTCCTGAAGATCCACGCGCGGGCGCCGTCCTGCTCGCGGGCGCTCGAAGGATCCGGCTTCGTCGTTGCCCACGAGCGGGTCATGACCAACGCCCACGTCGTGGCCGGCACCAGCGAGGCCGTCGTGCTCACCGACCAGGGCGAGCTGGAGGCCCGGGTCGTGCTGTACGATCCGGAGACCGACGTGGCCGTCCTGGCCGTGCCGGGGCTGACCGCGCCGGTGCTGCGGTTCGCCGGCCAGCCGGCGGAGTCCGGGCAGGACGGGATCGTGCTGGGCTACCCGCTCGACGGCGGCTACCAGGCCGCGCCGGCGCGGGTCCGCGACGAGATCAACCTGCGCGGGCCCGACATCTACGACTCGAACCAGGTGGAGCGGCAGGTGTTCACGCTGCGGGCACTGGTGCAGAGCGGCAACTCGGGCGGTCCGCTGGTGAACACGCAGGGCCGCGTGATCGGGGTGATCTTCGGCGCCGCGACGGACCAGTCCGAGACCGGCTTCGCCCTGACCGCCGGCGAGGTGGCGGACGACGTCAACGCGGCCCCGAACCTGTCCCGCGCGGTGTCGACCGGCAACTGCGCAGCCTGACCGAAGAGGTGCCCTCGGGACGGTGGACGTCCCAAAGGCACCCTCAGGGCATTAGCCGGCCGCGCAGTGCGTGCCCGGCCGCGGTGGCCTGCCGTTCACGACGTAGTCCGTGAAGACGGCCTTCGTGCAGTCGGTGCGGTTGGTGATGCCGTGGCCCCAGCCGTCGTAGGTCAGGAGCACGCTGCGGTCGATCTGCCGGTTGACGTCCTGCGCCCACTCGTAGGCGGTCGCCGGGTCGTGCAGCGAGTTCATGATCAGCACCGGCGGGACGCTCCGGGCCACGTGCGTCCGGTGCTGCGGGTTCGGCGTGGCCGCCGGCCACGCCGAGCACAGCGTCAGCGCGGCGAACGCGAAGTGCGCACGCATGGTCGGCGCGGCCTCGGTCTGCTTGCGCCACATCGCTTCCCACTCGCCCTGTGACGAGAGGCGCACGCGGTGGTCGGCACAGAACGCGGCCAGCGGGAACGGCGCCGGCTCGTCGGCGGCGAGCGTGGCCGGCCCCCCGGACAGCTGCCGCAACAGTTCCGCGGTGTCCGACCAGTGCGGCGTGTAGAAGGTGTTGAGCACGGCCTGGACCAGCTCGAAGGCGCTCACCGGCAGCTCACCGCGGGCCGCCCGGTCGAACAGGTCGCCGTACACCTGACCGACATCCTGCCCGTGCAACACACAGCCGGCGTCCGCCGCGCACCACTTCGCGAACTCGCCGAACGCGTCCTCGCCGGTCCTCGCCTCCGTGACGGCGAACCGCGTCGGGTCGAGGCCGTGGTCGAACACGCTGTCCAGCACCAGACCCCGCACCCGCCGCGGGAAGTTCTCCGCGTACATCTGGCCGGCGAGCGTGCCGTAGGACCGGCCGTACAGGGTGATCTGCCGCTCGCCGAGCGCGGCCCGGATCGAGTCGATGTCCCGTGCCACGCTGACGTTGTCGATGTGGTCGACCAGCGGACCGGTGTCCCGCCGGCAGCTGTTGCCGAGGTCGCGGGCGTATTCCTGCAGGTCCGCGAGCCGCGCGCCCGTCTCCGGGACGAAGTTCGGCAGGTTCGCGACGAGCGTCGGGTCGCAGACGACCGGGTGGCTGCGGTTGGTGCCACGCGGGTCGTAGCTGACGATGTCGAACCGCTCCGCGACGGCCGGCGGCACGACGTTCCCGCCGAGCAGACGGTTCACGCCGGAGTCACCCGGGCCGCCCGGCATGTAGACCAGCGTGCCCTGCCTCTCACCGGTCGCCCTGGTCCGGGCGATGGCGAGGTCGATGGTGCCGGTGGCCGGGTGCGCGTAGTCGATGGGCACGGGAATGGTCGCGCAGTCGACGTTGGTACCGCATGGTTGCCAGCCGATGGCGGGTTCCGCGGCGGCGGTCGTGGTGGCGGTCGTGAGGCCGGTGAGTAACAGCGCGGCGAGCAGTACTGCTCCGCGTTTCATGAACCCTCCCAATGGGCTGTGGATCTCCCCGGGAGTGAGTATGTGTGCGCGATCTACCTTGCTGGCTCAGGGAGATCCCTGAGATGTCCCCCCTGTTGGGCGAGGAACCGCGTGAGGAGGCGGTTGGTCGCGACCGGCGCCTCCTGCTGCGGGAAGTGGCCGACGCCGTCGAGCGTGTGGGTGCGGACCGGGCCTGTGGCCCACTTCTCCGACACCGTGCGCGTGCGGGGCAGCACGCACGGGTCGAGTGCGCCCGCGATCTGCAGCACCGGCACGCTGATCCGGCGCTGCATGGCCTCGGTGTACCGGCGGCCCTCGCTGCGCAGCTGGGAGCGGCCGGCCCAGCGGTAGTACTCCAGCGCGCTGTGCGCGACGCCGCGGACCATCATGGCGGAGCGGTGCCGGGTGACGGCGGCGGCGAAGTCGGCGGTCTCCGTCCACTGTGGCCCGGAGCGGTGGCGCATGAGCGCCTCGACGGTGGCGGCGTCCTTGCGCGTGAGCCACCGTTCCGGCACGACCGGGACCTGCGCGCGGAACACGTGACCGAGGGCGCGGGCCTGGTTGTTCGCCTTCCGCTGCAACGCGGTCCGGAACATCTCGCGGCGCAGTGCCATCGGGTGCGCACCGGCGATGCTGGTCACCGAGCCGACCAGGCGCGGGTGGAGCGCGGCGACCGTCCACGCGAGCATGCCGCCCCACGCGTGGCCGACCAGGTGTGCGCGTGGCTCACCGAGCGCCTTGACCAACCCGCCGACGTCGCCGGCGAGCGTCCAGGCGTCGTAGCCGCGGGGTGGCTTGTCGGAGTCGCCGTAGCCGCGCAGGTCGACGGCGACCGTGCGGAAACCGGCGTCGGCCAGCGCGCCGAGCTGGTGCCGCCAGGTCCACCAGAACCCGGTGAAGCCGTGCAGCAGCAGGACCAGCGGACCCTCGCCGGCCTCGGCGACGTGCAGGCGGATGCCGTTCGCGTGGACGTCGCGGTGCACCCAGGGTCCGTCGAGGCGCACTGTCGACGGGTCCGGTCGCACGATGGCGGTCAAGGGATCACGGGTGCCGGCGGTCGAGCGCGTCGTGCCCGTCGTCGCCCCGGTTGCGGAGCACGGCCACGGTGCTCTTGGCCGAGTCGATCGTCCGCTGTGGTGCCCGGATTCGCTTGAACTTGCGGTAGCCGAAGAACACGATCAGGAGGATCAGGACGATGGCGGCCCCGAACAGCACGAGGAAGCCCAACCAGGGGTGGTCCTCCCAGTCGAACATGTCGTTGAACCCGAGCGCGAGCGCCACCAGCGGGAACGGCAGGGCGAGCAGGAAGAGCACGAGCGCGACGATGAAGGACACGCTGCCCGTGAGCGCCTTCTTCACCTCGCCGGTCAGCTCGGTCTTCGCCAGCTCGAACTCGCCTCTGACCAGCGTCGAGAGGTGCGTGGTCGCGTCCTTGACCAATCCGCCGATGGACTGGTCGGCCGCCGTGCTCACGTCGTCCGAGAGCGGGATCGACGGAACCCTCGGCAGTCCCGCCCCGTTTCCGTGGCTGTTCTCGCGCGCGCTGGTCACCGCGACATCGTGCCACGTGCGTGTGATAGAGGCCGGCCGGGCGGGGTCAACTCGCCGAGCGGGCCTTGTTCCGCCGCACCAGGAGCACGGCCGCGAGCAGCGAGGCGACCAGTGAGGCGGCGAGCACGGCGGCCTTCGCCAGCTCCATGTCCGGCCCCTCGAGCGACAGATCGGCGATCAGCAGGCTGACCGTGAACCCGACCCCGCCGAGCATCGCGACCGCGACCAGGTCCTTCGACGTGACGTCGGCGGGCAGTCGCGCGGCCCCCAGCCGCACGGCGAGCAGCGCGGACCCCGTGATCCCGACCAGCTTGCCGACCACCAGCCCCACCAGCACCGCGAGCCCGAGCCGGTCGGTGAACAGGTCGCCGAACACGTTCGCGCTGATCGGGATGCCGGCCGCGAACAGTGCGAACAGGGGCACGGCGAGCCCGGCGGACCACGGCTGCAGCCGGTGTTCGAGCCGCAGGCACGGCGAGGAGTCCTCGCCGGGGTCGGCACGCACGCGGGTCAGCAGCGCGAGCGCGACGCCCGCGACCGTCGCATGGATGCCGGACGCGTGCACGGCCACCCAGGTGGCCACGACGACCGGCACGTACAGCCAGGGCGTGCGGACGCGCCTGTGCTGGAGGAGCCGGTAGAGCCCGAGGAGCAGGACCGCGACGGCCGCGGCGAGCAGGTCGAACGTGCCGGTGAACACGATCGCGATCAGCAGGATCGCGCCGAGGTCGTCCACGACGGCGAGGCTCAGCAGGAACACGCGGGCACCGCCGGGCAGCCTGGACGCGGCGAGTGCGAGCACCCCGAGCGCGAACGCGATGTCCGTGGCGACCGGGATGGTCCAGGCCTGGGCCATGCGCGGATCGCCCCAGCCGATGGCCAGTGCGAGCAGGGCGGGCACGACCATGCCGCCGACGGCCGCGATCACCGGGAGCAGGGCGTTCCTGAGCCGGGACAGCTCACCGACGACCAGCTCGCGCTTGAGTTCCAGGCCGGCGACGAAGAAGAAGAGCGCGAGCAGCCCGTCCTTGGCCCAGTCACCGACGGTGAGGTCGAGATGCAGCACGTGCGGGCCCAGCTCGGCGTCGCGCAGCGCGTGGTAGACGTCCGCCCACGGCCCGTTGGCGGCGAGCAGGGCGAGTGCGGTGGCGACCAGGAGGATGGAACCGCCTACGGTTTCCGTGCGTAGGTAGCGGCCGAGGTCGGTCAACGGATCTCCTCTCCGCCGACCAGACTTCCCGGCACACCGGGCTCCATGTTAGCCGGTGGTGACCCCGAACAGCACGCCGACGAAGTACGTGACCAGCATCGTCAGCGCGCCGACCCCGACGTTGCGCACCACCGCGCGCCGGACGTCCGCGTTGCCGAGCCGCGCGCTGACCACCCCGGTGAGCACCAGCCCGACCACGACGGCCGCCGCGCACGACCAGACCCGCACGCTGGCACCGGGGAGGATGATGGCGAGCAGCGGGAGCAGCCCGCCGACGGTGAACGCGAGGAGTGACGCCCACGCCGCGTGCCAGGGACTGGTCAGGTCGTCCGGGTTGATGCCCAGCTCGGCCTGGGCGTGTGCCTCGAGCGCGTCCTTCTGGGTCAGCTCGTGCGCGACCTCGGCGGCCAGCTCGGGGGAGAGGCCCCTCTCCTCGTAGATCCCGGCGAGCTCCCGCTCCTCCTGCTCGGGCATGGTCTCCAACTCGTATCGCTCCAGCCGGAGAGCGGCCTGCTCGGTGTCCCGCTGCGTGGAGACGGAGACGTACTCACCGCCGGCCATCGACAGCGCCCCGGCGACCAGGCTCGCGACCCCGGCGATGACGATCGCGGTCCGGTCGCTGGTGGCACCCGCCACACCGACCGCGACCCCGGCGACCGAGACGATCCCGTCGTTCGCGCCGAGCACGCCGGCACGCAACCAGTTCAACCGCTCGCCGAGACTCGCGTGGTGCGGCTCGCCGGGGTGGGTAACAGACACCCTTGGTATTGAACCGTGTGCGGCTACCAGGCGCGCCCCTAACCTCATGGTCCATGAAGCTCGACTTCCCGCCACCCGCCGACGGCTGGCACGAGTACTGCGTCGCCTGCCAGGCCGAGACGGTCGACCGGGGGTCGGAGAACGGCAGGGAGCACTTCGACTGCCACACCTGCGGCCACCGCGACGAACGCCGGATCATCATCGACCCGGCCGTGACCTGGTGGACCGCCCCCGACGGCGAGTACTGGCACGAGACCGCGGGCGTGTTCGTCCGCGACGCCGGCCGCTTCCTGTTCTTCGAGCGGACGATGTTCCCGGTCGCCGCACTGACCGTGCCCGCGGGCCACGTCGACACGGGCGAGTCACCCGAACCGGCCGCACGCCGCGAACTCCACGAGGAGACCGGCCTGCGAGCGCCCCACCTCGAACACCTGACAACGGAGGACATCACCGGCGATTCCTGCCGCCGCGGCTCGGACGCCCACCGCTGGTACGCCTACGCAACCGACTTCGACCCGACCCAGGAGGTCCGGCTGAACGAGGAAGGCGTCAACGCACAGTGGCTGACCCTGTCGGAGGCTCTGACGAGGGACCTCACCCACCCCGTCCGACACCTCATCGAGCACTACCGGAACGACCTCGAGTAGAAGCCGGCACCCCCGTGCGGGGGGATGCCGGCTTCTCCGCGGTCACTCCTCCGAGCTGGAGCCTCTCAGGCCCTGGGAGATCAGGTCCATCACCGACGAGTCGGCCAGGGTGGTCACGTCGCCGATCTCGCGGTTCTCGGCCACGTCGCGCAGTAGGCGGCGCATGATCTTGCCCGAGCGGGTCTTGGGCAGCTCCGGTACCACCATGATCTGCCGCGGCTTGGCGATCGGGCCGATCTCCTTCGCCACGTGGTCGCGCAGTGCCTTGATCGCGGCCTCGCCCCTGGCCTCGTCCTCGGCGAAGCCGCCGCGCAGGATGACGAACGCCACGATGCCCTGGCCGGTCGTCTCGTCGGAGGCGCCCACGACCGCGGCCTCGGCCACCGTCGGGTGCGACACCAGCGCCGACTCGACCTCGGTGGTCGAGATGCGGTGGCCGGAGACGTTCATCACGTCGTCGACGCGGCCGAGCAGCCAGATGTCGCCGTCCGCGTCGTACTTGGCGCCGTCGCCCGCGAAGTAGAAGCCCTGGTCGGCGAACCGCGACCAGTACGTCTCCCGGTACCGCTCGTCGTCGCCCCAGATGCCGCGCAGCATCGACGGCCACGGCTGGTCGAGCACCAGGTACCCGCCGCCGCCCTTCGCGACCTCGTTGCCCTGGTCGTCGACGACCTTCGCCGAGATGCCCGGCAGCGCGCGCTGGGCCGAGCCCGGCTTCGCCGGCGTCACGCCCGGCAGCGGCGAGATCATGATCGCGCCGGTCTCGGTCTGCCACCACGTGTCGACCACCGGCGTCCGGTTGTCACCGATGTTCTCCCGGTACCAGATCCACGCCTCCGGGTTGATCGGCTCGCCGACCGAGCCCAGCACGCGCAGCGAGGACAGGTCGTACTCGGCGGGGATGTCCTTGCCCCACTTCATGAACGTGCGGATCAGCGTCGGCGCGGTGTAGTAGACCGTCACGCCGTACTTCTGGACGATCTCCCAGTGGCGGCCCTCGTTCGGCGTGTTGGGCGTGCCCTCGTAGACCACCTCGGTCACGCCGTTCGCCAACGGTCCGTACACGATGTAGCTGTGGCCGGTCACCCAGCCGATGTCGGCGGTGCACCAGTACACGTCACTCTCCGGCTTCACGTCGAAGACGTTCCGGTGCGTGTACGCGCACTGGGTCAGGTAGCCGCCCGCCGTGTGCAGGATGCCCTTCGGCTTACCGGTCGTGCCCGAGGTGTACAGGATGTACAGCGGGTGCTCGGCGTCGAACGCCTCCGGGGTGTGCTGGTCGGACTGTCCCTCCACGACGTCGTGCCACCACAGGTCGCGGCCGTCGGTCCACTCGACGTCGGTGTCCGTGCGCTTCACGACCAGCACGTGCTCGACCGAGGGCGTCTGCGCGACGGCCTCGTCCACCGCGGTCTTCAGCGGCGCCGGCTTGCCGCGGCGGTACTGCCCGTCGGCGGTGATCACGAGCTTGGCCTGCGCGTCGTCGATCCGCGAGCGCAGGGCCTCGGCCGAGAAGCCGCCGAACACGACGCTGTGGGTCAGGCCCAGGCGTGCGCACGCCAGCATCGAGAAGATCGCCTCGGGCAGCATCGGCAGGTAGATCGCGACCCGGTCGCCGGCCCGTAGGCCCAGCGAGAGCAGTGCGTTCGCGGTCTTGGACACCTCTCGCTGCAGGTCGGCGTAGGTGATCGTGCGGCCGTCGCCGGGCTCGCCCTCCCAGTGGATCGCGACGCGGTCCCCGTTGCCGGCCTCCACGTGACGGTCGACACAGTTGTACGCGACGTTGAGCTTCCCGCCGACGAACCACTTCGCGAACGGCGGGTTGGTCCAGTCGAGCACCTCGTTCCAGGGGGTGTCCCAGCTCAGCTTGCCGGCCTGCGCCGCCCAGAACGCCTCGCGATCGGCATCAGCCTGCTCGTACAGCTCGGCCTTCGCGTTGGCCTGTTGGGCGAACTCGTCGCTCGGGGGGAACGTCCTGCTTTCCGTGAGCAGGTTGTCCAGCGTCTGGCCCTGGCCGGACTGCTCGGTCATGATGCGGATCCTCCTCGACCCGAGAGGTGTGTGACGCCACGACCGTAGTGCTCTATCACGCGAGATGACAGCACGTACAGAGGTCCAGACCAATGAACTGGCGGTTCACGTACGGATGTCACCCGGTAGTGTCCGTCACCGTGACAGACCCCCTGGCGCCGCTGCTGGAACTGCCCGGCGTCGACGAGGCGGTGGCCGCAGCACGCGAGGCGGTCGACGCCGTACACGGACACCCGGCGAACCGGCGTGGCTGGCCGGCGACCGCGGCAGAGGCTTCGGTCCGCGCCGCACGGGCGTCGGCGGCACTGGACGGCGGCGACGCGGAGATCCCCGTGACCGGTGAGGTCACCGAACCGCACCTCGCGGGCGCCCTGCGCATCGGTGAGTCGATCGGGCCGCTGCTGCCGGTGTGGCAGCGCGCGCCCATGCAGGCGCTGGCGAGACTCCACGTCCTGGCCGCCGCCGACCTGTCCGACGACGAGTCCCTCGGCCGGCCCCGCGAGGTGCACGCCGTGTCCCGCCGGCTGGACATCCTGGCCGACATCGTCGCCGGCGGCACCTCGGCACCGGGCCCGGTCCTGACCGCCATCGTGCACGGCGAGCTGCTCGCGCTGTCCCCGTTCGTCTCGGCGAACGGCGTGGTGGCCCGTGCCGCCGCCCGCATCACCATGATCGCCACCGGCCTGGACCCGAGGGGCCTGATCGTGCCGGAGGTCTTCTACCTGCGCAGGTCGGACCGCTACCGCGAGGCGCTGGCGGCCTTCAAGAAGGGCGGCCCGGACGGCATGACCGAGTGGCTGCGCTTCAGCTGCGAGGCGATAGAAGCTGGCGCCCGCGAGGCCACGAGCATCGCCGAGGCGGCACTCCCGGCCTGACTCCAGCCGGAGTCCAGCGTGCCACGTGCGGGACCGTCCACCCTGGGTGCAGGCGAGTCCCCCCTTCCTCGCCGAACGGGATCCCCCCTCCCAAGGTGGGCCGAGAAACCCTAGCGTCTCGGCCCACCTGCACCAAGACGGTCGACCTCAGAGGGCGGTCGCGCCGAGGGCGGCGAGTGCCTGGCGGACGTGGCCGTCGGCGACGGTGAGGGCGGTGGCCGCCTGTTCCGTGTCCGCCCCCGACAGCAGGTGCACGAGTGCCACCTTCAGGTCACCGTGCGCCTCGTCCAGTGCCCGCGCGCACTCCTGCTGCGGCACGCCCGTCGCCTCGCGGAGGATGCGCAGGGTGCGGCCGCGCAGCTTGGCGTTGGTGGCCCGCATGCTGACCATCAGGTTCGAGTAGGTGCGGCCGAGCTTCACCATCACCGCGGTGGAGAACGACGTCAGCACCAGCTTCTGCGCCGTGCCGGCCTTCATGCGCGTCGACCCGGCGACCACCTCGGGGCCCGTGTCGACCTCGATGAGCACGTCGATGTCGAGCAGCCCGGTGGCGTGCGGGTTGGAGAAGACCAGACCGGTCCGCGCCCCCCGCTCCCGCGCCGCACGCAGCGCGCCGAGCACGTACGGCGTGCGGCCCGACGCGGTCAGGCCCAGCACGAAGTCACCAGGCGACGCGGACGCCGCGAGCTCCGCGGCACCCGCCTCGTCCTGGTCCTCGGCGTCCTCGACCGCGGTCTGCAGTGCGACCGCCCCACCCGCGTGGTGCACGACGAACCAGCCGGGCGGCGCGTTGTAGGTCGGCAGCAGCTCGGCCGCGTCCACGGTGGCCAGTCGGCCGGAGGTGCCGGCGCCCACGTAGTGCACGCGGCCCCCGTTCCGCAGTGCGTCGACGGCGAAGTCGACCGCCGCGGCCAGCGCGGGCAGCGCGGCGGCCACCGCGTCCGGCACGAGGCGGTCCTCCGCGTTGATGGAGCGCAGGAGGTCGAGCGTTGACAGCTGGTCGAGGTCCGTCGTGCGTGGATTGCGACGCTCCGTCGGCGAATCGACGTGTACGGCCTGACGCGGCACAGTCATCAGCGACCTCCCCCAGCGATCATTTACCGGTCTCCCGCGCCTTGCGGCGACCGTCGTGACGGGTCTCGAGACGGTGCGAGCCCACCGCGTCCCTGGTGTCGTCGAGGGCCTTCATCGTGTCGGCCAGGTGGCGCTGGGCGATCCCGATGAACAGGCAGTCGACGACGGTCAGCTGCGCGATCCGGCTTGCCGTGGCGCCGGACCGGAACGTTGTCTCCCGCGCCGCCGTGGTCAGCACGAGGTCGGCCACCTCGCTGATCGGCGCGGTGGGGAAGTTGGTGAGGGCGACCGTGGTGGCGCCGGCCCTCCTGGCCTCACGCAGGGCCTCGACGGTGTCGGCCGTCGCGCCGGTGTGGGAGATGCCGACGGCGACATCGCCCCTGCCCAGCACGGCGGCGGAGGTCAGCATGATGTGGGTGTCGCTCCAGGCGAAGCTGATCCGGCCGATGCGGTGCAGCTTCTGGTGTTGGTATGAGGGTAGTTTAGGGATTGAGTG
>NZ_JBJMIE010000725.1:0-18553 GCF_045807065.1 Actinophytocola sp. | reverse complement strand
GATCAGGTTGCCGACCAGTGCGCCGACGATGCCGGCCAGGATCGTCAACCAGAACGGGATCTTCTGGCTACCGGGGGCAAGGAGCCGACCCAGCACACCCAAGACGATACCGGCGATAAGCAGGCCGATGATTGCGCCGACTGACCACATAATCGCTCCTCAGCTGAACCAGTTGGTGGCTCTGAGGTACCACTCATCGGGCGTTGTCACACCTCGGATTTCAACCGTGATCGAGTTGCGACATGACAGTGGCCGCGGAACACTCGCGGCCACTGTCGCCTCGATGTCTCAGAACGCCGTTTCGTCCAGTTCCATCAGGGAGTTGTCCGCCGCCTCGACGATCTTGCGGCCGGCTGACAGTTCGGGCAGCACGTTGCGGGCGAAGAACGTCGCCACGGCGACCTTGCCCTCGTAGAACGCCTTGTCCTTGGTGGTGGCGCCCTCGTCCAGGCGGGCCAGCGCGATCTCCGCCTGGCGCTGCAGCAGCCACCCGATCAGCAGGTCACCGACCGCCATCAGCAGGCGCACGCTGTGCTGGCCGACCTTGTACACGCTCTCCGGCTCGTTCTGCGACGCCGTCAGGTAGCCGATCAGCGCGCCCAGCATGCCCTGCACGTCCTCCAGGGCCTGCTTGAGCAGCTGCCGCGCCTCCTTCAGCCGGCCGTTGCCGGCCTCGGACTCGATGAACCTCGTGATCTCGCCGGCCACGTGGGTCAGCGCCACGCCCTTGTCGCGGACGATCTTGCGGAAGAAGAAGTCCATCGACTGGATGGCGGTCGTGCCCTCGTACAGGGAGTCGATCTTCGAGTCGCGGATGTACTGCTCGATCGGGTAGTCCTGCAGGAAGCCGGAACCACCCAGCGTCTGCAGCGACTGGGCCAGCTGCTCGTACGCCCGCTCCGAACCCACGCCCTTGACGATCGGGAGCAGCAGGTCGTTCACCCGTTCGGCCAGCTTCTGTGACTCCACGTCACCCTCGCCGGTCCACACCTGGTCCTGGAACGTCGCCGTGTACAGGTACACGGCCCGCAGGCCCTCCGCGTACGCCTTCTGCAGCATCAGGCTGCGGCGCACGTCCGGGTGCCGGGTGATGGTCACGCGCGGGGCGGTCTTGTCCAGCATCTGCGTCAGGTCCGCGCCCTGCACGCGCTCCTTGGCGTACTCCAGCGCGTTCAGGTAACCGGTGGACAGCGTCGCGATGGCCTTCGTGCCGACCATCATCCGGGCGTACTCGATGACCTGGAACATCTGCGCGATGCCGTTGTGCACCTCGCCGACCAGCCAGCCCTTCGCGGGCGTGTCGTGCTGGCCGAGCGACAGCTCGCACGTCGTGGACGCCTTGATGCCCATCTTGTGCTCGATGTTCGTCACGAAGGCGCCGTTGCGCTCGCCCAGTTCACCGGTCTGGCTGTCGAACAGGAACTTCGGCACCACGAACAGCGACAGGCCCTTGGTGCCCGGGCCGTGACCCTCCGGCCGCGCCAGCACCAGGTGGATGATGTTCTCGGTCAGGTCATGTTCACCCGATGTGATGAATCGCTTGACGCCGTCGATGTGCCAGGAGCCGTCCTCCTGCTTGACGGCCTTCGTGCGGCCCGCGCCGACGTCCGAGCCCGCGTCCGGCTCGGTCAGTACCATCGTGGCGCCCCAGCCGCGCTCGAGCATGATCTCGGCCCAGTGCTTCTGCTCGTCGGTGCCGTTGCGGTACAGCACCTGCGCCATGTTCGGGCCGGCCATGTACATGAACAGTGGCGGGTTCGCGCCAAGCATCAGCTCCGCCGCGGACCACTGCACGGTCGGCGGCAGACCGAGGCCGCCGAGCTCGTCCCGCAGGCCCACGCGCCACCACTCGCCGTCCCACATCAGCTGGTAGGACTGCTTGAACGACTCGGGCAGCTTCGCCGAGAACGTCTTCGGGTCGTAGGTCGGCGGGTTGCGGTCCGCGTCCACGAACGACTCCGCCAGCGGGCCCGTCGCGAGCCGGTTCAGCTCGGCGAGCACGCCACGCGCGGTCTCCTCGTCGGACTCCGCGAGGACGCCCTTCCCGAGCCTCTCCTGGATCTTGAACACCTCGAAGAGGTTGAACTCGAGGTCGCGGACGTTGCTCTTGTAGTGGCCCATGTGGTGGCTCCCCTTGGATCTTCGCGGTTCCGCGAACGCTACCCGTCGGTAACATCAGGGTATTACCTGCGAGTAGAGCCCGGCAAGGAGGTGGGTCGAGTAGGTGCTCCAGTGCAGGTCAGGGCCAGTGTGGAGCTCCTCACGTCCACTCCTCGCCGGTCCGCGAACGAGGTACGGACTCGTCGTCGATGGTCAGCACCCCGGATCGGAACGCCACCGCGACGGCATGCGTGCGGTCCCGGGACGCCAGCTTGCGCAGGATGCTCTTGACGTGCGTCCGGACCGTCTCGACGGACACGAACAGGACGTTCGCGATCGCCTGGTTCTCCAACCCGTCCGCGATGAGCCGCAGCACCTCGTGCTCGCGCTGCGAGAGCGGCGGCCCGGGACTGTTCGGGCGGCGCGGACGGACCACCGGTGTGTCGAGGTTGGCGATCAGCGTGGCGTCCACGTACTGCCCCTCGGTGTGCACGGATTGGATGGCCTGCACCAGTTGTCCCGGCTGCGCGGCCCGCCGGATGATCCCGCGCACACCGCCGCTGATGGCGTTCGTGATGTATTGGTTCGACACGTGCGTCTCGTCGACCATGAGCACGATGCCGTAGGTGTCGGACATCATCCGGCCCAGCTGCCCACGCGGGTCGAGGCCGGCGTCCAGGACGACCACGTCCGGTCGGAGCTTCGCGCACATCCGCAGGCCGATCGACGGAGTCTCGGCCGCGCCCACCCAACGCAGCCCGGGCGTGCGGTGCACGAGCGCGGAGAGGCCTTCGCGGACGAGCGGGATGCCGTCGATGAGTGCGACACCGACGGCGGCGTTCGCCGGGCGCTGGGTCATGCGTGGTGGCATCCCGTCCCTCCAGGGCTGGCCTTGTCCGAACTGGGACGACGCCACCTGTGGACCGTGACGCGTAGGACACAACATCCACACGGGATAGCGAACGCTTAGCACTCCATGGGATTACGGGGCTACTCTTAGTGGCACTGTGGAGTCTGAGATCGAGCGCAACGCCCAAGACTGGTTCAGGTTCATGGTCGACACGAACCTGGCCCCGGGTCTTCGCGCGCTCGGATTCTTCGGGGTCGGCAGGCGCTTCCGCATCGAGAGCCCCAAGCACTGGGGCGAGATCGCGGTCGAGCAGGCCCGGTCGTACACGGACCGCACGGTGCGGTTCACCCTGCACATCGGCGTGATGTCCCGCGACGAGTGGACCGAGCAGCTGCGGGTCCGCCCGTACTACCCGGCGAGCGAGGCGGCGAAGGCGCAGTGGATGGGCTGGCAGGCGCCGATCGGCTCGGTGGTGGCGGTGGGCGGCTTCCCCATCGGTGAGCTGTGGTGGGAGCTCGAGGTCGGCCGCCCGTTCAAGGCCCTGGCGCACGAGGTCCTGATGACCGTGCGCGAGTACGCCCTCCCCGCCATGCGCGAGCGGATGGAGCGTTAGCTCTTCGCGACGAACCGGCGGCAGCGGTGCACACCCGTGCCCGCGGGGTTCAGCTTGATGCCGTGCCTGGCCTGCCCGGCGAACGTGGTCGCGTCGGTACCGCTCAGTTCATAGCCGACGAGAGGCCAGCCGTTGAGGTAGCCCTGGATCGTGTTGCCGCGCAGGAACATCCGCAGCCGCCCCCACGCCGAGTCACGCATCGTGGTGCCGGTAACTACGGCCAGCTGCGTCGCCGTGCCAGAAACGACCTTGTAGATCCGCAGTGCCGTGCCGCCGGTCTCCACCGTGAGCAGCAGGTAGGTGTTCGCACTGACGACCCGCCCGATGATGCCGAACCCGGCCTGCCCGGTGTACCAGAAGTCGGCCTCGACGTCCGCGTCCGCGGTCGCGAGGTCGACCCAGGCGAGGTCGGGCACGTTGTCGACGGCGGTCGACACGGCACACCCGTTGCTGGCCTGAACTCCGCCCGCGCCAACCACCCATGGCGCCCGCAGTACCCCGTTGGCCTGCGAAAACCCCTCCGCGAACAACAGCTGGTCGACATCGGTCGCGACCGCGGTCCGGTCGTCGGGGATGAGGTCGCCGAGCAGGGAGACACCGCCGTCGTCGGCCAGCCACCCGATGTGGATGCGCGACACGCTGGTGCTCGTCTCGATGCCGAGCGGGCAGATCACGCCCCCTGGGATCTCCAGCGGATGCGCGTACGTCATCCCGACGGGCCCGGACGCCGGCTGCACCATCGTGGGCCGCGGGGGCAGCCAGGCGGTCTGAGCCGCCCCGGCGTTCCGGCTGCGCACAACGGCCTGCTTGTCCGAGATCCGCCGCGCGACGACAGCCATGGTCCCGGTGCTGAGCCAGGCCGCGGCGGGTCGCCCGGTGGCGTCGTCGAAGAGCTGGGTCGGCGCGGACCAGCTGCTGCCACTGTTGGTGGACACGGACGCCCCGATGGCGACCTGGTTGCCGTACCGGAAGAACATCCAGACCTCGGTACTACGGGCGACGAGCCACGGCTCCTGGTAGTGCCGCCCGTCGGCCTGCCCGTTGGCGACGCGGGCCGAGGTCCAGGTGGCGCCGCCGTCGGTCGAGGTGGCGAGCCAGGAGGAGTCGAAGGTGTCGCCGGAGGCCCTGCCGTAGAAGGTCGCGAGCAGGTTCGTCCCGACCTGGATGACCGGCGCGCTGATGGCCGCGTAGGGCTGACCGTCGATGCGGACCTCACTGCCCCAGGTCACGCCGTCGTCCGTGGAGATCCGCAGGAAGCACCCGGCGGCGGCCAGTGCCGAGGTGCCCTTGAAGTAGGTGAGCCAGGTGGTGCCGCCGGCGGTCGAGACGCAGGGGTCCCGGAGGTCGATCCCGGCGGCGTCGGTGACCGCGACGGTGGCAGCACTCCACGTGCGCCCGTTGTCCGTGGACGTGGCGGTGTAGACCCGGCCGTCACGGGCGTTCACGTGGTCGGACCCCTGTCGCCACACGAGTCGTAACTGCCCACTAGCGAACCGGCACACGCTCGGGAACGCGGCATAAGCCCCGTCAACCCCAACCGGACGAAAACCATTGGAACGTACAGATCCCATGTAAGAACCTCCCCAGTAATCGAGTGCTCGAGTCGATCATACTCTTGGTGATCGCGAGAACGGGTTAAACGGGTTCGTCAGCTGCGGAACTGTTACCGAAAGCAATATAAATCATCCGAAAGTGTGTACACGATCGGGTAATACATCGACCTGAAGTTGTTTCACGGAGAGTTCAACTTTATGCCACTCCCCTGGATGGAGGAGTGAGCTGATCGAGTACAGTCCCGCCAACCACAGCCAGCGCTACGAAAGGGGTCTCATGGCGCGGCATGCGAAAGAGGATGACGACGACGCGAGTATCAATCTCGTCGTCAACGTCGGGGGCAACTCGAATTTCACCGCGTTGGGCACTCGGTTCCCCCAGGTCAGTCCGCCGGAAGAGAGCAGTGCTTCTCGCGGGGCCAAGGCGGCCGCCGCGTTTCTGACTGTCGTCGCAGGGCTTGTCGCGGGGATAATTAACGGTGGTTCTTCTCAGTCGGACAACTTCGCGCCGGGAGAGAATTTCATTCACGAGCCACAACCATTGGAACAATTAACCAAGACGATCGAGGATGAAGCGGCCCCGACGCACGAAACCGCGGCAGCGCCCGCTACCGAAGAACAGACATCAACGGACCAGACATCAGAGCCGATAACATCGACAACCACCACCACTACAACCAGTCAGTCAACCACGCCGGAAATCCCCTCATCAACTCCGGCGCCTTCATCGAGTACCGTGACGCCCAGCGATTCGACCTCGGTCCCCCCGACTACCGACCCCTCGGCCCTCTTCTTCGCCACCGCGGGTTCCATCTTTTCCACGACATTGGACCTGATGGGCACGTCGAACGAACTGCCTCCGACGACCGTGCCATCGCCGCTGCCCCACGCATCGGACATGACATCTCCCGGCGGGGAGGACGACCAGGACGCGACGGAAGTCCCGGGCTGAAGCAGAAGACTTCGGCCTGGGGCGCCGGCTGTTTGAGCCGCTGTCGCATGTACCGCACGGTGACGATCAGTTCTCGGTGGCCGCTGTCGCGACGGCTCGGGTTTCGAGCTCGGGCACGGGAGCGCGGTGGTCGAGCATGTGTGGGAGCAGCCGGTCGAGCCAGCGCGGGAGCCACCAGTTCCAGCGGCCCAGCAGGACCATGGTGGCCGGCACGAGCAGGCAGCGGACGATGGTGGCGTCGACGATGATGGCGGTGGCCAGGCCGAGGCCGAAGATCTTCACCGTTGGGTTGTCCACCAGGACGAAGCTGGCGAAGACGCACACCATGATCAGGGCGGCGGAGGTGATCACGCCGCCGGTCTCGGCGAGGCCGCGGCGCACGGCGACGTGGTTGTCCCCGGTGCGGGTCCAGTGTTCCTGGATCGCGGACAGCAGGAACACCTCGTAGTCCATGGACAGTCCGAACAGCACGGCGAACAGCACCATGGGCACGTAGCTGTCGATCGGCACCGGCCCGTCGAGGCCGAGCAGACCCGCTCCCCAGCCCCACTGGAACACCGCCGTGACCACGCCGTACGCCGCGCACACCGACAAGATGTTCATCAGCGCCGCCTTGACCGGCAGCAGCACCGACCGGAACGCCAGCAGCAACAGCACGCAGGCCACGCCGATGACAGCCAGGATGAGCCACGGCAAGCGACCAGTGATGCGGTTCGCCAGGTCGATGCGGGTAGCGGTGCCGCCACCGACGTGAGCCTCGCCGAACCTCGGCAACACCTCGTCGCGCAGCCGTTCGACGAGGTCGTCGGTGGTGGGGTCGGAGGGCGCCGTGGTCGGGACCACCCGCAGTGACACCGCCCCGGAGGGCAGCGGACGCGGCGGCGACACCGACGCGACGCCCCTGGTCCCGCGCAACGTGGCCGCGGCGGCCGCCGCCTGGGCCGGGTCGGTCAGCACCACGCTGAGCGGGCCGGTCTCTCCGGGTCCCCACGCCGCCGCGGTGGCCCTGTAGTGCAGCACGGTCTGCTGGTCCGTGCCGCGGTCGCCGGCGTCGGACTGCCCGAGCCGCAACGCGAGTGTCGGCGCGCCGAGCCCGAGCAACACAACCGCGCTGGCAACCGCGACCGCTACGGGGCGGCGGGCCGACCACGACGCGAACCGGCCCCACACGCTCCCGTCCAGAGCCTCGTCGACGGCCGCCGCCGGACGGCCACGACTGAGCCGCTCGCCCGCCATGGCCAGCATCGCGGGAGTCAGAGTGACGGCGGACAGCACCGCGCCGGCCACCAGCAACGCGCTGCTCCAGCCCAGCCAGGACACGAAATCGACGCCGGTCAGCATCAACCCGCTGATCGCCACGACCACGGTGGCACCGGCGAACACCACCGCCGTGCCCGCCGACCGCGCGGTCCGGCCCACGGCCTCCGACACGGGCAACCCGGTGGCGAGCAGCCTGCGCTGCCTGCTGACCAGGAACAGCGTGTAGTCCACACCGACCCCGAGCCCGATCATCGCGGCCAGCGTCGGCGCGACGTCGGGAATGCTCACCGCACTCTTCAGCATGTCCAGCCCGGCCAGCCCACCGACGACCACGAGCAGCGCGGTGACGACCGGAAGCAACGCCGCGACGGCCGAACCGAACGCCAGCAGCAACACCACCAGCGCGGCGATGATGCCGATGATCTCGCTGGGCCGGGAGTTCAACGCGGACAGCTGCCGCCCGAGCGCACCACCGAGCGCGACAGTCATACCCGCCGAACGGGCCGGTTCCGCCGCGTCCAGCACCCGCTGCGCCAGCGCCTTGTCAGCAGTGACCCCCGCGTCGAGCGGCACGCTGAACCGCACGGCGGTCCGGTCCGGACTCGCCTCGACCCGCTCGGGCACCGTGCCAACACCCGGCACCGCCGACACCGCGTGGACCGTGTTCTGCACCGCGGTCCGCAGTTCCGCCGCGTCGACGTGCTGGTCCCGCGGTGCGGTCAGCACCAGCTGGGAACTCTGCTGGCCGAACATGTCCGCCTCGGACAGCAACGCGTTGGCGGCCTCGCTGTCGCTGCCCGGCACCACCACGTCGTCGACCGTGCTGCCGTCGACCAGGCGCGCCCCGGCCAACAAGCCCGCGGCGAGCAACACCCACAACACCACCACCAGTTTGCGGTGGCGCCCGCACCACCTCGCAAGCGCTGAGAGCACGGCACACCTTCCTGCTCGGTCCCCCAACCCGCCTTGTCGCCCCCGAGGTCGCCGGTCAGATCATTCCCGACCACTCCGCACGCACGACGAGGCCCTCCTCGGCCAAGCGATAGCCAGGAGCAGTTGGGAGCCTAATATGCCAGAAAGGCGTTCTGACCTGCGGTTACGCGCGGGCAGGGCTAGCCGTTGTTGACCGTTGTGGACCGCCCTCTACAGCACGAGGCTGGACCATCTTCATGCAATCCCACCGGCCTGTTGTGGATCGGTCGTCTACGGCGATCCTGGCGCGCGTTCTCGGCGCTGATCGGCTGCGCGTCAGCAACTACGTTCCTGGCGAGGTGTGAGCCGTCAGGGGCCACTTGGTGCCCTCTGCCAAAGATGGTTCAGCGTGGTTGAGGTGACACCTGCGGCGGGCACTGTCACTCTTGGCATGTGACCGGCGACCACTCACCGGGTCGGAAGGTAGTACGCCAGGGCCATTTCGAGCCGCGGACTGTGGTTGGCGGCGTTACGTCGTTGCGGCTCAGCGTGGTGGCCGCCATTCCCGCCGTTGACAATCGCCTCGACGCGCAACGCGACTTCGGTCGGATCGGGAACCAGTTCGGGGCCGAGGATCCAGCGACGATGTGTCACGCCGTGGTTCTCGGGTTCGGCGACCTTGTGCACGGTCCAGCCGCACTCCTCGTCCCACATCACCTCGGCATGGATGTCGTCCCACTCACGCCAGGGCCAGGCGTCCCAGTTGAGAATGACGACCGAGGTGGCACGCTTGGACGAGTCCGAGGATGCCCCGTTGATGAGCGCGCCTGTGTTGATGCCCAAAGCTTCCAGCTCGCCGACAACAGCCTGGATGTACGGGATGTGGTCGATACGGTCGTGCCCCGTCATGGTGGGAGCGTACTGACGAGCAGTTGTGTGCGGCCGTCTCGCATCTGCGGCGGGCACCTGTTGCTCTGTCGCTGTCCTAGCCGGTGGCTTCAGGTGTCGCCACGTAGGTGCCGCGACCGTGCGCAACCTTGAGTCGACCCTGTTCGACCAGGGCGGCGATGGCCCGGCGCACGGTCGGCCGACTCACGCCGTACACGTCATCGGCCAGGGCTTGTTCCGATGGGAGACGAGTGCCGGGTGGCAGCTCGCCGCTGTCGAGGTCTGCAAGAAGGTCCGCGTACACCTAGATACGACGAACCCCCAGGGTCCGGGGTTGGATATCCCGTGACCTGGGGGTTCTGGGTTGAGCGGATGACGGGAATCGAACCCGCGTTCTCAGCTTGGGAATATGCCCGCACGGCCCTGGTAGGCGCTCTGACCTGCGGTTGAGTGACGCATCATGTAGCCGTTGTTGACCATTGGTGACCTATGTCTGTAGCACGCGGACAGCACGCTACGGGAGGGGGAAACCACGGCTGGACCATCGGCAGAGAAGGGCTGAGAGCGTCTCTGCCGGTCGTGTGTGTATCCACCTCACCCTGGTTGTGTCCGCCCGCCTACGGCCGTTCTAGCGTCCATCCTCCGAGCAGTTCGCGGCGCGTCTCGGAGGAAACCCTCGGATCCCCCGTTGCTGATGGTCCAGCCTCTTTGGCCGAGTGACGCGGTGACAGGAAGAGAGAGTGGGAGGACTGCACGGAGTTCTGGTGTCACTCATCTGTAACACCTGTTTGCGCAGGTCAACAACCCTGGAGTGACAGAGTGACAGGTGTGACAGCCGCGACAGGTACCTCACGCAGCGAGGAACGCCCGGCGACGTTCGGCCCATTCGGAGGTTCGCCACTCGTCCGGCAGGTTGGCGAGCGATTCGGCCATCACCTCTTTGGCGCGCTCACGCTCGCCTAGCTTGGCCAGGACGAAGGCATGGGTGCCCCGGAAGAACGCTGGTGTGTACCAGTAGGTGTGTTCGGTGAGTTCGGTCGGGTCTAGCCGGTTGACCATGCGTTCAGCCTCGCTGAGCAGCTTGTATGCGGCGTTCCGGTCGTCGCCAGCGAGGATTTCCGCCGCCTGGTAGGCGACGTATGTGCGTAGGCCAGGGTGCACGCTGGTGTCTCTTCGAGCTGCTTCGCTCAGGGCTGCGGCCTTGCGAGTGTGGCCTTGCCGCATGGCGGTGTATGCAGCGAAGGACAGCGCTGTGGTTGTGCGCTGCGGGTCGTTGGCTTCCATTCCAAGCACGGTGGCGCGGTCGAGTAGACGTTCAGCGGCTGACCAGCGGCGCATTGGCACGTGCAGCCATCCCGCGTA
The DNA here is from genome assembly GCF_045807065.1 of Actinophytocola sp. Lineage (GTDB taxonomy): Bacteria > Actinomycetota > Actinomycetes > Mycobacteriales > Pseudonocardiaceae > Actinophytocola. The sequence continues at coordinate 8,063 of NZ_JBJMIE010000725.1, read as the reverse complement.
CTGGTGCAGTTCGCTGACCAACCCGACCGCCGCCGGCCGTACCGATGGCCGCGCCATGGTGGCGAACCGGGTCACCATGCTGAGGTACTCGCGGACGGTGGGGAGCACGGTGGCGGCGCTGGACACGTCCTCAAGCCGCCGTGTGGCTGCCAGCATGTCCGTCACCCGATCCAAGACGGCCGGATCTACCTGTAGGCCGTTCTCGGTTGCCTGCGCCAGCCGCTCATCAACCAGTTCGACCAGCGCTCCGTCTGCGTCAAGTTCCTCGTCCAGGCGCCGCGCCAAGTCGGCGCTGGCTGGCTTGACGTCCTTGAGCACGCGCGACAGGTGGCCTGGATCAATCGGCACACGGCGGGCCAGGGCGCGCATGCTCACGCCCCGAGCTTCCATCAGCTCAAGCGCCTTGGCCCCGAACGTCACTGGTGTTGACCTCTCCGTGGTGTTGCCTGTCTCCGTGGTCAACAGGTCAACCCCTGTTCACCGTCCAGGGTACGACCGACGCTCCAGAGCGTGGACCTTCAGCCGAAGCCGTACGTGCCGCTCAGCGTGCACCCGCATGAGTTCCGGCAGCCCAAAGGCCAACATGTGCGCCCGTGGATGCTCCGGCGCAAAGGCGAGACCATTGCGGCCTGGCAGGACCGAACTAATCACTCGTGCTACCGGTGCGGCGTCTATGTCGCTGACATGCGGGAACTCGACGCGCACGAGGCAGGCTGTAGCGCTTCGGCAGGCGACGCCGACGGGAACCCTGCCGACATGTGACTAGTCTGCCCCGACCGTGACCACGTGTTCGGCCAAGGTGCCGTCTGCTTTCGCTGGCACTTCAAACAACGCACCGGACCATCTGTCCGCCACATCTACAGTGCGAACATATCTTGCACCGATTGACCGGTAGTAGTCCTGTAATTGAGGATTTGTTCGCCAAGCGTCCCAGCGCACGATATCTAGGTCCGACTTCGCGGCGCGATCCTGCACCCATCGAATCATGAGCGCGCCCAGTCCTTCGCCGCGACGCTCGATTTTGGACGCCATCTTGCCCACATAGAGGGCGCGTTCCCGTAGCTCATCGGGAGTCCAGAAATCGGGATCCCCTTCCGTCCCCAGGGTAATGGTAGCGACGGCTTCGCCGTTGTCTTCGAGTAGCCATGTCTCTTCGCGCTCAATGTTGTTGGTGAGCCGAGTCCTGAACGTGCTGCCGGTGCTCCACTGGTCGCTCCCCCTGGCACGAAGCCAGCGGATACGTGCGTCAAGTAGTGCCAGGACTGTGTCGAGGTCGCCACGTTCGGCCAAGCGCATGACATACGGCTTTGCCATGAGTCAATTCCCCATGGTCTTTTGGCGCTCAAAGAGCACTACGTGCTTCGAACCGATCAGCACGTTCAACGTGTGCCGCACTGGTTGGTCAGTGGCGGTAAACCCGGTCACCCGATGGACCAGAACAGGTGCTGTCGTCGGCAATTCCAACCGTGTCGCCTCATCAGGAAGAGACATTCTCGATTCGATTTCATCGATGGCGCGTACCTGTTCATAGCCAAGATCTGACAGCGCTTGATTTGTACCGCGCGCTACGTCGGCAGGGTTCACAATCTCCGAGCCCTGCACCAGTTCGAGCGGACTCGGTGCCGGTGGACACCGCCCCGGCCGCGCCGGTCGTGGTGGTGGCCCGCGAACGTCAAGGCCACCGCGCGGCGTGCGGGTGGCCGGGCCGCGCACGTGGCCGGGTTCCACGCGGTCCGCTCGCCGCTGTACATGGTGAAGGCCGCTTACTACGCCGTGCGTGGTCTGTTGCGGGTGGCGGGCAAGCAGATTCAGTGGTGGTGGGTGCCCGGTTCGTACGCGATGGAGCAGCACGCCGCGCGCACCAACCAGCTCATGGAGTGGGAGCAGGTGCACCGGCAGGTCAAGGCCACCCGCGCGTGGCGCGGGATCGTGCTCGGCATTGAGGCCCTGGTGTTGGGGATCGGGGTGCCGGTGGCGCTGTCGATGCTGCCCACGGGGTGGCTATTGCTGGCCGCTGCCGGTGTGGCGGGCGCTTTGGCGCACTACGGCCGTCCGGCTGGGCACAGCCTGATCGGTACGGCTGTGGTCGCCCCGCGGTTCCGCAAGCTCAACGCTGACATCGTGTTGCGCGCCTACTACGCGGCCGGTCTCGGGAATCCGAACAAGCCCGAGCTGCACGTCCAGTTCGGTTCGCCCATGTCGCGGGACGCGCGGAACACGGGTTCACAGGTGGTCATCGATCTCCCATACGGCAAGGGCTGGTCGGATGTCATGAACGTCCGGGAGAAGATCGCGTCTGGTCTGGACGTTCACGTGAACCAGGTGTTCCTCACCCCGGACAAGACGAGTTCGCGTCGGCACACGTTGTTCGTGACCGACCGCGACCCGTTGGCGGTGCGTGCGGGCACGACGGACCTGGTGGACTGCAAACCGCGCAGCATCTGGCGTCCGGTGCGGTTCGGCCTGGATGAGCGCGGCAACCTGGTCGAGCTGGCGCTCATGTGGGTGTCAGTGCTCGTGGGCGCCCAGCCACGTAAGGGAAAGACGTTCTCCGCGCGCCTGCTCGCGCTACACGCCGCGCTGGACCCGTACGTGAAGCTCATCGTGGTCGACGGGAAGAACTCGCCGGACTGGATGAAGTTCCGTCTCGTCGCGCACCGGTTCGTGATCGGCACCCACCCCAACCCGAACGACCCGGACCCGGTCGGAAACCTGGTCGCGGTCCTGGACGAGATCCTGGCCCACATCGACCGCGTGAACCAGGTTCTTGCCTCCCTGCCGGTGTCCGTCTGTCCGGAAGGGAAGCTGACCGAGGAACTCGCTCGGGACCCGCGCTACCCGGACCTTCGGGTGCTGTTGCTGGTGATGGAGGAATTCCAGGTCTACTTCGAGACCGAGGACCAGGCGGTCAACAAGGACATCGCGGCCAAGCTGTCCCGTATCCAGGCGGTGGGTCCGTCGGCCGGGGTGGTCATCCTGTCTAGCTCGCAGAAGCCTTCCGGCGTGGGTGCGGGGGACGTGGGTCGGCTGTTCAACCGCTACCGCGACAACCACGCCGTCCGCTTCGCCCTCAAGTGCGGCAACCGCCTGGTCAGCGAAGCCGTGCTGGGTGGTGACGCCTACGCCGAAGGGTTCGACGCGTCCGCCCTCCCGGTGGGCAAGGACTACCTCGGCGTCGGCCTGCTCTACGGCCAGTCCGACCACACCCCCACCGTGCGCACCTTCCTAGCCGACCACCCCGACGCCGAAAAGATCCTGATCGCCGCACGGGCACACCGGGAACGCGTCGGCACACTCACCGGCCAGGCCGTGGGCGAGGACATCGCACGTGAGGTGCGGGACGTGCTCGCCGACGCGCACGCGGTGTTCGGGACCTCCGGTCGACTGCCCTGGCAGATCCTGGCCGGGCGCATGATCGAGCACGCACCCGAGCACTACGCCGACCTCACGGCGGACGCGATCAGCGCCCAACTCCGGGCGCTCGGCGTGCCCAGCGTCAACGTCAAGTGGGACGGCTCCGTACTCAAGGGAGCCAAGGCCGACGACATCCAAGCCGCCCGCGCCAAGCGCGACAACGGACACGGAAGCAACGGAGCGTAACTGCCAGCGGGTGGTCCTGACGGACCGGTGGGGTAGCGGCACCCGCGCTACCGGTAGCGGCACCGCTACCCCACCCCGCTACCCGTCACACCCGATCTCACCAGGCCCTATTTTCGCAGGTAGCGAGTAGCGGCCCTGGCTCACCCTGCCCGAAAACCACCTCTCAGGGGACACCCATGCCTTCCTACGCCGCTACCACGGCTCCCACCATCACTACCCACAGTCACCTCCTCGCTGGGCTGATCATCGGGGCCGTGCTGGTCCTGGTGATCGTCACCGCTGGCTACCTCACCGCCTGCTGGCTCTTCCCCTTCACCCACTGCCACCACGACTACGCCTTCAACCGCCGCGTGTGCCGCCGCTGCGAAGGCACTGGCACGCGGCTCCGCGCCGGACGCCGCCTGCTCAACCACATCCGCGCCGCACGCCGCCACTGAACCCGAGGAGCACCGTCATGACGGAACAGACCAGCACCACCGCCGCTCTGCTCGCCGCCGCTCTAGATGCCGCTGCACGCGGTTGGCACGTGTTCCCGCTACGGCCCGGCTCGAAGGTGCCCGCGCTACACGGGCACGACTCCTGCCCTGGCACTGAAGCCTGCGGTGACGGGCATGTCGGGTGGGAGCAGCGCGCCACCACCGACCCGGGTCGCATCCGTGCCGCGTGGTCGCACGGGCCGTTCAACATCGGTCTGGCGACCGGCCCGTCCGGGCTGCTGGTGGTGGACCTGGACACGGCAAAGCCCGGCCAGACACCGCCCGCAGAATGGGACATGTCCGGCGTCCACGATGGACAAGACGTGCTCGCGGTGCTCGCCGACCGCCACAACCACCCGGTGCCTGGTGACACGTTCACCGTCGCCACCCCGTCCGGTGGGCTGCACCTGTACTACCGCGCACCGGAGGGCGAGCGGCTGCGGAACACGGCCGGGAAACTCGGCTGGAAGGTCGACACCCGCGCGCACGGCGGGTACGTCGTCGCGGCCGGTTCCATCGTGGACGGCCGCAGGTATGAGCGTCTGTCCGATCAGGACCCCGCGCTGCTGCCCGCGTGGCTGCTCGCCGAGCTGAGGCCCGCGCCGCTACCACCGCCACCGGACCGCCCGGTGCACATCGGGTCGGGGCGACGGTCGCGGTACCTGGACGCGGCAGTGCGGATGGAGTGCGCGCGTGTCGAGGGTGCGCCGGATGACCAGCGCAACGCCTGCCTGTTCGCCGCCGCTACCGCGCTCGGGCAGCTCGTGGCCGGTGGCGCACTGTCCGCCCAGGAACACGAACGCGTGCTGCTCACGGCGGCCGGTCGACACATCGCGGTCGGCGCGTACAGCGAAAGCCAGGCCCGGCGCACCATCGCATCCGGCCTGCGGCACGGCGCGACCCGGCCCCGGCAGGTGGCCTGATGGACGCCAACACGGCCCGCGTGCTGCACGCTCTCCCAGCGGCACCACCGCCACGGCGGACCCGATGGACCGACGACGTCCTGTTGCGGGAGGAGTTTCCCGCGCCGAAGTGGGCCGTGCCCGGCCTGCTCTGCGAGGGCCTGAACCTTCTGGCGGGTGCGCCGAAACTCGGCAAGTCGTGGCTCTCGCTCGGGATCGGTGCCGCCATCGCCAACGGTGACCCGGCGCTGGGTGGCGTCGAGGTCGAACGCGGCCCGGTCCTGTACTGCGCACTGGAGGACACCGGCCGACGCCTGCAACGCCGACGTCACCAGATGCTCGCCGCAGGCGGGCGCGCGGCACCACTGCTCACCCTGGAAACCGCCTGCCCGACCATGCCCAACGGCGGAGACGCCGTGATCATCGAGTGGATCGAGGAGAACCCCGGCGCACGACTGGTCATCATCGACACGTTCGAGAAGATGCGCGGCCGCAACCCACAAGGCGTGTCCGCCTACAGCGCGGACTACGCCGCCGCAGGCCGGTTCAAGACCATCGCAGACAACTACGGCGTACCCATCCTGCTCATCCACCACGTCCGCAAGCAGGCCGCCGAGGACTGGCAAGACCTCGTGTCCGGCACCAACGGACTGACCGGTGCCATGGACGCCACGCTCGTACTCGAACGCTCACGCGGGCAGGCGGACGGGGTCCTGCACGTCACCGGCCGCGACGTAGTGGAGAACGACTACGCCATGTCGTTCGACGGCACCTTTTGGACCAAACTGGACGGTCCGGCGTCCGACTACGAGGTGAGCGAGACCCGCGCGGATCTTCTCCGGCTCGTGCGCGAGTACCCCGGCAGCAAACCCGCCCAACTCGCCGAAGCGCTCGACATCCCGGCCCCGACCGTGCGCAAAACGCTGTCCCGAATGGCCGACAAAGGCCAGGTCCGGGTTGCACCAGGCGGCGCGTACTACCCGCCCGAACAGGCCAGTGACAGCGACCACGCCTCCCCTGTCACACCTGTCACTCAGTCACTCCACCCCCTCTGACCAGGGAGAACAACTGTGACACCTCCAGTGACACCCACAAGGACACGTCACCTCACGGCCAAGGAGGAGGACATGACCGGTCGGTATCTGTCGGTCGCAGAGGCGGCCGAGTACCTGAGCACGTCGGTTCGATTCGTTCGGCGGCTGGTCGCGGAGCGGCGCGTGGCCTTCCACAAGGTGGGCAAGTTCGTGCGGTTCGCGGTTTCCGACCTGGACGCCTTCGTGGCCGCTGGCCGGGTTGAGCCGGCGTCTATCAGCGACGTGTGGCGGGCGATGAAGGGAGTTGCGTAATGGCCAGGAACAAGGGACGACGTCGGTTCGGGTGGGTCCGCACGCTGCCGTCTGGGCGGGTTCAGGCTAGCTACCTCGGGCCGGACGGGAAACGCCGGAACGCACCGAACACCTTCGCGACGGAGACTGACGCTGACAAGTACCTGGTCAACGTCGAAAGCCTCATCATGCGGGACGAATGGACGGACCCGCTTCGCGGGCGGATCAAATTCGGCGACTACGCCGCCGTGTGGATCGCGGAGCGTCCCGGCCTGCGGACGCGCACGGTCGAGCTGTACCGCTGGTTGCTCCGCAAGCACATCGTTCCGTACCTCGGTGAGGTCGAGCTGGGCAAGCTCAAGACGCCGCTTATCCGCCAGTGGCGCGCGGAGCGGCTTGCGGCCGGTGTGAGTGAACTGGTGTTGGCCAAGTGCTACCGGCTCATGCGCGCCGTACTCAACACGGCCGTGGATGAAGACAAGATCCTGTCCCGGAACCCGTGCAAGGTGCGCGGTGCGGACAAGGAGGAGTCGCCAGAGCGGTCGGTGCTCACCGTGCCGCAGGTGTTCCAGCTCGCCGACCGGATGCCGCCACGGTTCCGCGCAATGGTCCTGCTGGCTGCGTTCGCCTCGCTTCGGTGGGGTGAGGTGACCGCACTGCGGCGATGCGACATCGCGGAGGACGCGAGTTCTGTGAGCATCGCCCGCTCGTTCGTCGAGTCGAGGACTCACGGGCTGGTCGCCGGTCCGCCGAAGTCACGTGCGGGTGTCCGCGCGCTGGCGATACCGGCAGCCATCCGGGCGGACATCCTGGCTCACCTGGAGACGTACGTGGGTGGTGCGCAGGACGCGCTCGTGTTCACCGGAGAACAGGGTGGCGCGCTACGTCGGCCCAACTTCAACCAGCGGGTGAAGTGGACCGCCAGCGTGACCGCCATCGGGCTCAAGGGTGTCCACTTCCACGACCTCCGGCACTCCGGCAACACGTGGGCAGCACAGGCCGGCACGTCCACGAAGGATCTGATGGTGCGGATGGGTCACGACGACATGCGCGCCGCGATCATCTACCAGCACGCCAGCAGCGAGGCCGACCAGGCCATCGCAGACCGACTCTCAACTCTCGCCAACGCTCATCGGGAAAGGCGCATATCTGGTTGAACTGGGACGAGGTTAACGTGTTGTGCCCTCTAGAGAGGGACTGATACTTGCTCGTGGGCTTCCGAAGAATTTCGGAGGCCTACGAGTTCGTCCTCGTCCCCAAGTTTCCCCAGGGGTCTACCAGCGCGTTTACGGTTCTGCCGTCAGTTATCCGCAGGTTTCTTTGAGCGCTGTTGACAGCTGTTGATACTTGCAGCGGAGTTGTCCCCAGGCAGTCCACAGGCATGTTTGCTGCATCGAAACCTTTGAGGTAGACCTACGCCAAGCCTGCGCATCGGCGGGTCGAGTTTCCGGCACTGACGAGGTTTCGTATGCCCCGAATAGGAGAGGTGGCCAACAATGACAGGTCCCGAACATGTCCCTTGATGACATGTTCGTGTGTCGGCGGTCTGTCTGAGTACAGTCTGTCTAGACGGTACCAGTGCGCGCCTCGACCTTCCGGGACACCCCGGGGCCGGAAGGTCCGGTCTCCGGTCGTTGACCGGTCACCGTGGAGGCGCACATGCGTCGTCGGCACAAGACGAAGAGAGCTCGTCGGGCTAAACACCGCAGATACGACGAGAACCTGACCCTCACAAGGATCAGGCTCTTCGCCGCTATAAG
>NZ_JBJMIE010000724.1:0-14185 GCF_045807065.1 Actinophytocola sp. | reverse complement strand
TGCTGACGTTGCTGGACAAGGACCCGGCGACACGGACCGCCGTCGAGCAGCAGCGGATCCACGACGCCGAGGTGGCCCGGCTCGTGCAGGTGCTCGCCGCACTGGAGTACGCGGGTGCGGTGCACCGCATCTCCATCGATCTGAAGTTCGACTAGGAGGGCTCTTTCAATGGCCGACTGGAACACCCGGCTCGAGGTCAAGCTCGGCGACGCCACGATCACGCCGATCTCGACGTTCACGCCGACGTTCAACGTGCCGCACACCGTGTTGCACAGCATCGAGGCGGACAACACCGGCTTCGTCCGCCAGCCGTTCACGTTCACCTTCACCATGGGCGTGCCGGCGGTGGCGTCCGCCGTCGCGGACCTGACCGAGCTCGCCGCGAGCGGCACCGAGTTCCAGGTGGTGGTGGCCGAGAAGAAGGGCACCGACTGGGCCTTCAACTCGCTCAAGTTCGCGCGCTGCGTGGTCACCTCGGCGAACCCGAGCAACGTCGTGATCGACGGCGTGCCGCAGGCGTCGTTCACCTGTCTCGCGCTGTCCGTCGGCGTGGAGGGGTAAGCGGTGGACGGCACGGAGGACGACGCGGACACCGTCGCGGTGCCCGGTTTCGCGACCGGTGGCCGGGTGGAGCGGACCGGCATCGCGCTCGTCCACGAGGGCGAGTACATCGTGCCGCAGCCGGGCAGCGAGGCGGCGATCGCGCCGTGGCCCGACGGCGGTGCGGTGGTCAACTACTACTTCCCCGTCCAGATCGAGGTGGTCGGGTCGCTGCCCGAGGCCGAGGTCCGGCGTGTGGCCGACCACGTGTTCGGCGAGCTCGACCGGGAGCTCAACACCCGGATCTGACCGGAGGAAAACGCATGGCCGCCAACACACCCGTCCTGGTCGGCACTGTCCAGTTGCGACACGTGCAGAGCCTGACCGTGAACGAGGGGTACCGCGTCGAGCGGATCATGGGCAGCCGGTTCGTCCAGGCCACCCAGCCGACGAACCAGACGATCGCCATCGAGGCCGTGCTGCTCGGCGACGACCGGTTTGACCAGAAGAAGGAGCTGGAACGCGTGGCGCTCGTGTCACGGCAGCTGGTGGCCAACGCGCCAGCCGGGCAGGCCGCGGTGGGCATTTCGGTGGTGGCCGGGCTGACGACCAACGTGAACATGCAGGTCTCCAATCTGCGGTTCACGCAGAGCGTGGCCAAACGGGACGCGCTGGACGTGTCGATCACGTTGGAGCAGGTGCTGCCCGCCGGACAGGCGGCGACACCGGGCGACGCCACAGCGGGTCGCCTGGCGGGTGGCTCGGCGGCCCTGCCGAGCGTGCCCGCGCCCAATCCCGTCGCGAGGGTCCCTGGTGATCCGCTGTGACAGAGCCACAACCGAGCTTCGCGCGGTTGCCGATCAACCCGGCGGACGGGTTCCCGCAGGCGTTCCGGCTGACCGTGGCGGACCGGACCTACCGGTTCCAGCTCTACGCCAACGTGGCCGAGGAGCTGCTGGACACCACCGCTGGCCCGCTCGACCTGCCGGTGCCGGGGGCGTTCCTGGTGCTGGCGGTCGATCGGGAGGAGCCGGCCGGGCTGGCCACCATCCTGCGCCGCAAGCTGGTGCCCGAGGTCGTCTACCACGCGGCCGAGCTGGCGTTGACGTTCCCCACGATGCTGCTGGATCCCCGCAACCTCAACGGTGTCGGCGAGTTCGGCTCACAGGTCGTCGGTGGGGTGGCGCCGCGGTGAGACGGAGTGAAAGACCATGAGCTTCGCCATCTGGTACAAGGTGGACGTCGCCGCGCCGGGCGGTGCCGGGCTGTCGGTCACCGTGTCCAACGACGTGCTCGCCCACGCGCTCGCGCTGGACGCCGAGATCACCGTCACCATGACCGAGGGCGCCGCCACTGACACGTTCGAGGTCACGCTGATCAACCTGCCGACGGAGACGGCAGACCAGATCCGCGCGGTGCACGCCACCACCGCGGTGACCGTGTCGGTGCACCTCGGCTACTTCGACGACGCCGCAACGAGAAACGGCGACGGCGGACTCGTGCTCGCGGGCCGGGTCACCCGGATCTCCAGCCGCGTCGGCGAGGATGGCTACGCCCGGACCGTCCTGTATGGACAGGAGACTGCGGGCTACCTGCTGCGCAACACCCCGGCCGCGGGCCAGGCCACCGACATCGACGCGGTGGGCTTCGCCAGAAAGCTGGTGGAACGGGCCGGCGGTCGGCTGGCACCGGGTTCGACGTTGCCGGGCGGCCTGACCGGGTTCACCCTGCGCGCCGGGTCCACGTTGGACGCGTTGCGTGCGCTGACCACCCGGGCCGGCCTGCCACTGGTGGTCCGCGACGGCGACGTCTACCTCGGGAACGCGGTCGGCGCGGCCACCGATACCGCACCCGTCGACTTCGACCCCGACACGAACATCGTGGCGCTGCACAGCGTCAACGGCGAGGACACGGCGGGGAAGCTGAGCCCGCCGGTGCACGCGACCGTGTGTATGACGGTGCTCGGCCATCCGCGCCTGCGGGTCGGCCAGGTCGCCAAGGTGACCGGGCTGTCCGGTGTGCCGTCCGGGACGCTGAGACTGTCCAAAGTGGTCCACAGGTTCGCCACCGACAGCGGCTACACCGCGCGGCTCGAGCTGATCGCGGCCGAGGCGGGCACGCGGGCGCAGGTCACCACCGGCGTGCAGGTCGTCGCGGACCGGTTGCGGGACATGGTCGACCGCGCCCAGGACGACCGGCCCGCCATCGACGTCGGCGAAGTCACGCAGTACACAGTGGATGGGCACGTGGCGTCGCTGCATTACTCGCAGGACCCCGATCCGGCCGTGACCGCGCCGAGCGTCGCCAGCCCGGCCGACGCCACGCTCAGCCTGCTGGACAAGCCGATCGCGTCGGCGTTCGCGTTCGACCAGACCGGGCTGGTCGTGCCGGTGTACCCGGGCATGCGTGCCTTGCTGGCACACAACCGCGGCCTCGTGAACGACGCGGTGCTGGCCGGGTTCATCTGGCCGGACGAGGCCGCGGACCGACGCCCGCGCAGCCAGCGGGGCGACTACTGGCTCGCCCTGCCGACCCGCCTCGGCCCGGACGGCAGACCGACCGGCCCGGGCGCCAACGACCTCACCGACGGCACCGGCCACCGGGTGATCCAGACGGCGGGCCTGCGTATCCAGGTCGGCGTGGGTGTGCTGCCTGACGTCGGTACTCGCCCCACCCCACCGGCGGACGGGTCGATCACGATCGAGCACGAGAGCGGCACCACCATCAAGGTCGACACGGGCGGCGGCGTCACCATCTCCACCAACCACAAGCCGATCACGCTGACCAACGGCGGCGTGAGCGTCACGCTCGACGGCGCGAAGGTGGCGGTGTCGTGATGGCCGCGGTGCTGACCGACGCGTCGATCCTGCTGTGCCCACACGGGTTCCCGTTCCAGGTCGCGGCGAAGAAGCAACTGCTCAGCGTGGCGGGGCACTTCGTCCTCGTCCGCGGCGACGTCGTGGGCGCGGCGATCACAACCTGCACGAACACCACGAAGTGCACGGCTGTCGCGGCGATCACCGCCGGGTTGTCGACCACCCTGGCGATCGACGACGATCCGGTCGTGCTGGCCACGGCCACCGGCAACACGAACATCGCGGTCTGGCACGTCCAGTCCGCGGCACAGACGAAACTGGAGGCGGCATGACGACGCCCGCGCCGACGACGGCTTTGAAGGCAGGTCGACTGCCTCCCAACCGCGCCTCAGGGGAACGTGACGCAAACCAGCCACAAGTACGTGACCAAACGGAACCACTCCGTCCCAAGGCAACCAACACTTCTAATCTCGGGGAGGCGGAACAGCATGACCTCGCCTGACCCGTTCGGGCGCGGCTTCCGCCTGAACAACGGGGATCTCGCGTTCGACGGTGGGGATCTGGCGCAGGTGGCGGGCATCGCGAACCTCACGCAGGCGCTGACACTGCGGATCCTGACGCCGCTTGGCTCGGACCGCTTCGACACCGGCTACGGGCTGGACGTCCGGCAGGCCTTCACGACGCCCAACGGTGTCCGCGTCGTGAAGGAACTGCTGCGGTTGAACCTGGTGAGCACGCTGACCGCAGACCCGAGGGTCCACGAGGTGCGGAAGGTCAGCTTCGACGACGACCCGGACCGGCTGGCCGCCGATCCGGACGGGGGAAGCACCGCCCGCGTCAGTCGCAGGTGGACGGTCGTGGTCGACCTGGACACGGTGGCAGGCGCCGCGCTGACGCTGCGGGCGAACGTGGAGGTATGACGATCGTGACCGATTTCGGGGTGACCCAGAGCGGGTTCGTGCAGAAGCCCGTCGACGTGCTGCTCGGCGAGGCGTTCGACCGCGCGCGGGCCGTCTTCCCTGGCGTGGACCTGACGAACACCAGCGCGCTGCGCAAGGTCCTGGAGACGACCGCGGCCGAGGACAACGAGCTGTGGAAACGGCTGGAGGACCTGTACTACGGGAACTTCGTGTCCACGGCGATCGGCGCCACGCTGGACCAGCTCGGCGAGGACGTGGGCGTGGAGCGGCGGCAGCTGGCCAGCACGGGCACCGTCCGGATCACCGTGGAGAACGCGGTCGCGGACCGGCAGTACGTGCTGCCGGAGGGCACGATCGTGGTGACCGGCGACCCGGTTCGCGCGTTCGGCACGGTGGCGCCGGTGCGGCTCGACGCCACTACCCGCACCGCCGACGTGGGCGTGGTCGCGTTCGAGCGCGGGCCGGGCGGCGACGTGGACGCGGGCGCTATCCAGGCCGTCGATCCCAGCTACAGCACGCAGTTCCTGGCCGACTCCGGCGCCGCGCGGTTCACGGTGACCAACCGGGCCGCGACGACCGGTGGCGAGGACGCCGAGTCCGACGCGTCCTACCGCGGCAGGCTACTCGGCCTGGCCCGCAACCTGTGGACGGTCGACGCGGTGGCCCAGGCCGCGCTCGGCGTCGACGGCGTGGTGGACGTCGTGCTGTCCGACCCGCTGGGCGGCGTGGACGTGTCGCAGAGCTACTTCGACCTGTTCAACTTCGACCAGCGCGCGTTCAGCAGTGAGCGGCGCGCGGGAGAGCCGTACTTCTTCACGGTCGTGGTGGCACACGACTTCCGGCAGCCATGGCACACGGTCGGGCCGGTGACCGGGATCTTCGAACAGGTCACCGCCGCGGTCGACGCGGTCCGGCCGATCGGCATCCACGCCAACGTCGTCGAGGCCGACCACATCCAGATCGGGGTGCGGGCGACCGCCGTGGTCGCGTCCGGCTCGGACGGCACGGCGCTGCTCTCGTCGATCCGCAGGCGCCTGGCCACCGACGTCGCCGCGCTGCGCCTCGGCGGCGACGTCCTGTACTCGCAGGTGGTCCGCGCGTTCGTGGAGCAGCCCGGCGTGCTTGACGTGCGGGACCTGCACCTGCGCCGCTCGCCGGCCTCGTTCGGCCGGATCACCTTCGGCGACGTGCCGTTCCAGCGGGTGGTGGCCGAGGCCGCGGTCGGGGAGAACCTGGCCATGGGGCCGACCGAGCTGGCGACGTTCGGCGCCGACGACGACACTCTCGACCTGGCAGTGGTGATCCGGTGACCGGGCCCATCGCCGCGCGGCGGATGAGCCGCCGCCTGACCACGCCGTTCGAACGCGGCGCGGACACGCTCGGGCTGGGCCTGACGCTTCTCGGCAGCTCACAGGCCACTGTGGACCCCTACGACTTCGCCGACCACCACGCCCGCTTCGACGCGGAACCCGAGCCGGGGTACGTGCTCGCCACGACCCGCGACATCGCCGTCGACACCACGGTCCGGCTGGACTACGACGACCCCGGCGCCCCGTCGGGGTTCACCACCGTGGCCGTGCCGGCGGGGACGGTGGCGGGCACGTCGTTCCCACTCCCCGCGCCGGTGTCGGCGAGCGCCCGGCTGGCGTTGCTGACCGTGACGCCGACCCCGGAGGACAACCGGCCCGACCTGTGCTGGACGCTGACCGCGTTGCTGGGCAACACGGCGAAGCTGCTGTGGGTGGTGGGCGCCGAACGCGACCAGCTGCGCAGACACGCGGAACGCACTGTGGCGCAACGGCATCTGCCCAACGCCCTCGGGCTGAGCCTCGACCTGATCGGCCACGACCTCGGCGTGCCGCGGTTCCCGCCGCAGCCACACGGGTTCGACACCGACACGATCGCGCTGTACCACCTGGACGACACGGGTGAGCCCGTCGCCGACGTGACCGCGGCCTACCCGGGCCGCACCGGTTTCCCCGGCACGCTCGTCGGGCCGGTGCAGCTCGGCGTCGCGGGCCGGTACGGCCAGGCGATGGGTTTCCGCGATGCCGGCGCCGCGGTCCGGATCACCACGACCACCGCGTTCAACCTCGGGACGGGCGCCGAGCTGACCGTCGAGTGCTTCGTCCGCCCGGACGACGACGCGAACGGCCCGGTGCTGAGCCGTCGCCAGACGCGGAACAGCGGCCCTGGCTGGGTACTGGGGATCGGGAAGTTCGACGCGAAGCTGGACCGCGACGTGCGGTTCACCCTCAGCGACGGCAGCACGACCCTGGACCTGCACGCGTGCGTCACGTTGCCCACCGACCGGTTCACCCACCTGGCCGCGACCCTCGACCGGACCACCGGCCGCCTCACCCTGTACGTGGACGGCGCGGAGAAGGACTTCCGGTTCCTGTCCCCGCTCGACGCGGTGCGGACCACGGCGGACCTGCTGATCGGCGCGGCGGGCGGCGGTTTCCGCGGCGTGGTCGACGAGGTGCGGATCAGCTCGGTGGCCCGCACCGACTTCGCCCCGGTCCTCGGCGAGGCCGACGACCACTACCGCCGCAGGCTGACGTTGTTCCGCCGCTGGACGCTGCCGACCCCCGCCAACCTCGCGGCCATTCTCAACCAGCTCGCCGGCCCCGTCGGTGGCCGGCCGGACGACACGGACACGATCGTGGTCGACGACACGAACGCGACACTTGTCCGCGGCACCCGGCTGGTCCACGTCCGGCCGGTCGCGTTGCTGCCAGGGGAGAGCATCGACGCGACCGGCCGGCGCAGGACTCCCCAGGTCACAGTGGTCGGCACCGCGGCCGAGGAGGATAGCTTCGACCCGGCCTTCCTGTCGCGTTACGCCAACCCGAACGTGGACTTCGGCAGGCCGCCCGGCCGGACGCTGGATCCCGGTGAGCACGCACCGGACCCGCACCTGGTCCAGAACGGCGTCGCACAACGCCTCGACCGGCTCGTCACGCTGACCGGCGTCGAGACCAACCTGCAGGGGCGGCTGCTGGTCGACGCCGCGTACGATCCGCGTGCCACCGACCTGCGTGCCACCGGCCGGGCCGTGCTGGTCGACCACAGCCTGGTGCCGCTCGGCAGGCTCGCCGCGCTGGCCCACCGCGCGGGCTTCGACTACGTGGCCTACCGCGCCGACCTCGGCCGGATCTACGCGGCCGCCGCACCGGACGACTACTTCGCCATCGGCCTCGCCCCGGCCACCGAGGGCCCGGCCGACCTCGACGTGGGCACGACAGTCACGCTGTCCCTGAGCCCCGCGCCACCCCAGGACGCCTTCCTGCGGTGGATCATCGTGCCGGCCGACGGCGGCGGGCGCGCCACACTCACCCCCGCGGGCAACGCGGGCTCACCGCACCGGACGGCCACGCTGCGGGCGACGGCCGCGGGCAGGCTGATCGTCAAGGCCGACCTCACCCGCGGCAGGCACACCGTCTCCATGACGCGTGTGCTGCACGCCGGGCTGACCGACCTGCCCGACGGTGGCACGATCACCGCGGACGGCACGACCGGCGTACCACCATCCACTGTGGACGACGTGTTCTTCGACCAGGCGTTCCTGGTCAGGCACACGGACTCCCGTGTGGACTACGGGTCCGACGACGCCCACGCGATGCAGCCCGCCGTCGCCGAGCTGCTGGACGCGCTGCTCACCGAGCTGGACCGCCGTGCTGTTGGCGGCCGGCTCGCGGTGACATCGGCGTTCGTCCCGCAGACGCCGCCACCCGCCGGGGCGGGCAGACAACTCGTCCTGCGGCACAGCGTGCTGACGCCCGGCGCACTGGCGAGTGCGGCGTTCGCGGTCGGTTTCGGTCACCTGCACCACAACGGCGCCGACCTGATCGTGACCAAGCCGCCCGGGCAGCTCGTGCAGGTGCGTGGGCCGGGCGCGATCGAGCCGAACGGCATCATCGAACTGGACGAGGGCGCCGACCTGGCGTTGACCGCGACCCCCACACCGGCCGACCTGGCCGCCGCCGGGCTGAGCGGGCAGGTGCCGGGGGAGGGCCCCCGGCTGGGCTGGGCGTCGGGAACGTTCGACAACGCGGCCATCACCATCGGGTCGTCCACCCAGCCCGCCGTCACGCTGCACGCCAGGTTCGCGGGCATGGCGTGGGTGCAGGCGAGCTACCTCGTGGGCGGCGAGCCGACGCCGTACACGTTCCAGGTGCGGCCGCGTGCGGACCTGGACACCCCGGCGACGGTCATCACCAAGGACCAGCACGACCTGATCATGAACATCCTCAACGTGCTGCACCCGGCCGGTGTCGAGGTCAACACCGCCGCCGTGCGCGCGCACGTGGTCGAGCTGCAGGGCAGCCTCACGCAGGCCAACCCCGACTACACGTACCCGAAGTTCCGCGTCCGCGGCCCACTGCCGCGCCAGGCGAGAGGGCCGGCCGATGGCTGATGTCAGCTTCACGCAAACCTTCCACCACCTCGACTGGGTCGACGACGTCGACCGCGTCCGCGCCGACGAGCCGAACGGCTTCAACGCCCGCTTCAACGCGATCGAGGCCGACCTCCAGCAGCTGTCGGCGGTGGTCGCCCAGGTCGACGCCGCGCTCGGCCAGCAGACCGGCGCGGGGGAGCGAACTCTCACGTTCCCGCCGCAGCTGCGCCCGGCCTGGAGTATCACCTCCAGCGGTGCGGCGAACGCGCCGGCGGGTCTCCCCGCGTCGGGGCAGCTGACCCTGGCCCTGCCGGACGGCGTGCGCCTGACGTCGTTCCGCGCGCTCGGCCAGGCCGACGGCACGACGGTGGCGATCTCCCTGTCCCGCATCCCGATCAGCGACAACAACCCGCAGGTCCTGGCGTCGGTGACCGGCGACGCGAACCCGTTCGACAAGGCGGTGTCGATCGACCCGGCCGTGGCCACGACGGCCACCGGCACGTACCGCTACCTCGTCGGGGCCTCCGTCCCGTCGACCCAGTCCGGCGCCGTGACGCTCGCCGCCTTCCAGATCACCTACACCGCCGAGTGAGCCGAGGAGCAACGGTGGCACACCTGAGCTACACCCCGACCTTCCACCACACCAACTGGGTGGACAAGATCGACAGGGTCGAGGCCGACGGCCCGAACGGCTGCAACAACCGGTTCAACGCCATCGCCGCCGACCTGACCCAACTGTCCACAGTGGTCAAGCGGATAGGCACGGCGATCGACCAGCTGAACGCGCCACCCGCACCGCGGCAACAACAGCTGACCCTCAGCCCGGTGCTGCACCCGACCCCCTCGGCCGCCGGGTGGGAGACGGACAGCGGCCTGGGCACGGCGCGCGCCACCATCGGTCAGGCCACCAACAACGCGTTCGGTGTCATGAACCTGACCCTGTCCGAGGGCGTACGGCTCGCCAGTCTCCGGGTGCGGGGCGCCCGCGACGGCCAGGTGAGCAGCGGGGCCGTCGCGTTGTTCCGCACCCCGCTGCGGCTGGCGCAAGGGGCGCCGCCCGTCGACCAGCTGGCCACGGTCGACCTGGTGGCCGCGGGCAGCTTCGACCGGCAGGCCCCGGCCGTCGACGTGGTGTCGCTGATCGACCCGACCACTTTCCGCTACTTCATCACCGCCCGGCTCGTGTGGAACGGCAGCGATGCCGCCAGCGCGGCGATCAACGCCATCCAGCTCACGCTCGTACCCGCCTGAGCAGGACCAGCACATCGGAGACAGCCATGATCGACGTGAGTTTCGCGACCCCGGCGCCCGGCGAGAGCGTCGGGAACACCTTCACCATCACGGGAACCTGGTTCGACGACGGCCAGGTGGACACCGAGGGCCACGACCAGTTCGGCATCCTGCAGATCCTGGTCGACTTCGGCGCCAACCGGTTCCCCAAGGTCAAGGCGACGGTCGGGGACGGCACCTGGTCCGCCACCGGCTCACTGCCCACGGGCGTTCGGCACGGCGACGTGATCACCCTGGCTTTCACCGCGAACATCCTTGCCACGAGCAGCAGCGGCGACCAGCCCGGCGAGATCGACGTGAGCGACACCCGGCAGGTGGTGGTCGAACAGACCCCGCCGCAGGTCACCATCGACTCGTTCCCCAGCGACCGGACCGTCAACCAGCTGCCGTTCCGCCTGCTGACGTTGTCGGGCCACGCTTCCGACAGCTCCGGCGTCACCACGGTGCAGTACTCGATCGACGGCGGCCCGCGCCAGAACATGGACACGGCCGTCGGCGACCCGACCAACCTCAGCTGGACGAAGGCCAACCTCGACTTCGGCGCGGGCGACCACACGATCGCCGTGTTCGCCACCGACTTCTTCGGCAACGAGGCCTCGGTGTCGGCGCCTCTCACCGTGCGGCTCAACGAGGTGACGCCCCCGCCACCACCCACCCCGGTCGACATCAGCTTCACCCCGACGTTCCGCCACACCAACTGGGTCAACAACGTCGACCCGATCGTGGCGGGCGGGCCGAACGGGTTCAACGTGCGGTACGACGCCATCGACAGCGACCTGCGCCAGGTGTCCACAGTGGTCGACCAGGTCAACGTCGCGCTCAAGACCGCGGGCATCCCGGCAGGTGTGCAACTGCTGACACCCGGCCTCGACCTCATCACCCGGCTGCAACCCATCGGCGCCGGCTGGAACTATGACGAGAACGGACTGGTGCACCCGGACGCGACGTCCGGCAGCGCCAACGCGGTGATGGACCTGACGCTGCCCGAGAAGATCAAGCTGGTGTCGTTCCGTGCCACGGGCTTCTTCTCCGGTCCCCCCGCCAGGCTCAACATCGCCCTGCGGCGGATCCCGCTCACCGGCCCGACCCAGGTGCCGGACACCCTGGCCACGATCAGCCCTGACGCCAACACCACCAATCCCTACGACCTCACGACGCCCGTCACCAGCGCGCTCGCCACGGTGGACAACGGCGCGTTCCGCTATTTCATCCAGTTCGGCGCGGCGTCCATCCAGGCGTCCCCGGCCGTCAGCGTGGCCGCGGTGCAACTGGCCTACGTCGCGACCTGAGCCGTGCGCATCAACTGCCACGTGCCGATCACCGTGCGGGTCGTCGGCGTGCCGAGCGACGACCAGCTCGTGGCGCTGGGCCGGGCGGTGACCCGCGCGGTGACGGCCCGGCTGGCCGAGGCGGAACGCGTGCTGGCCGACCGGCACGGCGATCATGCCGCGACCACGACGCGGGTGCGGGAGCCCTACGACCCGGCACGCGCGGGCGAGTCCGGCTACGCCGTCCCGTCCTACCAGCTCGCGGGCGACCCCGTGGCCGTGCCGGCGCAACCCGCGCCCGCCACGCCACCGCAGCCCGCGCCCGCCGCGCCCGCCGGGCCGCCGCCGTTGCCGGACCTCGACGCGAACGAGGCCGCGTTCCGGGCCCAGCACCGGGACCTGGCGGACATCGACCGGCAGCACAAGACAGCGCGGGAGAACGAGGACGCGGTGCGTGCGGTCGCGTTGGCGGCCTTCGGCTCCGAGGACGCCGTCGACGCCGTCTTCGACACGCTCTCGGATCCGGTGAAGAAGGAGGTGGACCGGCGCCACCCCAAGGCCACCGGGACGGACCGGACCGCGCACCGGCTCCAGTTCTTCGTCCGCATGCGGTTGTACTTCACCGACTGGCGCCACCTGCTCGACCACTTCCGGGACTTCACCGAGTTGAGGATCGGCTCCGACAACATCGCGTTGCACAGCGACGCCGCCGAGCGGCTCAAGCGCGTGCTGGACGTGCTCGCGAAGCACGGCCACGGGTTCCCGCAGATCTCGAACCCGTTCGGGCTGCACGACTTCGAGAGCACGGAGATCGCGAGTGGTGGCTTCATGATCCACGACCTTGGCTACGCGGTGGACATCGAACCAAGGACGAACCCCCGGATCGGTTACGAGAAGCGCGGTCCCAGCAACTTCGACCCGTACCAGATCGCGGCGAGCATGGACCCGCGGAACGCGGCGATGGCCATGGGGATGGCCGGGCTGCGGACCGTCGTCGCCATGGGGCGGCGCATGGCGGGCGACGACCACACCCTCGCGAGCGAGGACACCGACCCCGCGGCGAAGGAGTACTTCGAGGAGTTCGCGCGGAAGTTCGACCAGATGCGGCAAGGCTCGGTCGGGTTCGTCGGCGCGTTGTCCGCCGCGAACCGCATGAAGCTGCTCGCCGTGCGCACCCGGTACCTCGACCTGCTGCGTGAGCTGAAAGCCGCACGCGCCAAACGTCCCGTCGACCAGGCCGCGGTCAAGGACCTCGAGGCACGCCGGTCGGCCACGCTCGCCGAGATCCCGCCGCTCGTCGGCGAGTGGGTCGCCGCGCTCGAAACGGAGGTCAACAATTCGCTGGCCAAGCATCCCGGCATGGACAGGCTACGCCCGCCCGACACGATCCGGCATGAGCTGAAAGAAGCGGAGCGGGTGCTCCAGCAGGCACGCCAGGACGAGGACCGCGCCAGGTCGGCCGCCGCCGCGGCGGCGGCACGACGCGACGCCGCGGTAGCGAGATACGACCGGGCCCGGCGGTCCCAGCGCGACTGGGCTGCGACGCCCGCGCCGGACGAACACCGCGACATGCTTGCCAGACAACAGGAAGCCGACGAGGCGCGGGTCAAGGAACTCCACGTGGCCCGCGAACTCGCCCGTGCCACGGCCGCACGCACTCTGCTCGCGGCCGAGCTGGCGGGGTCCGATCTCCCGGACCTGACCACCGCCTGGAACTGGATCGGGAAGGTACGCGAGCTGCGGGACGAGCTAGCCCACCCCGACCTGTCGACGCCCGCGGGCGTCAAGTCGTTCGAGTCGTTGACGACAGGGGACCTGGACAACATCGCGCCCGCGGACAACCCGCCGCTGCTGCGGTTGCTGGAGGCCGGCTTCTTCAACCCGACGGGCACGTTCGACCTCCAGTTCTTCGAGGAGATGGCGCACAGCGGGTTCGTCCCCGGCGCCACCTGGTTCTTCGGCAGCGCCGACCCCATGCACTTCGAACTGCAGGAAGGCAAGGACACGATCCAGTCGCCGGGGAAACCGAAGTGACCCGCCCACGAAACGGAGGCCGGGACCGTGCGCCGGTGCTACCACCTGCCCGCTGACATCACCGTGCCCGACGGGCTGCCCGCCGTGGCCGGGCAGCGGCTGGCCGCCGTCCTCGCGGACGCGGTCGGCCGCGCCGTCCGGGCCGCGGCGCCCGGCGAAACCGCTGTGCCGCAACCGAACCCGCGGGCCGAGTCGAAGGAGTGGGTCGGCCCGACCTGGGGCGCGTACGACATCCCGAGTTACGACGACGGCGGCCGGAAGGTCCACCTCCCCGTCGTGGGCGAAGACGTGCTGACGAGCAGCGTCGGCGCGCCCTTCACCGACTCGCTCACCGCCGACGGGCTGCGGGCACAGGTCACCCTGCTGGTGCGGACACTCGAACGCGGCGTGGCCGACGCGGCGGCTCGTACGGCCATGACCCAGAACCTGGAGTTCCTGGAGGCATACGCGGCGGCACACGGCATCACGCTGCCCGCCGCGACCGCCTACGAGTTCCGGCAGGTCCTGAAATCGCACGTGGCCGACCTCAGGCGGCACCTCGAGGCGCTCCAGCAGATCAGGACCGACGTCCCGCCGGCCACCGAGCTTGGCATGACGTTGAACCGCGACCGGTTGGTCGAGTGGCATCTCGACCAGCTGGCCTGGATCGAGGAGGCGACGCGCCACGCGGGCACGCTCGTCTCCGAGGCGGAGGGCGGGGGAACGGGCAGCGCGCAGAAGTTCGCCGACGCGGGCACCGAGCTGACGACCGCGATCTTCGGTCTGCGCACGCTAGCCATCATCCTCGCCTACGAAGGCCTGAACTACGAGGTGGCGACGCGTTACCCGGTGACCGACCTGACGCAACAGGGTGTGCGGCTGGTCCACCGCTCGCTCGACACCGTGCTCCAGGGCCTGCGGAACCGGCTGCCCGGC
>NZ_JBJMIE010000723.1:0-5308 GCF_045807065.1 Actinophytocola sp. | reverse complement strand
TGGCCTTGACGACCTCCGCCGAGGTGTGGAAGCCCCTGATCACCTCGACCAGCGGCTTGAGCTGGGCGGGGTTCATGAAGTGGGTGCCGATCACCCGGTCCGGCCGGTGCGTCCAGCCGGCGACGCGGGTGATGGGGATGGCCGAGGTGTTCACGCCGAACACGCACGCCGGCGCGCAGATCGCGTCGAGCCGGCGGTAGACCTCCTGCTTGACCGAGGTCTTCTCGGTGACGTTCTCGACGACGAACCCGGCGTCGGCGAGGCCGGCGGGGTCGGTGGTGCGGGTGATGCGCGCGGCGACCTCGTCCGCCCCCGGCGCGCCGGGGGCGTACAGGGCGGCCATGCGGGCGTCGAGCGCGATCCGCTCGCGGGCCCGGTCCAGGGCGCGCTGGTCGTTGTCCACCAGCGTGACCACCAGACCGGCCGCGGCGAAGGCCTGGCTCACGCCGACCCCCATGGTGCCGGCGCCGACGACACCGACGTGTGTGATCATGAACTGCTCCCTTTCCGTGGGTCCGCCAGCGCGCGGCGGACGGCCGGCGCCCAGGTGGCGAGGTCGGGTCCGTGCTGGCAGACCAGGGCGAACGCGAACCGTTCCAGCCCGAAGCCGGCGCAGGCGCTGAACGCGGCGCCGGTCGAGCCGGCCAGTGAGATGTCGAAGGCCTCACCGAAGCGGCGCTCGTGGAAGTTGAACGACCCGACCGCGACCGCGTCGTCCGGCGCGAGATCCAGTTGGAGCTCGTACTTCAGCTCCAGCAGGCGCTGGGAGCTCGCCTGCGCCCCGCTGTCGGCGTTGCCGAAGAAGGGGTCGTTGGCCACCTCGCACCGGCCGGACACGCCCAGGTCGCCGGCGAGCGCGGTGATCCTGGCGAGGAACCGCTCCCGCGCGTCGAGCACCTGCTCGCGCGTGCCGAGGAAGACGATCTCCCGGATGGTGAAGTCCCACAGCCGGGCGAGCGTCCGGTGGTAGCGGGCCTCGTGGCGGAAGGACTTGCCCCGCGCGGTGAACACCGACAGCTCCGCGGGCAGGACCGCGCCGCCGAACTGGTTGAAGGTGTGGTAGCACATCGTGGGGGGCAGGCAGTGGTCCACGCCGGCGCACCGGTCGAGGACCCGGTCGCCGATCCCGGGACCGGTCGCCGCGTCGGCCGCGAACTCCCGGTAGACGTCCACATCGGACCGCAGCCGGGTCGCGAACATGGCGTGCTGCGGGAAGGACGTGAGGTAGCCGCACCGCTCCAGCACGCCGACGGGGATGAGCGTCGGGTAGCGGTACTCGGTGCCGCCGTACTCCTCGACCACAATCGCGCGGAGCACCCGGTCCAGGTCGTCCATCAGGCCGAGCAGCGGCTCGCCGAGCGCGACCTGCCCCTCGCCGACCGGGTAGGCGACACCCGCGGCGACCAGCCGGTCGAACATGCCGGCGGGCGGCTCGCGGTGGGTCGCCGACCGCCACACCACCTTCGGTTCCCGCACGAGCTGCGGCGCGACCTCGTCGCGCACCAGCGAGTTCAGCTTGTCCGCGAGCACCTCCGGCGGCACCGCGCCGGACACGGTGACCCGCACGGCGGTGACCAGACCGGCCACCACGACGAGCTGGAAGTCCCGGATCTCGGCGGCGGCGAAGTAGACCCGCCTGGCGAGCTCCTCGGCCAGCTCCCCCCGCAGCGGCGGGTCGAGAACGAGCACGTGGTCCGAGAGCGCCGGTTCGAGGTGCGCCGTCATGACGCCCCCGCCACGCCGATGAGGCTCGCGATCACGTTGCGCTGGATGTCGGAGGTACCGCCGAAGATGGCGCTGCCGAGCGCGTCCCGCAGCTCCCGCTCGAACGGCAGGTCGGCGACGTAGCCGCGGGCGCCGTGCACCCGCACCGCGTCCAGCGCGGTGGTCAGCAGGCTCTCGCTGGTGAACAGCTTGAGGATCGCGGACTCCAGCAACGCCATGCGCCCCTGCTGTTTGAGCCAGCCCACCTTGTACAGCAGCAGCCGCGCCAGCTCGATGTGCACCCGCATGTCCGCCAGCCGGTGCGACACCGCCTGGTAGGACCCGATGGTCCGGCCGAACTGCACGCGCTCGCCCGCCCAGGTGACGCAGTCGTCGAGGATCCGCTGCGCGCGGCCGATCTGGGTGGCCGCCATGAACCCGCGCTCCCACTCGATGGTCGAGGTGAACAGGGCGTAGCCGGCGCCCTCGGCGCCCAGCAGGTTCGCGGCGGGGACGGGACACTCGTCGAACGCCAGCTCACCCATGGGGGTGGCGCGCAGACCGGCC
Source organism: Actinophytocola sp. (assembly GCF_045807065.1). Lineage (GTDB taxonomy): Bacteria > Actinomycetota > Actinomycetes > Mycobacteriales > Pseudonocardiaceae > Actinophytocola. The sequence goes on along the minus strand of NZ_JBJMIE010000723.1, from coordinate 3,037 downwards.
TTGCTGATCGTGCGGCGGACCTCGAGGCCCGGGGTGTCCCGTGGCACCAGGAACGCGGAGAGGTCGCGCTGGCCGCCGGACTCGCCGGTCCGCGCGAAGACCACGTACAGGTCCGCGCGGGGGCCGTTGCTGATGAAGCACTTCGTGCCCGTGAGCAGGTAGTGGTCGCCTTCGCGGACCGCGCGGGTCCGCAGCGACAGCACGTCCGAGCCGGCCTCGGGCTCGGTCAGCGCGTGCGCGCCGACCAGCGTGCCGTCGGCGAGCCGGGGCAGGAAGGCGGCCTTCTGCTCGGCGGTCCCGTGCAGCAGCAGGTAGATCGTGCACGCCCACAGGTGGTTCTCCACGGCGAAGACCAGGCCGTTGTCGCGGCAGCCCTGGCCGAGCGCCTCGCAGGCGATGGCGGTGGTGAGCGGGTCGTACCCGGCCCCGCCGTACTCGACCGGGACGGCCCAGCCCAGCACGCCGAACTCGGCGCAGACGCGCCAGCCGTCCTCGTCGAACGTCTCGTCCCGGTCGTGCTCGGCGACCTTGCCGCCGATGCGTTCCCGGGCGAACGCGAGCACCCGCGCCCGCAGCGCGGTCTGCTCCTCGGTCAGTGCGAAGTCCATGTCATCGCCTCTCTTCGCGCCAGAGCGCGGGCCAGTCCACCGGCACACCGAGCCGCCACAGCTCGCCGACCACGCCGAGGACCGCGGCCGTGTCCGGTTGGCGCCCGGCGCCCGGCAGGGTCGCGAACACGGGTGGGTGGCGGGGTGCGTCGGGGTGCTGCGCGGCGAGACCGCCGAGCATCTGCCCGGGCCCCACCTCGAGCGCGACCGCGCCGGGCCGGCGCCACAGCTCCGTGAGGTTGTGGTGGCACCGCACGGTCCGGCGCAGGTGCCGCGCCCAGTAGTCGGGGCTCGTGGCCTGCTCGTCGGTGATCCACGTGCCGTCCACGTTGGACAGGAACGGGATGGCTGGTGGGCTGAGCGAGAACGTGCCGACGAGCGCGGCGAGCGGCTCGGACACCGGGGCCATCAGCTCGGTGTGGAACGCGTGCCGGGTGCGGGCACGCAGGTTGGCGACCCCGGCGGCGGTGAGCCGCTTCTCCAGGCGCTCGACGGCGTGCGGCGCCCCGCCGACCACGCACAGCTCGGGCCCGTTGACCGCGGCGAGCCACAGCTCGTCGTCGAGGTACTCCGCGAGCCGGGCCGGTGGCAGCAGCACGGAGACGAGGGCGCCGGGCGGCAGGGTCTCGATCAGCGCCGCGCGCCTGGCGACCAGGACGAGCGCGTCCTCCAAAGCCAGGACCCCCGCGACGGTCGCGGCCACGTACTCGCCGATGCTGTAGCCCCCCATCGCGGCCGGCACGATCCCCCAGCCGGCCAGCAGCCGCGCCAACGCGTACTCCACGGCGAACACGACCGACTGGGCCACCCGGGTCCGGTCGAGCGGGCCGTCCTCGTCGGGGTCGCCCCGGCCCAGCAGCCGGGCCAGGTCGATGCCGCTGTCGTGGACGGCGTCGGGACGGGCGGGCGGTTCGGCGTACAGCGCGGCACGGGGGTCGGTGCCGGTCTGCTCGGTGAGCACCCGGGCGCACCGGTCCAGCCAGTACCGGAACTCCGGCTCGCACCGGTACAGGTCCCGGCCCATCCCGGCGTAGTGGTCGCCGACGCCCGGGAACAGGAACACGACCGGCCGCCCGGTCGCGGTGTCGACGGGGGTGTCGGCGGCGGTGTCGGCGACCGTGGGGAGCCGGCGCAGGAGCCGGACCGCCTCGGTGGTGTCGGCGGCCACGACCGCCTGCCGGTACGGGCCGTCCGATTGCCGGGTGGCCGCGGCCATGGCCAGCTCGGCGAGCGGCGCCGCGGGGCGTCGCGCGAGGTCGTCGGCCAAGCCCGTCGCGACGCGGCGCAGCTCCTGCGGCGTGCCGGCGGAGATCGGCACCAGGTGGTGCCGCCGCGCTTCTGTGTCCACTGTGGCCCCCTCAGGCGATCAGGTAGTGGATGCCGAGCCGCAGCTGGGTGACGACGTCGGCGAGGAACGGGGTCTCCCCGCCCAGGTTCGCCATGACCACCAGGCCGGTCCCGGTCTCCAGGTCGGTGGCCGTGAACGCCTGGTGCGACCGGCGGTCGCCGGGGTGGCCGAACCAGCGCGCGCCGTCGCCGCGGGCGGTGGCGGTCCCGAGGGCGTAGCCGGCCATGACCGGGGTGACCATCAGCTCGGCCAGCTCACGGCTCAGGAACGCGGCCGGTTCCCCGGACGCGGCCCGGACCACCTCGCGGCCGACCTTGGCGAGGTCGGCCGGGGTGCTCCACAGCCCGCTGCCGGCCAGCTCCGCGTTGACCCGCCACCCGCCGGGGAAGGGCCGGCCGTGGCGGTCGTGGCCGTGCGCCACCGGCCGGGACTCCGCGAACCGCGGGGTGAAGCCGCTGTCGCGCATGTCGAGCGGGTCGAGCACGAGCGAGCGGAGCAGCTCCGCGGTCTCCCGGCCGGTGACGTCGGCCAGCACCCGCTGCACGACCGCGAAGTGGGCGTTGGAGTAGTGGAAGGCGCTGCCGGCCGGGCGGTCGCGCACGACCCGGTCCAGCACGGACCCGAGGCCGGGCACGGGACCGGTGCGCGGGTAGTCGTGCCAGGCGCCCGCGGTGAGGCCGGCGGTGTGGCTGAGCAGTGCGCGCAGGGTGATCGGGTCGCCGTCGGGCACCCGCCACGACGTGAGGTAGCGCCGCACGTCGGTGTCGAGGTCGAGCACGCCCTCCGCCACCAGCCGGAGCACGGCCAGGGTGGTCACCTGCTTGCTCACCGAGCAGGCCGGGAACAGGGTGTCCTCGGTGACCGGCGCCGGGTGCTCGCCGCCGGTCACCCCCTGCCCCCACCCGGTGATCCGGTCGCCGTCCAGGAGTGCCACGCCGACGCCGGGCGCCCGGTGGCGTGCCATCGGGGTGAGCAGCACGGGACTGTGCGGGAAGAGCCCGTTGCGCACCCGGTCGGCGTCGCGCCGCTCGGCGGGTGCCGCGCCCTGCGCGGTGAGCTCGTCGCGGCAGTGCCCGGCCAG
>NZ_JBJMIE010000722.1:0-6281 GCF_045807065.1 Actinophytocola sp. | reverse complement strand
CGGAGCCGCGGCCGGCCTGAACAGCGGCGGCGAACCAGGGGTGCTCATCCGAGCAGTGGTTCGGCACGATGTCGATGATGATCTTGATGCCCAGGTTGTGGGCCTCCTCGATCAGCTTCTCGGCCTCGGCGAGCGACCCGAACGCGGGCTCGATGTCGCGGTAGTCCGACACGTCGTAGCCGCCGTCGTCCATCGGCGACGGGTACCACGGGTTGAACCAGATCGCGTCGATCCCGAGGTCGGCGAGGTAGGGCAGCCGTGCCCGCACCCCGGCCAGGTCGCCGGTGCCGTCGCCGTCGCCGTCCGCGAAGCTCCGCACGTAGACCTGGTAGATCGCGGCGCCACGCCACCACTGTGATGTGCTGTTCATTTCACCCCTTGAGACTGCCGGCGGTGAGGCCGGCGAGGATGTGCCGTTGGAAGATCAGGAACGCCACGACCATGGGCACGCTCGCGATGACCAGGCCGGCCAGCATCAGGTTGATCGGCGTGTCCGGCTCGAAACGTTGCAGTGCCACGGAAAGCGTCTGCACCTCCGGGTTCTGGAGGACCAGCAGCGGCCAGATGAAGTCCTTCCACGCCGCCACGACCGAGAAGATCGACACCACCGCGATGATCGGCCGCGACAGCGGCAGCACGATGCGCACCATGGTCGACACGCTGCCCGCGCCGTCGATCCGCGCCGCGTCGAGGATGTCCGTCGGGATCTGGTCGAAGAACCGCTTGAGCAGGTAGATGTTGAACGCGTTGGCGGCCGCCGGCAGCCAGATCGCGGCCGGCGAGTTGACCAGGTTCACCCCGACGACCGGCACGTCGGTGATCGCGAGGTAGGTCGGGACCAGGAGCGCGGACGCCGGCAGCATCAGCGTGGCCAGCATCAGCCCGAGGACCCACTTCCCGAGCACCGGCCGCAGCTTCGACAGGGCGTACGCCGCCGGCACCTGCACCGCCAGCTGGATGAGCAGGGCGCCGACCGCGATGACCACCGTGTTCAGGAAGTACTTGGCGAGGTCCATGAAGTCCCACGCCTCCCTGAAGGCGCCGGCGTTCGCGCTCTCCGGCAGCAGGGCCGGTGGGTTGCGGGCCAGCTCCGGCGCGGTCTTCATGGCGCCGAGCAGCATCCAGACCAGCGGCACCACGAACACGAGCGTGAACAACGCGGCCACGAGCGTGAACACGAGCCAGTACATGATCCTGCCGTGGTTCCTCTTGAGCGCCCACGGCGAGATGAGTGTCCGCATCGGACCTATCCTCTCGTTCTGGTGAGCCGGAGGTAGAGCGCCGAGAAGGCGCCGAGCACGACGAACAGCATCAGGCTCAGCGCGCTCGCCGTGCCGAAGTCGTTGTAGGTGAAGGCATAGCGGTAGAGGAGCAGCAGCAGCGTGACCGTCGAGTCCTCCGGGCCGCCGCCGGTCATCACGTACGGCTCGGTGAACACCTGCATGGTGGCCACGATCTGCAGCAGCATCATGATCAGCAGCACGAACCTGGTCTGCGGGATCGTGACGTGGCGCAGGCGCTGCCACAGGTTCGCGCCGTCCAGCTCGGCCGCCTCGTACAGCTCACCGGGGATCGTCTGCAGCGCCGCCAGGTAGATCAGCGTGGCCGAGCCCATCGAGGCCCACGTCGCGACCAGCACCAGTGACAGCATCGAGGTGTCCGACGAGTCCAGCCACGACAGCGCCGGCAGGCCGACCGTGCGCAGGAAGCTGTTGAACAACCCGGGACCCGGGTCGTAGAACCACTTCCACAGGATCGCCACCACGACCGGCGGCAGCATCACGGGGATGTAGACCACCAGCCGGAAGTAGGCCTTCGCGTGCCGCAGCTCGTTGAGCACGATGGCCACGGCGAACGGCACGGCGAACCCGACGACCAGCGCGAGGCCCGTGAACAGCAGCGTGTTGCGCCAGGCTGTGCCGAAAAGCGGGTCGGCGAACAGGGTCTGGAAGTTGCGCCAGCCGATCCATTGGGCGGGATCGACGAAGTTGACCTGCTGGAAGCTCAGCAGGACGCCGCGGATGATGGGGTACCAGGAGAACAACGCGAAGCAGACCAGCGCGGCGCACAGGAAGCCGTAGGCGGTCAGGTTCTCACGGATCGCGCGCCGCAGCCGCTCGGCCTGGCGACGGGTGGCTCGTGCCGGACGCCTCTCGACGTCCGGCACGAGCACCGCGGTGGTGGACACCGCTACTTGACCTGCGCCAGTGCGGAGTTCACCTTGGACTCCGCGTCCGAGAGCAGCTGGTTCACGTCCGCGTCCTTGTTGGTGAGGATGCCCTGCATGACGTTGTCGAGCGCGGCGTACACCTGCTGCGCGTTCGGCGGCTCGATCTTCTTGTCCATGTCCGCCAGACCGTCCACATAGGAACTGTAGTTCTCGACGGGCACGGTGGCGTACTTCTCGCGCAGCGTGGCCTGCTGGTCACGCAGGGAGCCGGTCCAGATGTCCGCGGAACCGGCCGGTGGCGAGGTCGGCAGGCCGATCGGCTGGTTCTGGTCGGCGTAGCGCTTGAGGTCGGAGTCCATGCGGTCCGGGTTCAGGTACTTCCACGAGATCCACTGCAGGCCGGCGCGGATCTTCTCCGGCGAGGACTTCGGGTTGAGCATGTAGCCCTCGCCGCCGATCAGGGTGCCCTTGCCGCCGGGCAGCGGGGCCAGGCCGTAGTCCGCGTAGTTCCCCTTGAACTGGTTGACCAGCACCGGCACGTTGTCCGGCGCCGCGAGGTACATGCCGAGCTGGCCCGCGCCCATCATCCGCTGCACGTCCTCGATGACCAGGAGCTGCTTGGTGCCCATGGTGTTGTCGGTCCAGCGCATGTCGTGCAGGGTCTGGGCGACCTCCTTGCCCTTGCTGTTGTCGAAGTCCGCGACCCACTTGCCGCCGTCCTGCTTGGCGACGTCACCGCCGACCGAGTACATCCAGGTGGTGAAGTGCCAGCCGCCCTGGTTGTTCTTGCTGTACTCGGCGAAGCCGACCGTGTCGTTGCCGAGCGCGGTGATCTTCTTCGCGGCCTCGCGGACCTCGGGCCAGGTCTTCGGCGGGCTGTTCGGGTCCAGTCCGGCCTGCTGGAAGAGCTTGCGGTTGTAGAGCAGGCCCATGGAGTAGTTGGCGGTCGGCAGGCCGTAGACCTTGCCGTCCCTGGTGAAGATCTCCTTGAGCGCGGGCTGCAGCTCGTCGTAGTGCGGGACGTCCTTGACGTAGCTGGTGATGTCGGCGGCCTGCCGGCGGGCGATGAGGTTGGCCGGGTCGGTCAGGTAGACGTAGAAGACGTCCTCGAGCTGGCCGCCCGCCAGCTTGGAGTTGAACGTCTTGGGGTCCATGAACCCCTCGTGGGGCTGGATGTCGATGTTCTTGTGCGTGCGCTCGAACTCGGCGACGTCCGCGTCGAAGATCTTGCGCTCGAACGGCTGGGTCTTCGGCGGTTGGCCGTTCACGGTGATCGTGACCTTGCCGTTCGCGCTGCCGCTGTCGCTGTCGTCGCCACAGGCGGTCACGCTGACGCTCAGGCCCGCGACCAGTAACAGCGCGAGTGTTCGGGACTTCATCGTGCTTCGCACCCCTTCGCCGGGGTTGGGAAATTAGGTGCTCAGCAGAATAAGACCCGTCGACGGATGCTTGCAAGACTTCGACAGGCTGTTGCAAAAACGCGATCAGGAAGTGTGGGCGACTCGCTTGGGTGCCGGGGCCGCCGACGCGCGGACGACCAGTTCCGGTTCGAAGAGCAGTTCCTCCATGGCGACCTCGTTGCCGGCGATCAGGCTCGCGAGCAGGTCGACCGCGGCGCGGCCCATGGCCTCGATGGGCTGGCGGACCGTGGTCAGCGGCGGGTCGGTGCAGGTCATGAGGGCCGAGTCGTCGTAACCGATGACCGAGACGTCCTCCGGCGTGCTGAGCCCGAGCCGCCGGACGGCGCGGATGACGCCGAGGGCGAGGGGGTCGCTGGCGCAGATCAGGCCGGTGACGCCGTTCTGCACCAGCCGGGTGCCGACCGCCTGCCCACCCTCGATGGAGAACATGGTGTGCCCGATGCCGTGCTCGTCGACCTCGAGCCCGATCCGCTCCGCGCACCGCCGGAACGCGACGAGCTTGCGCCGCGAGGGGATGTGGTCCCGCGGCCCGAGCACCATCCCGATCCGCTCGTGCCCGAGTGCGACGAGGTGCCCGAACGCCTGCTCGACGGCCACCGCGTCGTCGCACGAGACCACGGGGTAGTCGAGGTCGATCGAGGCGTTGACCAGCACGACCGGCAGCTGGCGGCGCACCAGCTCGTAGTGGTGCTCGTGGCTGGCGTCCTCCTCGGCGTGGCTCCCGCCGGCGAACACGACCCCGGAGACCTGCTGGGCCAGGAGCAGCTCGACGTAGTCCGGCTCGGACACGCCGCCGGTGCAGGTGCACAGCACGGGCGTGAAGCCCTGTTGGGCCAGCGCGCTGCCGACCACGTCGGCGAGCGCGGGAAAGATCGGGTTCTGCAGCTCGGGCAGCACCAGGCCGACCAGCCGCGCCCGCTCCCCACGCAGCTGCGTGGGACGCTCGTACCCGAGCACGTCCAGTGCCGTCAGCACCGCCTGGCGGGTGGCCTCGGAGACCCCGGGCTTGCCGTTGAGCACCCGGCTGACGGTCGCCTCGCTGACACCCACCTTCTTGGCTACTTCGGATAGCCGTCGTTGCGCCATGAGCGTAAGTCTACGACAACTCTTGCAACCACTTGCGCTCACTTGCATACCCCCGCGTGTCCAACACCCACGCCCCGCGTGTCCAACGCCCCTGCCCCGCGTGTCCAACGAAACCGACTGCCGAGTTCGACAAAACGTGCCGCCGGGGGCGGGGCGGGGTGGATTCGCGGTGTGTCTACCCTCGTCCCCTTGATCGGAGTGGCAGGATGCGGCGCGGGAGGTGGCCGGGTGAGCGGAGCTTGCGGAGCGAACCAGTCGGCGCAGGGCGACCGCGAGCGGCGACACCGAGCCCGTGAGGGGTCGTCGTGAACGATCCCGCGCTGCCGGCCACCGTGGTGACGGCACACCTCGCGTCGTGTGCCGAGGCCCTCGCCGAGGCTGACCTGCCGGTTGCGGACATGGCTGAGGCCGTCGACCATCTCGTCGCCGGGCAGGAGCACATCTCCACCGCGCTCAACGGTCTCGCCGCCCGGCTCGACCGTGGTCCGGTCTCCGAGGAGCGGGCCGCGCTCGTCGAGGTCCTGCGTGCCGCCGCGGCGGCGTCCTCGCACGCTGCCGAGGCGCTGGCAGCAGGTGGACAACTGTTCGAATCAGTTGCTAACGAAACGAGCTTTTAGCTGGTCAGAGCCACATTTGCGGCGTAGAATAGAACAAGTCCGCGAATGGGAGGTTCGTCTATGCGAAGCGTCTGGAACGGCACGATCAGGTTGGGTCTCGCGAGTATCCCGGTGAAGGCGTACGGCGCCACCGAGGAGCAGGGGACCGGCCTGCACCACGTGCACGTGACCGACGGCGGGCGGGTGCGGCACCGCAGGGTCTGCGAGGTCGACGGCGCCGAGGTGGAGCTGTCCGAGCTGGCGCGCGGCTACGTGCTGCCGGGCGGCGAGACGGTGGTGCTGACGGAGGAGGACTTCGCGAAGCTGCCGCTGCCGACGTCGCGTGCCATCGAGGTCCAGGCGTTCGCGCAGGTGGACGAGATCGACCCCATCTACTTCGCGCGCAGCTACCACCTGGAACCGGAGCCCGCCGGGGTCAAGTCGTACGTCCTGCTCACCGAGGCGCTGAAGCGCTCCGACCGGGTCGCGATCGTGAAGATCACGCTGCGGCAGCGGGAGTCGCTGGCCGTGTTGCGGGTGCGCGACCAGGTGATCGTCCTGGAGACGATGCTGTGGCCGGACGAGATCCGCACGCCGGACTTCGCCTTCCTGCATCAGGAGGTGGCCATCAGCGAGCGGGAGCTGCGGGAGGCGACCGAACTGGTCGAGGCGCTGTCGGAGAAGTTCGCTCCCGCGCGGTACACGGACAGCTACCGCGGCGCGTTGCAGGCGCTCGTGCAGGCCAAGATCGACGGGAACGAGCTGGTGCAGCCGGCGGCTCCCTCACAGGTGGAGGGGGCAGCGGACCTGTTGAGCGCCCTGCGGAACACGGTCGCGGACAAGAGCATGCCCCGGCAGCGGGTCGAGGAGGCTCGCGCGGCTGAGGCTGCCGCTGCTTCCGCCAAGGCGAAGGCGTAGGCTGCTGTCAAGCGGAAGAAGGTCAAGCGCTGATCTTGGTTTTCGGCGCGGGGCCGGGGGTGGGGTCCGGGGCGGGGGGGGGAGGGGTAT
>NZ_JBJMIE010000721.1:0-15734 GCF_045807065.1 Actinophytocola sp. | reverse complement strand
GTCCCAAGGGCCCCTTCAGGGCATCGCGGTGGTGGGTGGAGTCAGTCCTGCTTGTCGTCGTTCTTGTTGGGGTCCGGGGGTGGGTTCTCTCCGGACTCGGCCTCGCGTTCCAGGGCCGCGATCGGGTCGTCTTCGAGCGTTGGTTTGCGGCCTGTGCGCTCGGCGAAGTCCATGGGGTCGTCCAGGTCCTCGGCGGTGGGGACCAGGTCCGGGTGGGCCCAGATGCCGTCGCGGGCTTCCAGGCCGTGTTGGTCGCCCACCAGGCGCCACAGGGCGGCCGCCGCGCGGTGGCGCCTTGGGCGGAGTTCCAGGCCGACCAGCGTTGCGAAGGTCTGCTCGGCCGGGCCGCCGCTCGCGCGCCGGCGGCGCAGGGTCTCACGGAGGGCGTCGGCGCCGGGGAGGCGGTCGCTCACCGCGTCGCCGACGACCACGGCCACCCAGCCCTCCACCAGGGCCAGCAGGGTCTCCAGCCTGGTCAGGGCCGTCTTCTGCTCCGGGGTGGTCTGGGGCTCGAGCATGCCCGAGCGCATGACCTCCTCGATCGACTGCGGGTTCGCCAGGTCGACCTGGGTCGCCATCTGTTCCAGGGCGGACGTGTCCACGCGGATACCGCTCGCGAACTCCTCGACCGTCGCGAGCAGGCGTTGGCGCAGCCACGGCACGTGCGCGAACAGGCGCTGGTGTGCGGCCTCGCGGGCCGCGAGGAACACCATCACCTCGCTGTTCGGGCGTTCCAGGCCCTTCGTGAACTCTTCGATGTTCGCGCCGAGCAGGGCGGCCGTCGCCGGCGGGCCCAGTGGCAGGCCGATGTCGGTGGACGTCAGGACCTCGGACGCGAGCTGGGCCAGCGCGTTGCCCAACTGCGAACCGAAGGCCATGCCGCCCATCTGGCCGACCATCGACAGCAGCGGGCCGGCCGCCTGCTTCGCCTCCGCCGGCAGTGCGTCCACCCACGCGCCGGACACGCGGCGGGCCACCGGGTCGCACAGGCGCTGCCACGTCGACAGGGTGTTCTCCACCCAGTCGCGAGGGGTCCACGACTTCACGGTCGTCGCGCCGGCCGGGAGGATCGTCGCCGGGTCGAGCCACAGCTCGGCGAGGTGCATCGCGTCGGTCACCGCGCCCTGGTACTCCGTCGACGTCTTGAAACCGACGTCGCTGGAGGTCAGGCGCTGCATGGCGATCTGTTTCGCCAGGTCGTAGTTGACCGGGCCGGACGCGGTGCCGGCCTGGCTGAGCATCTGGCCGAGCTGGCTGAGCATCTGGCCGAGCTGGTTGAACGCCTCCGCGGGGTTCTCCCCGCCGGAGGGATCCTTCTTGCCACGGTCGTCCGGGTTCGGCGGTCCGAAGCCAAACGGAAACTCGGTCATAGGTCCACGGTACGCGGGGTACGCCACGCCAGAAACGCGCGGTGATTCGCCGGTTGAGAACAGGCCGTACCCTGTCACCCCGTGAGTGACTCTCCGCACCCCCAGGTCGATGCGCCTCGGACGATCGGTTACGAACCGGGCACGGACAGCCCGCGCGGACTGACCCGCCGCGGTTGGACCATGGTGACCAGCTTCGTGATCGTCGCGGTGCTCGCGTTGGTCGGCGGGTTCGTGAAGGTGCCTTACGTGTCGCTGGGGCCCGGCCCGACCTACAACACGCTCGGCAGCGTGAACGGCCAGGTCATCGTCGACGTCGACGGCGTCAAGACCTACAGGACGACCGGGCAGCTGCGGATGACCACCGTGTCGATCAACGACGAGGTGACGCTGTTCGACGCGCTGGGCAAGTGGGTCAGCGGCCGCTACGCGCTCGCGCCGCGGGACGAGTACTTCGGGCCCGGCCAGACGCAGGAGGACCTGGAGCGCGAGAACACGAAGATGTTCCAGGACTCGCAGAGCGCCGCCGAGACCGCGGCACTGCGGTACCTCGACAAGCCGGTCAAGGTCATCGCGCAGGAGATCACCCGCAAGGCGCCGGTCGACAACGTCGTCCAACCCGGTGACCGCTTGTGGGAGGTCAACGGGCACCCGATCACCGTGCAGGAGGACGTGCGCAACGCGCTGAAGGACACCAAGCCGGGGCAGACGGTGAAGGTCACGTTCCAGCACGGGGACCAGCCGAAGAAGACCGTCGACATCAAACTGGGCAAGGCGAGCGACTTCGGCAGCGACGACCGGGCGGAGGGCTTCCTCGGGCTGGCGCCCGCCGACCGCGCGGACGTCGACTTCGACATCAACATCCACCTCGAGGACGTCGGCGGGCCGTCGGCCGGGTTGATCTTCGCGCTGGCCATCGTCGACTCGCTCACCCCGGGCGCGATGGAGGACGGGCGGACGATCGCCGGGACGGGCGCGATCGACGTGAAGGGCAACGTGCAGCCGATCGGCGGCATCCCGTTCAAGCTGATCGCGGCGAAGGAGGACGGCGCCACCACGTTCCTGGTGCCGGCCGACAACTGCGCGGAGGCCGAGTCGAACGCGCCGGACGGCATGGAGCTGGTGAAGGTGGAGAGCCTGGCCGGCGCGGTCGACGCCCTGAAGGACCTGGACGAGGGCCGCACTCCGCCACACTGCTGACACGGGTTGTCCACAGTTACGGCCGGTTATCCACAGCGGGGAAGACACCGCGTCTTCGGTGACGTCCGGTCAAGGCTCCGCCACGTCGGCCGGCACTCGGAGGCACACGACTGTCCCTTTCGCACGGACGCATGGCCGAAAGTTATCCACAGGCCTTGCCAACCTGCGGTTTTGTCGGCGACCGCCGGTAGAATGGGACCGGGGCCGGCCCCCGGGACGGGTGGGGGCTGGGCAACCACTGTTAGCGGGTTCGACGACGTTTGCGGTCGGCGCTGGTGCCGGGTGGCACTTTGATGTGTCGTGCGTATGGAGCTTCGCGGGTAACGGCTGGTTGTCGCGGCGTCCATGGCTGCGGGGGCAACCGTGAACAGCGCCTCCGCGACGGTGCCGGGAGGCGCTGTTCGGGTGGAGGTCGGTTACCGCAGGGTGGCCAGTAGGGCGTCCGTCAGGTTGGGGGCCAGTTCCGGGTGTTCGACGATCTCGTCGGCGCCGTCCACGCCGCGGATGCGGAGGACGCAGGCCGCCGTGCCGTCGCGGAGTACGGCGGCTACCAGGCGGGCCTCGCGGCGTTGGGGGTGTTCGGCGGCGATCTGGCGTAGGACGGCCTGGTCGTCGGTGTCCTCGCCGGCCGGCAGGGTCTCCTCGACCTCGGGTGGGAGGACGACGATCTCCTGTGCGATGGCACACCCCTCGACGGCCTCGGGCCACATGATGCCGCCCAGGGCCTCTGCCAGGTCCTCGCTGGGCAGGGCGTCCTGGGCCACCGGGGTCAGCGGCGCGCCGACGTCGACCTGGGCCACCAGCTCGGGCTGGGCCTCGATCAGCTCGGCGGTCGGGACCAGGGCGAACAGCTGAGGCGGCTGGTCCCAGCCGGCGGTGGACACGAAGTCCTCGACCTCGCGGGCTACGGCGGACAGGTGCTGGGCATGGCTGGCGGACATGCTTGCCATCCTCACCTATTCTCGCGTTCGGCTATTTCGACCTACCCGAACGGGAACCTGACAGGCTCGGAATAGAGTTGGACATCTAGGACAGCTGTCGAGCGAAGAACACTGGTCAACACAGGGAGTACACCGTGGCCACCAGGCCCCCGATCGGTATGCCCAAACTATCCCGTCGTGCGAAGATCCTCCTCAGCATCGCCGGTGTGCTCATCCTGGTGCTGATCGTCGGAGCGCGGCTGCTCGACACCTATGTCGACTGGCTGTGGTACGGCGAAGTCGGCTTCCGGTCGGTGTTCACCACCGTCATCCTCACGCGGATCATCCTGTTCTTCGTGTTGGGGCTGCTGGTCGGCGGTCTGCTGGCGGTCAGCCTCGCCATCGCCTACCGGACGCGGCCGGTGTTCGTGCCCGTCTCCGGCACCGAGGACCCCCTCGCGCGGTACCGGTCGACGATCGTGCAGCGCGTGCGGCTGTTCGGGATCGGCATCCCCCTGGTCGTCGGGGCCATCGCCGGTGCGGCCGGGCAGGGGGACTGGCAGCCGGTGCAGCTCATGCTCAACGCCGTCCCGTTCGGCCAGACCGACCCCGAGTTCGGCAAGGACCTCGGCTTCTACGCGTTCACGCTGCCGTTCATCAGCTGGCTGATCACCTGGCTGTTCGTCTCGATCGCCATCGCCGGCATCGGCGCGCTGATCACGCACTACATCTTCGGCGGCATCCGGCTCGGCGTGAAGGGCGACAACTTCTCCGTGCCGGCACGCGTGCAGCTGTCGGTCACCGCCGGCCTGTTCGTCGTCGTGCTCGCCGTCGACTACTTCTTCGAGCGCTACGAGCTGCTGTTCTCCACCCGCAACTCGTTGTTCGACGGCGCCACCTACACCGACCTCAACGCGGTGCTGCCGGCCAAGCTCATCCTGATGTTCATCGCCGGCTTCTGCGCGGTCGCGTTCTTCGTCGGCGCGTTCGTGCGCAACCTGCAGCTGCCGGCCATCGCGATCGTGCTGCTGATCCTGTCGAGCATCCTCGTCGGCTGGGCGTGGCCGACGGTGCTGCAGCAGTTCTCCGTCAAGCCGAACGAGGCGGCCAAGGAATCCAAGTCGATCGACCGGAACATCTCGGCCACCAAGTACGCGTTCGGGCTCGGCGACGACAAGATCACGTTCGAGGACTACGCCGGCGACGCCGGCGTCAGCTCCCAGACCTACCAGCAGGCCAGCACCCAACTGCGGCTCGACACCCCCGAGCCGACCGTCCGCCTGCTCGACCCGAGCATCCTGTCCCGCACCTTCACCCAGCGCGAGGGCGGCGAGAACTTCTACGGCTTCCCGACGAAGTTGGACGTCGACCGCTACGAGGTCGACGGCAAGACGCAGGACTACATCGTCGCCGCACGTGAGCTCGACTCGTCCCGGCTGGTGAACAACCAGACGTCGTGGATCAACAAGCACATGGTCTACACCCACGGCAACGGGTTCGTCGCGGCGCCGGCCAACAAGATCAACGCGTTCAACGAGAGTTCCGGCGGCAGCGGCGAGGGCGGCTACCCGGACTTCACCGTGAGCGACCTGGACGCGCTGAACGGCGGCCAGAAGATGGACATCCCGGTCACCGAGCCGCGGGTCTACTACGGCGAACTCGCCACCGACTATGCGATCGTCAACGCCCGCGGTGAGTTCGACACCTCCACCGACCAGGACTACCGCTACAAGGGTACGGGCGGCGTGCCGCTCAACGGCTGGTTCAACCGGTTGGTCTTCTACGCCCACTACGGCGAGCCCAACATCCTCTTCAACGGGGACATCAAAGAGGGCTCGAAGATCATGTACGACCGTGATCCCCGCACCCGGGTGAGCAAGGTCGCACCGTGGCTGACGGTCGACGGCGACCCGTACCCGGCGGTGGTCGACGGCCACATCAAGTGGATCGTCGACGGCTACACGACGCTGGAGAACTTCCCGTACGCGCAGCGCACCCCGCTCGGCGAGGTCACCTCCGACACGCTGACCGGCGTGGCGCGGCAGGAGAACCGGGACATCAGCTACATCCGCAACTCCGTGAAGGCGACGGTCGACGCGTTCGACGGCACGGTGACGCTGTACTCGATCGACGACAAGGACCCGGTGCTCAAGGCGTGGGAGAGCATCTTCCCCGGCACCGTGAAACACGGCGCGATCCCCGCGTCGCTGAGCGATCACTTCCGCTACCCGGAGGACCTGTTCAAGGTGCAGCGGGACCTGCTGGCGCAGTACCACGTGCAGGGCAAGGACCGCGCGGCGCAGTTCTTCTCCACGCGGACGTTCTGGAGCGTGCCGCCGGACCCGACGGTCAGCAACAACGAGGCCGGCGGGGCCGCGCCGAACCAGCCGCCGTACTACGTGCTGGTACAGGCGCCTGGGGACTCACAGCCGACCTTCCAGCTCACCAGCGCGATGACACTGCTGAACCGGCAGTTCCTCGCCGCGTGGGTGTCCGTGTCGTCCGATTGGAAAACCTACGGCCAGTTCAAGGTCCTGAAACTACCGACGGAAGAGCGAGCCAAGGGCCCGGTGCAGGTCCAGAACGAGTTCGAGACCACCGACCAGGTGACCGAGAACCGAACCCTGTTCAACAACCCGAACGTCAACGTCAGATACGGGAACCTGCTGACACTGCCGGTGGCGGGCGGCCTGATGTACGTGGAGCCGATCTACATCGAGCAGAAGGACGAGAACGCCTTCCCGCAGTTGGCCAGGGTCCTCGTGTACTTCGGTGGCCGAGTGGGCTTCGACTCGAAGCTGACGAACGCGATAAACGAGGCGTTCCAGCAGCCCGCCAACGGCACCACCGAGCCACCGGGCGGTAACGACGGCTCGACCACCACGTCGCCGCCGACGTCAACTCCGTCGACGTCGTCCCCGTCGACGAGCACGCCGCCACCGGCGGGCGGCGGTGGCGACAACCCGGCACTCGACCAGGCGGTGGCGGACATGAACAAGGCGCTGACCGATCTGCAGGCGGCGCAGAAGTCCGCTGACTTCGCCGGGCAGGGCGAAGCGCTCGCCGCACTGCAGAAGGCGATCAGCGACTACGAGGCCGCGAAGGGCAGCCGCTGACCGAAGCGAAAACGCGGTTTTCCCGATCCAGATCGGGAAACCGCGTTTTCGTCTGCGCGGACTTCCTGTCGTGCGTTTGCCGAACGCAACTTTCGGCCAACGTGAAAAAGCACGGCCACCCCGATGGGGAGACCGTGCCTCGACCGCGTGGGACATCGGCCGACGTCACGACAGCGGCGGGAGAGACAACCGTTATCCACTGTGGACGGAATGAGCCACGTGACACCGTGACATCCGATGTCAGAGTGGCTGGCTGGCGAGCGCGGCTCGCAGCGTCCGCGCCCGCCGGCGTCAGCTCTTCTTCACGCGTGTCCGCCGCTTCGGGGCGGCCTTGGCGGTCTCCTTCGCCTTGCTCTCGGCCTGGGACTCCTTGTAGGCGTCGACGACGTGCGACGGGATGCGACCCCGGCCGGCGAGCTCGAAGCCGTTCTCCAGTGCCCATTCGCGGATCTGGCCGGCCTCGCCGGAGCTGGCCGCCTTGCCGGACTGGGCCGGACGGGCGCCACGCTTGACCCGACCGCCGGTACGCCGTGCCGAATCGACGAACTCCTGCAGGTTCTCCCGCAGTCGCTCCGCGTTCGAGCCCGACAGGTCGATCTCGTAGCTGACGCCGTCCAACCCGAACAGGACCGTCGTCACGTCCTGTGAGCTGGTGCCGTCCAGGTCGTCGACGAGTTGTACCAATACCTTCTGCGCCATCTGGCTGCTCTCCTAGGACGCCGTTGCACACGACATACGTGCAACCCCGTTGGTTTGTGACGGCACACTAGCAAATCAACACAACAACACTGAAACGAACCACGAGATCCGCCACTCCGCACTGTCCGAACGCGACTCGGCGCGCCTCGAGTACCCCACCCACACCCGATTCCGAACGCGACCCTCATTCAATTCACCACACCCTCAAATCTACCGTCCACAAGAGACCAAATGTGACCTGCCACACCACTCAAGCCCTCATTCACCACCCCCGAAACACCCCGGAAGGAATACCAAAAGCGCTGGTCGCAGCCCTCCAACACACCCCAGAAGCTCAGAACGCGACGCTTTGGGCAGCGACGAAGCCAAAACCTAGAGACCCGCCCCGAGACGAGCAGCGTGAGGCCGAGGCACGCGGGAAGGCCACGAGCTGCGGCCCAGACGACAGACCGTAGGAGGGCCCCTGTGTGACGCAATCCTGAGAGCACTCTCAGAGGAAATGACGAGCCTCCACTCCCGCCCAGCGAGGAGCCAGAGGCCCGCGAGGAAGCGGAGGCTACCGATCCCGGCCCGACACAACCCCCGAAGACACCCTCACAACGACTCCGGCGTGCACAACTCGAAGCCTCCGAGAGAAGGACGCCCCCCAAACCACCAGGCGACGAAACCCCAACCGCCAACCACCCCAGCACCTGCGTAAGCTCCCGCACCCCAACCCGCACTCAACCCACACCCAGCCCGCCCCCCCCCACTCCACCGGCTCCCCGCATGGGGGTCCGGGGGCGAAGCCCCCCGGCCGGGGTTTGGGGGTTGGACCCCCAAAGAAATAGCGAAAGAGCCCCATCTGCATACTTCGCAGATAGGGCTCTCCCACTCTGTAGCGGGGACAGGATTCGAACCTGCGACCTCTGGGTTATGAGCCCAGCGAGCTACCGAGCTGCTCCACCCCGCGCTGTTGTAAATGTAACTATACGCAGGGGTTCGGCGGGGGTTTCACTGGGGGGTCATTTAGGGTCTGACCTGCGGAAACCGTGCGCGAGGGTGCCGATGGGCCGGAGGGTCGGAGAGCTGCCTGCCGGCCGTCCGGGGCAGCGGACGGCCGAGAAGGGGTGAGCGTCCGGGCGGAGCCGTGTTCGTGGCTCGGGGTGGCCGGCGCTCGGGGCGGTCGGGTGACTGGGTGCTCGGGTGACTGAGTACTCGGGCGGGGACGTCCGCAAGGGTCGGTCAATGGAGCCTGAGCCGCTCATTTGTCGGGAGTGGGTGGATCGACCGGCTCCAGAGATCTGTCTCACCCGGATGGATCGGGTCTCTCCGGGTGACGCGGCGGTGTCCTGGCTAGACTTCCGGCCCGAAAGTCTCGCTGTCGCGCGGAATTTGGTACTCGTAATTTCCAGTCCGGCGTGGACGCCGGCTCCGATAGGCTGTTTGGCGGCCCTCGTGTTCTGCCGCTTGGGGCCATTTGTCCAGTGCACGCGCTAGATGCACGTGCAACTGACTGTCCACGTCGCGGTCCACACAGGACTGGGCGCAGACCCGGGTCCGGTGTGGTGGGCCGGATCCGTCGCGAACGGAGCATTCCTTTCCGGCCTCGCGCACATCTTTACCCGGATGGAGTAGCGCTCTATTCCGCCTGGTTCGGTGCCCTTCGAAGGGGGCGCCAAGTCCAAAATGTGCGAAGGGATCCGAGGCCCCGCGGGCCGCCTGTCCGTCGCCTTTGTGGAGTCGAGGAACGGTGGCGCGTCGCTCGCGCCCGACTGTTTCCCCTGGTACGAGGCTTGCCGGTGTGGTGCAAGGGTGAAACTGCTTCGCTGTGCGAAGGATTCCTTGGCTCCCTTGAGGATCGGCGTACGACCTCATACTGTGCGACTAGAACACGGCTCAACAGTCCCCAAATGGCCTACTAGCCACAGTGGACAGAGGCACGGCCACTGTGGACACCGTCGTCCATTCGTGGCACGGTGGTAAGGTGTCTGAACTGAATGCAACTGCGGCTGCCCTCTTGGGGCTGCTGCACGATGGTCCGGCTACTGGTGGGCAATTGGTCTCGGCTGCCCGTGATCGATTTGGGTCGTTCTTCAGTGTCACTCGGAGTCAGGTTTACCGCGAACTCCCCGCTCTCGCCGACGCCGGTCTGGTCCGGCTCGGCAAGCAGGGGCCGCGGTCCAGCCAGCAGTACCTGGTGACGGCTGCGGGCAAGAAGGCCTTCAAGTCGTGGCTCGGCAGTGAGCCGGGTCCCGACCACCTCCGCAGCCCGCTGATCCTCCGTCTCGTCCACGCGGACGCCCTGACGGCGAAGCAGCGGGCAGCTCTGATCGAGTCGGCCAAGAAGGTCTACTCGGACGAGCACGAGGCAGCGAAGACGGCGGCCAAGAACGCTGATGGCGCGTACTCGAAGGCGATCGCGGAGTTCGGCGTGGCTCGGGCGCGAGCGGTACTCAAGCTGCTCGACTCGATCCCGACCTCCTGAAGCGGTCGCCACGAGCGGACGGCGTACGGGTTCACGGTAGATTGTCATAACGTGAACCCGGACGTCGCAGCTGACCTGAACCAACTGTCGGAGACCCTCGCCAGTGTCGAGGCGGTCTCGGACCTCGACGGCCTGCGCAAGCAGATCGCCGATCTGGAGGAGCAGGCTGCCCGTCCAGACCTGTGGGACGACCCCGAGTCGGCGCAGAAGGTCACGAGCCAGCTCTCGCACAAGCAGACTGAGCTGCGGCGAATAGAGGAACTGCGGCAGCGCCTCGACGACCTCGGCGTGCTCTACGAGCTGGCCGAGGAGGAGGGCGCTGACGGCGCTGAGGCACGCGTCGAGGCGGACACCGAGCGCGACCGGCTGCATGCCGACATCGCCTCCATCGAGGTCCGCACCCTGCTCTCCGGCGAGTACGACGAGCGCGACGCCATCGTCACCATCCGCTCGGAGGCGGGCGGGGTCGACGCCGCGGACTGGGCGGAGATGCTGCTGCGCATGTACCTGCGCTGGGCGGAGCGGCACGGCTACTCGACCGAGGTCTACGACACCTCCTACGCGGAGGAGGCCGGCATCAAGTCGGCGACGTTCCAGGTCCACGCCCCGTTCGCCTACGGGACGCTGTCCGTCGAGCAGGGCACGCACCGGCTCGTGCGCATCTCCCCGTTCGACAACCAGGGCCGCCGGCAGACGTCGTTCGCCGGGGTGGAGGTCCTGCCGTTCGTGGAGGCCGTCGACCATGTGGACATTCCGGAGAAGGACATCCGGATCGACGTGTTCCGGTCGTCCGGCCCGGGTGGGCAGAGCGTGAACACCACCGACTCGGCCGTGCGCATCACGCACCTGCCGACGGGGATCGTGGTGTCCTGCCAGAACGAGAAGTCGCAGATCCAGAACAAGGCCGCCGCCATGCGCGTGCTGCAGGCGAAGCTGCTGGAGCGCAAGCGGCAGGAGGAGCGCGCGGAGATGGACGCGCTCAAGGGCGACGGTGGCTCGTCGTGGGGCAACCAGATGCGCTCGTACGTGCTGCACCCGTACCAGATGGTGAAGGACCTGCGGACGGAGTACGAGGTCGGCAACCCGTCGAGCGTGCTGGACGGGGAGATCGACGGGTTCCTGGAGGCCGGCATCCGCTGGCGCCGCACCCACGCCGCCTCATAGGCGCGCGAAGAGCAACGCGCTCGGCTTCTCGTCCGGGTCGAGCAGCCACTGCACCTCGACCGTGAACCCGGCGGCACGCAGCCAGGCGGCCACCTGGCCGGGCTGGCGGCGGTGCACGTGGACCTTCATCGGGTGGCCGTAGCCCTCGGTCTTCAGCCGCGACTCGTCGCCGACGTGGAAGCCCAGCAGCACCGGCCCGCCGGGGCGCAGCACGCGCCGGAAGTGCCCGAAGACGGTGGGGACCTCCTCGTTGGGCACGTGGATCAACGACCACCAGGCGAGCAGCCCCGCGAGCGAGGCGTCGGGAAGGTCCAGCGTGGTCATCGAGCCGACCTCGAACCGCAGGCCGGGGTGGTCCCGCCGGGCCACCTCGACCATCGCGGGGGAGAGGTCGACCCCGAAGGCGTCAACGCCCAGTCCCCGCAAGTGCGCTGTGACGTGACCTGGACCACATCCGATGTCGGCCACGGGTCCGCCGTCGACCAGGTCGGCGAACAGGGTCAACGCCGCGCGCAGGTATGCGTCACGGGCCAGGGCGGTGCGTACGAGGTCGGCGTAGCTGGTCGCGACCGTGTCGTAGGAGGTTCGGGTGTCCGACAACCAGCTGTCCCCGTGCACGGACGGTAGGTTACCGTTGATCTTGGCTGGTCACGGCCCGGGACTCCCAAGGCAACAGGTCGATAACGGCCGGAGGTAGACTCCCGCCTCGTGATTCGGCTCGAGCACGTTTCGAAGGTGTACAAGACCTCGACGCGACCCGCGTTGGAGGACATCTCCGTCGAGGTGGACAAGGGAGAGTTCGTCTTCCTCATCGGCGCGTCCGGCTCGGGTAAGTCGACCTTCCTCCGTCTCCTGCTGCGGGAGGAAGTACCCACCAAGGGCCGCGTCTACGTGGCGAACTTCGACGTGGTGCGGATGGCCCGGCGCCGGGTTCCCCGCCTGCGCCAGTCCATCGGCTGCGTCTTCCAGGACTTCCGGCTGCTGCACAACAAGACCGTCGCGGAGAACGTCGCCTTCGCGCTCGAGGTGATCGGCAAGCCCCGCAACACCATCCGCAAGGTGGTGCCCGAGGTCCTGGAGCTGGTGGGCCTCGAGGGCAAGGCCAACCGGATGCCGCACGAGCTGTCCGGCGGCGAGCAGCAGCGCGTGGCCATCGCGCGCGCGTTCGTCAACCGGCCGCTCATGCTGCTGGCCGACGAGCCGACCGGAAACCTCGACCCCGACACCAGCCAGGACATCATGCTGCTGCTGGAACGCATCAACCGCACCGGTACGACCGTGCTGATGGCGACACACGACCACTCGATCGTCGACTCCATGCGGCGCCGGGTCGTCGAGCTGTCCCTCGGCCAGGTCGTGCGTGACGACTCACGAGGGGTTTACGGCGTAGGCCGCTAGAAAGACCCCACACACCCCCGCCCTCCCGACCACAAGGACGCCTTCCCCCGATGCGTGCCAGCTTCGTCTTGAGTGAGGTCCTGACCGGCCTCCGCAGGAACGTGACGATGACCGCCGCGATGATCCTCACCACGATGGTCTCGCTCCTCCTGCTCGGGGGCGGCCTCCTCGTGGTCCGGATGATCGACAAGACCCAAACCGTCTACGAGGACAAACTGCAGGTCCAGGTCTACCTGACCGGTGACATCAGCGCGAACGACAAGGCGTGTCAGCAGGACCCCTGCCGCACCCTGCGCAACGACCTCGAACGCAACCCCGCCGTCGAGAAGGTCTCCTACGACAACCGGGACCAGGTCTACGCGAAGTTCAAGCAGCTCTTCGCCTCGCAGCCGGAGCTCGTGAAGCTCGCGCGGCCCGAGGCGCTGCCCGCGACGTTCAACGTGAAACTCGTGAACCCCGACCGGCCGCAGGTGATCATCCAGACCTTCACCGGCCGGGTCGGCGTGAAGTCCGTCGAGGACCAGAGCGAGTTCCTGGACCGCTTCTTCCAGGCGCTCAACGGCGTCCGGAACCTGACGTTCGTGATCGCGCTCATCCAGGCCGTCGCCGCGCTGCTGCTGATCTCCAACACCGTTCAGGTGTCCGCGTTCACCAGGCGCACGGAGGTCGGCATCATGCGCCTGGTCGGCGCGACCCGCTGGTACACCCAGCTGCCGTTCCTCCTGGAAGCGGTGGTCGCGGGCGTCATCGGCGCGGTCCTCGCGATCGGCCTGCTCGTGCTCGCCAAACTCTGGTTCCTCGACTCGCTGCTGGCCGGGCCGTTCGCGGCCGGCGTGATCAGACCGATCGAGGGCATCGACATCCTGCTGGTGGCGCCATGGCTGCTGCTC
Source organism: Actinophytocola sp. (assembly GCF_045807065.1). Lineage (GTDB taxonomy): Bacteria > Actinomycetota > Actinomycetes > Mycobacteriales > Pseudonocardiaceae > Actinophytocola. The sequence continues at coordinate 2,513 of NZ_JBJMIE010000721.1, read as the reverse complement.
ACGGCCATCGGCATCTCGGCGATCACCGGCTACGTCACCCTGCGTCTGTACGTGCGCCAGTGATAACGGCGTGCGTGGACACGTAGAGTTGTCATCATGTCGAAGGAACGTGGCCAGAAGGTAATCGCGCAGAACCGCAAGGCTCGGCACGACTACACGATCCTGGACACGTACGAGGCCGGGATCGCACTGATGGGCACCGAGGTCAAGTCGCTGCGCCTCGGCCGGGCGTCGCTGGTCGACGCGTTCGCCACGGTCGACGACGGCGAGGTGTGGCTGCGGAACCTGCACATCCCGGAGTACGTGCTCGGCACGTGGACCAACCACACGCCGCGCCGCACTCGCAAGCTCTTGCTGCACCGGGGCGAGATCGAGCGCCTCATCGGCAAGACGCGCGAGGGCGGCCTGTCGCTGGTGCCGCTGTCCCTGTACTTCAAGGACGGCAAGGTCAAGGTCGAGCTCGCGCTGGGCAAGGGCAAGAAGGAGTACGACAAGCGGCAGTCGCTCGCCAAACGGGACGCGGAGCGGGAGATCTCGCGCGCGCACGGGCGGGCGCTCAAGGGGCGGTATTGATCCCCGGGTCCGACGACGAAGTCCCGGCGTTCACCGCGGCGCTGGGCCTTCCCGGCCTGGCCGACCTGCACCTGCACTTCCTGCCCGAGTCCGTCGAGCGCAAGGTCTGGGCCTACTTCGACGAGGCCGCCGAGAACTACGGCACCGAGTGGCCCATCCACTACCGGCTGCCCGTGGAGGAGCGCCTGACGGTCCTGCGTGACCTGGGCGTCCGGCACTTCGCGCCGCTCGTCTACCCGCACAAGCCGGACATGGCCGTGTGGCTGAACGGGTGGGTCCGGGACTTCGCGGCTCACGTGCCCGAGGCCGTGCCGACCGCTACGTTCTTCCCCGAGCCGGGCGTTGGCGAGTACCTGAAACAGGCACTCGACCAGGGCGTCCGCTGCGTGAAGTCACACGTCCAGGTCGGCGGCTACGACCCGCGCGACCCGCTGCTCGACGACGTCTGGGGTCCCCTCGCCGAGGCCGGCGTGCCGGTCGTCATCCACTGCGGCAACGGGCCGATCCCCGGCAGGCACACCGGACTCGGCGTGTTCGAGGAGGTCCTGCGCCGGCACCCGCGGCTGGTCGCCGTGCTGGCACACGCCGGGTTGCCGGAGCACGCCCTCGCGGTCGACCTCGCCGAGCGGTACGCCGGCGTGCACCTCGACACCACGATGGTGGGCGTCCCGTTCAACAGGGCCGACGAGCTGCTGCCCGCCGACTGGCCCGCCCGCCTGGCCGGGATCGCGGACAAGGTCGCGCTCGGCACGGACTTCCCGAGCATCCCGTACGACTACGCGACCCAGCTGCGGGCCATCACGAGCTGGGCAGCTGCCGACGACCGGCTGGGGGAGGAGTTCCTGCGCGCGGTGCTCTGGGAGACGCCCCGCAGGCTGCTCGACCTGCGCTGATGCGCACGCTCGACAAGCTCCGCTCAGAGCGAACGCCGCTGGGAAACAACCGGGACTCCGCCGAGGTTGAGTAGGTCAGACTCAACTTTGGAGGGTGAACTCATGGCAGAGTCGCTGACGCTCCCGGTGCTGCCGCTGGACGACACGGTGCTCCTGCCGGGGATGGTCGTGCCGATCCGCATGGCCGGCACCGACGGGAGCGAGGTCCGCGCCGCGGTGGAGGCCGCGCAGGCTGGTTCGATCAGCAGGGCCGAGGGGGACAAGCCACGCGTGGTCATGGTGCCGCGCCTGGACGGGAAGTACGCGAAGGTCGGTGTGCTCGGCGTCGTCGAACAGGTCGGCCGCATGCCGGGTGGCGAGCGGGCCGCCGTGGTCCGCGGGACCGAGCGCGTCCGCATCGGCGCCGGCACCACCGGCCCCGGCGCCGCGCTGTGGGTCGAGGTCGAGGTGGCCGCGTCGGCGCCGGCGACCGGCCGCACGAACGAGCTGGCCAAGGAGTACAAGGCGCTGGTCATCACCATGCTCCAGGAGCGTGGTGCCTACCAGGTGATCGACTCGGTGCAGTCCGAGTCCGACCCGTCCGCGCTGGCCGACATGGCCGGCTACGCGCCCTACTTCGACAACGACAAGAAGCTGTGGCTGCTGGAGACGGTCGACGCCACCGAGCGGCTCGAGAAGCTGCTCGAGTGGACCCGCGAGCACCTGGCCGAGCTGAACGTCGCGGAGACCATCCGCAAGGACGTCCAGGAGGGCATGGAGAAGCAGCAGCGGGAGTTCCTGCTGCGCCAGCAGCTCGCCGCCATCCGAAAGGAGCTGGCGGAGCTCGACGGCAAGCCCGAGACCGAGGAGCAGGACTACCGCGCCCGCGTCGAGGCCGCCGACCTGCCGCCGAAGGTCCACGACGCGGCGATGGCCGAGGTCGACAAGCTGGAGCGGACCTCGGACCAGTCGCCGGAGGTGAGCTGGATCCGGACCTGGTTGGACACCGTGCTGGAGCTGCCATGGAACACCCGCACCGATGACTCCTACGACATCGCGGGTGCCCGG
>NZ_JBJMIE010000720.1:0-6578 GCF_045807065.1 Actinophytocola sp. | reverse complement strand
GCCGATGCCGCCCCGCGTGTCGAGCACGCGGACGGGGGCGAGCGACGTGTAGGCCGACGGGGTCGCGTCCGCCAGCGCCGCCGCGGGCCTCGCCTGTGCCCGCGGACCTCCGGCGAGGACCAGACCGGCGGCAAGGACCGTGGTGAACGCACCGCACAGCGTTCGACGCATCTCAACCTCCAGGGTTCGAAACGATCGCGTAGCCGGCCTCCCCGCCGCCCCCGACGGCGCTCGCGCCGCTCAGACCCACGACCGGCACGGGCACCGCCGAGTGCTCGGCCACCCCCGCGTTGCCCAGTGCGTCGTAGGTGTTGGATCCCCACGCGAAGACGGATCCGTCGGCGCGCAACGCGTAACCGCCGTAGTCGAACGCGGCTACGGCCGTGGCGTCCGCGAGACCCGGGACCGGCGCCGGCACGCGGGACTCACACGCCTGCGCGGTCGGGTCGCAGTCGACGCCGTTGCCGAGCGCGCCGTCGAAGTTCCCGCCCCAGGACCACACCGTGCCGTCGTCGCGCACCGCGTAGCCGTTGTTGATGTTGCCGGCGATGCTCCTCACGCCGGTCAGGCCGGACACCGCGACCGGCACCCGCGACTCGCAGCTGCTCTGTTCCGGTGGGCACGGCTGGCCGTTGCCGAGCTGGCCCGCGCCGTTGTCGCCCCACGCCCAGACGGTGCCGTCGCCGCGCAGCGCGAGTGCGCCGTTGTCGCGGCCGGCGATCGCCGTGACACCGGTGAGGCCGGAGACCTGAACCGGCACGGGCGAGTACTCCTCCGGCGAGCCGTTGCCGAGCGCGCCGGTGCCGTTCTGGCCCCAGGCCCAGACCGTGCCGTCGCCGCGCAGCGCGTACCCGGTGCCCCAGCCGCTGGCGATCGCGACCACGTTCGTCAGCGCGGACACCTGCCGCGGCTCGGCGACGTCGTCGAGGCTCCCGGTGCCCAGGCGGCCGGTCCAGCCGGATCCCCAGGCCCACACGGTGCCGTCGCCACGCAGGGCGTAGGCACCCCTGTCGCTGCCGGCGATCGCGGTGACGCCGGTCAGCCCGACCACGGGCACCGGGACCGCCGAACCGCTGCCGAGCCCGCCGGTCGACGTACCCGTCCAGCCGTTGCCCAGCTGCCCGCTCTCGTTGTCGCCCCAGGCCCACACCGTGCCGTCCGCGCGCAGGGCGTACCCGTTCGCCCCGCTGCCGCCGTCGACCGCCCGCACGGCGGACAGGCCGACCACCTGCGTCGGGGTCGCCGACGAGGGGACGGCCTGGGCGGTGCCGAGTGCCTTGTTCACGTTCTCACCCCACGCGTAGAGGCAGTCGGCCGTGCAGGGCGCGTCGCCGGCCGCGGCGAAGACCCCGGCCAGGTCGGCGACGATGTGCACGTTCCCGTCGTGATTGTAGAGCTGGATGCCGAGCACCGGACCGAACGCGACCACGGCCGCGTTGGCGGCGGTCTGCCCGGCGGACAGGTTGAGCGTGGAGGTGTCCGGCTGGTCGTACTCCGCCGCCCACGCGGTCACGTAGGTGCCGGCCGTCGCGTCCACGCCGGTGACGTTGAGCACCGCACCCGTGGTGGTCGCCGGCAGGCCGTCCGGGAGGGCGACGTCGATCGTGCCGGCGGTGCCGACGGGCCCGCCGGCGCCGTTCCTGGTGTCCAGCAGGCGCGTCGGCGGCATCGGGAGGAAGGCGGCGCCGTAGTCGGGGGTGTAGAAGCCGGTCAGGTCCACGACCGCGTCGACGCTGCCGGCGTTGTTGTAGAGGCTGACCTTGCGGTCGGCACCGATGGCGACGGTGACGAGGTTGGGCCTCGTGTCGCCGCTGGGCACGTTCACGTTCGAGGCCGTCGGCCGTGCCGCGCCCGCTGGCCACGCGGTGACGAACGTCGACGCGGTCGCATTGGTGGCGGTGAGGTTGAACGTCACCGCGGTCGCCGACCGGGGCACCCGGTTGGTGAGGTCGACGACCCGCGACCCGCCGGGGCCCAGCGGGCCGCTGTCCCGCGTGTCGAGGAACCGGCTGGCGGGCAGGGCGGTGAACCTCGCGCCGGCGCCCGTCGCGTAGTGACCGGCGAGGTCGGCGACGATGTGCACGTTCCCGGCGAAGTTGTACAGCGCGACCTCGCGGTCCGCGCCGAGCGCCACCGTCACCTGGTTCGCCCTGATGTCGCCGGCGGGCAGGTTGAGGCTCGACGCGGTCGGCCGGCCCGTGCCGGCTGGGTGGACCGTGATGAAGGTGGCGGCCGTCGGCGCCACGCCGGTCACGTTGAGGACGACGGCCGTCGCGGTGGCCGGCACCGCGCCGGAGAGGTCGAGTGTGAGCGTGCCACCCGGGCCGACCGGACTGGTCGAGCCACCCGTCCCCGTGCCGGTCCTGGTGTCGAGCAACCGGACCGGCGCGCGGGGTGTGAACGTTGACATCGGTTGGTCGGCGACCGCCGCGGGTGCGGAATCCGCGGGTGGGGCGGCGGCGAACGCTCCCGCGGCCAGCAAGGCGGTCAGGGCGGCGCTGAGCGCTCGGCGCATGGAGAAGTACCCCCTGGTTGGTACGGTCCGACCAGGAACGGACGGTAGCGAACCGTTACTGCTGGTGCTACCGCCTTTCGGCCCAGTGGCCTAGCGGGTGAGAAGTTCACGGAGGTGTTTGATCACCTCGGCCGGGCCCTCCTCCGCCATGAAGTGTCCGGACGAGACGGTGACGTGCGTGAGGTCCGGCGCCCAGGCCCGCCACAGCGCCGCGGCGTCGTAGCCGAGCGCCGCGCCCCAGTCCTGCTGCAGCACGGTGACCGGCATGCGGAGCCGGGTGCCGCTGTCCCGGTCGCGCTGGTCGTGCTCGACGTCGATGGTGGCGGAGGCGCGGTAGTCGGCGACGATCGAGGTGACCGCGTTCCGGGACGCGGCCAGGTAGGCGGCACGCACGTCCGGTGGGAAGGCGCCCTGCGCCCACGCGTCGAGGAAGTGGCCGAAGAACGCGTCCGGCGCGGCGCCGATCATGGCCTCGGGAAGGCCGGGTGGTTGACCCATGAGGTAGAGGTGGAAGCCGACGGCGGCGGTGGTGCCGTGCAGGACGTCCCACATGTCCAGTGTCGGCAGCACGTCCAGGCACCCGAGGTGGGTGACGGTGTCGGGGTGGTCGAGGCCGGCGCGGAAGGCGACCAGCGCGCCGCGGTCGTGCCCGGCGAGCGCGAACCGCTCGTGCCCGAGCGCGCGGGCGACGGCCACGACGTCCTGCGCCATCGTGCGCTTGGCGTAGGTGTCGCCGGTGTCCGCCGGCTTGTCGCTGTCGCCGTAGCCGCGCAGGTCGGGGCAGATGACGGTGTGATCGCTCACCAGGTCGGCGGCGACGTGCCGCCACATGAGGTGGGTCTGCGGGAAGCCGTGCAGGAGCACGACGGGCGCGCCCGTGCCGCCTACGGCGACGTTGAGGCGGGTCCCGTCCTGGGTGGTCACGCGGTCGTAGGTGAATCCTGGGATCTGCATGTTGTGAGCGTTCAACCCGGGAGTCAGCGGTCGGTCAGCGCTGACTGAGCGCGTTACAGTGCTCGCGGTGATCACGTTTCGGGTGCTCGGCCCGCTGGTGGCCGAGGACGAGCGGGGTCCGGTCGAGTTGAGGGGGCCGCGACACCGCGCGGTGCTGGCGCGGCTGCTGGTCGCGCGGGGGCGGGTCGTCCCGGTGGGGCAGCTCGTGGCCGACCTGTGGACGGATCCGCCGGACGGGGCCGTCGGCGCGGTGCAGACGTTCGTCGCCGCGCTGCGCAAGGCGCTCGAACCGGACCGGCCGCCCCGGACCCCGGCCCGCGTGCTGGTGACCGCGGGGCCGGGTTACGTGCTGCGTGCCGCGGCGGTCGACGCGTGGGAGTTCGAGGCGGCGGTCACGGCGTCGGGTTCGCCCGAGGCGGTGCTCGCCGGCGTCGACGCGGGGCTGGCGCTGTGGCGTGGACCGGCGTACGCGGACTTCGCCGACGAGCCGTGGGCGCGCGGGGAGATCGCCCGCCTCGACGAGCTGCGGCTGCTGGCGGGGGAGCGGCGGGCGGCCGCGCTGCTGGACTCCGGCCGTGCGGCGTCGGCGGTGCCGGACCTCGAGGCGCAGGTGAGGGCTCACCCGTGGCGGGAGGACGCGTGGCGGTTGCTGGCGCTCGCCCGCTACCGCGCCGCCCGCCAGGGCGAGGCGCTGGACACGCTCCGCCGCGCGCGGTCGGTGCTGGCGGAGGAGCTGGGCCTCGACCCGGGACCGGGGCTGCGCCAGCTGGAGACCGACATCCTGGCGCAGGCGCCCGGTCTCACCGGCGCACCCGTGCTGACCGGCCTCGCCGCCACGTCGCCCGGTCCTCGTCGCCGCGCCGCCACGTCGTCGACGGCCACGCACGACGTCACGAGCGGGGGAGACGAACCGGTGCCCGGCAGTCGAGCCACTCCTGGCCCCGGCACGCTGGTCGGCCGAGCCGGTGAACTCGCTCAGTTCGCCGCCGCGGCCGCCGCTGTCCGGGAACGCGGGAAGGTCGCGCTCGTCCTCGTCGCGGGTGAGGCCGGGGCCGGGAAGACCGCCCTCGCGCAGGCGGGTGCCACCCACCTCGCCGACCAGGGCTGGACGACCGCGTGGGGCGGCAACCCCGAGGACGACGGCCTACCCGCCGCCTGGCCGTGGACCCGGATACTCGCCGCCCTGCCCGGGCCCGCGCCGGAGCCCGAGACCGGTGGCGACCCGGCCGCCGCCCGCTTCCGCTGGCACCGGGCTGTGCACGCGCACCTCACCCGGCACACGCCGCTGCTGCTCGTGCTCGACGACCTCCACCTGGCCGGCGAGGAGACACTCGCCCTGCTCGCGTCCCTCGTCGCGGAGCCCGGCGCGATCCTCGTCGTCGGCACCTACCGCACGACCGACGTTCCCGGCCGGCTCACGCGCTTCCTCGGCCGGGTCGCGCGCACCGAACCGACGCGGATCTACCTCGGCGGTCTCCCGATCGGGCCGACCGCGCAGGTGGTGAGCGCTCTCACCGGCCGGGACGCCGACCCGGGCACCGTCCGGCTGGTCCACCGGCGCAGCGGCGGCAACCCGTTCTTCGTGCGTGAGCTGGCCCGGTTGCTCGCCGCCGGCGGTGACGTGTCCTCGGTGCCGGCGGGCATACGCGACGTCGTGCGGTACCGCCTCGCCACGCTGCCCGAACCGGTCCGGTCGGCGTTGCGGCACGCGGCCGTGCTCGGGGTCGACGTCGAGGAGTCCCTGCTGCCCGGTGCCGGCGTGCTCGACGCCCTCGAGGTCGCCACCGCACGCGGGTTCCTGGTGGAGGTGGGGCCGGGACGGTTCCGGTTCGCGCACGCGCTCGTCCGGGACACGCTCTACGAGGACCTGTCCCGGTCCCGCCGCGCGCGGTGGCACGCGAACATCGCCGAGGCACTGGAGCGGGCGCGGCCGGACGACGTCGCGGCGCTCGCCCACCACTTCCTGCACGCCGAGGACCCGGCGACAGCGGCCAAGGGTGCCCGCTACGCCCGGGCCGCGGCCGAGCAGGCCGAACACCGCTTCGCGCCGCACCAGGCGGCCCGCCTGTGGCAGGCGGCCCTCGACCACGCCGGCGACGATCCCCGGGAACGGCTGACGCTGCTCGTGGGGCTCGTGCGCGCGCTCGCGGTGACCGGCGCGCTCGCCGAGGCCCGCCGCCACCGCGCCGAGGCGCTCGACCTGGCCGAGGCCGTCGACGACCCCGCCCTGACGGCCGGCGTGATCGCCGCGTTCGACGTGCCGGCGGTGTGGACCGAGTCCGACGACCCCGCGCTGGCCGGGCGCATCGTCGAGGTCACCGAGCGCACGCTCACATCGTTGCCGGGAGCCGAGCCCGCGGTCCGCAGCCGGCTGCTGTCCACCGTGGCGCTGGAGCTCCGCAACACCGGCGGCCCGCGCGCGCACGCGGCGGCGACCGAGGCGGAGGCCATCGCCCGCGGCCTGGCGGACCCGGCGGTGTTGGCGTTCGCACTGAACGCGCGGTTCATGCAGTCGTTCGAGCGCGCCGGCGGCGCCAGGCGACGGCTGGCCATCGGCACGGAGCTGGTCGACCTGGCCGCCCGCCACGCGCTCGTCACGTTCGAGGTCCTTGGCCACCTGATCCTCGTCCAGGCGAACTCGGCACTGGCCGACCTCACCGCCGCCGACCGGCACGCCGCCGAGGCCGAACGGCTGGGCGACGACTACGAGATCCCCGCTGTGAGCGTGCTCATCGCCTGGTACAGGGCCATGCGGGCGACGATTGCCGGCGAGCCGGCCGAGGCCGCGTACCGCGCCGTCGCCGTCCGGCTCGCGGACAGCGGGATGCCGGGGATGTCCGACGGCATCCTGGGCCTGGCGCTGCTGTGCGACCGCCTCCGGCGCGGCCAGCCGCCGCGGCCGGACGACTTCGGCCCGTACGAGCCGTGGTGCCGCCCGCTGGTGCTGCTCGCCGCCGGTGACGTGGCCGGGGCGCGGGCGGTGAGCGTGCCACCCGCGCCCCGGGACCTGCTGTTCGAGGCACGCACGTGCCTCCACGCGCTGGCCGCGGTCAGGCTTGGCGACCGCGAGACGATGACCCGCCTGTACGCCGAGCTGGCGCCGGCCGAG
>NZ_JBJMIE010000719.1:0-13603 GCF_045807065.1 Actinophytocola sp. | reverse complement strand
CCTGTTCACGTACTACTCACACCGGCCGGCCAGGCTGCTGCGCTGGCACCCCGGCCCCGGCGTCGAGCTGGCCGGCGCGGCGGAGTACCTGTGCTGGCCGGCGTACCGCGCGACGGCGCGGGGCGTGGAGTTGGGTCCGCTGCCGGAGTCGCGGCGCTCGTCGGTCGAGTTCGTCCACCGGCTGCTGAGCGCGACCGCGGCCCGTGCGCCGCGCCTGGGCTGCTTCGGGCTGCACGAGTGGGCGATGGTGTACCGGTCGCCGGACGTGCGGCACGAGGACTGGCCGCTGCGGCTCGGCGGGGCCGGCACGGACGCGGTCGTCGAGTCGCTTCCCGTGCGGTGCACGCACTTCGACGCGTACCGCTTCTTCACCCCGGCCGCGCGACCGCTGAACCTGGTGCGGCCACAGCGATCCGACCAGGTCGCGCTCGAGCAGCCGGGCTGCCTGCACGCCGGGATGGACCTGTACAAGTGGGCGTACAAGCTGGACCCGTACGTGCCGTCCTCGCTCGTGGCGGACTGTTTCGAGCTGGCACTGGACATCCGGTCGCTGGACATGCGCGCGAGCCCCTACGACCTCACCCCGCTCGGCTACGCTCCGGTCCGGATCGAGACGGCGCACGGGCGGGCCGAGTACCGGCGGGAGCAGGCGGAGTTCAGCGAGCGGGCGCGTCCGCTGCGGGCCAGGCTGATCGCGTTGTGCGAGGAGTTGCTCGGCTGAGGAGGCACGGGTGCGGGCGTTGTTGTTGGTACTGGTCCTGGCGCTCGCCGGGTGCACCACCGAGGTCGGTGGCGCACCCGTCGAGAGCTCTTCCGCACCCAGCTCGGTGGACGTGGCGGTCCCGATCGAGATGCGGCCGGTGACCGCGGACGGCGCCACGGTGCTGGCGGACCCGGCCACCGGCGAGTCCCTGAAACTGGCGGACCCGATCATGACGATCCGGCGGCTGGACGGGGCCGAGGTCACCAACGACAACGGCCTGTGGGCGCTGAACCTCGACCTGAACACCCAGGACGCCAAGACTTTCGCCGACTGGACGACCGCCCACACGGGCGAGCGACTCGCGATCGTCATCGACGACGAGGTGGTCGTCGCGCCGACCATCCAGAGCGCGATCACCGGCGGCGAGGTCCAGATCAGCGGCGATTACACCCGCAACGACGTCGACAAGTTGCTGGCCAGGATAAGCGGGCGTTAGCTCGTCCCGTCAGTGCGAAGCGCCGGCCCGGGGATCACTGGTAGGCCTCGATGGGCGGGCAGGAGCAGACCAGGTTGCGGTCGCCCTTCGCGCCGTCGATGCGGCGGACCGGCGGCCACAGCTTCGGCCCTGACGCGCCCTCCGGGTAGACGGCCTCCTCGCGGCTGTACGCGTGGTCCCACTTGCCCGCGATGGACTCCGCGGTGTGCGGGGCGCCGCGCAGCGGGTTGTCCTCCAGGGGCCAGTCGCCGCGGGCGACGCGGTCGATCTCGCGGCGGATGGAGATCATGGCCGTGCAGAAGCGGTCCAGCTCCGCCAGGTCCTCGCTCTCGGTGGGCTCCACCATGAGCGTGCCGGCCACCGGGAACGACATCGTCGGGGCGTGCAGGCCGTAGTCCGCGAGGCGCTTGGCGACGTCGTCGACCGTGATGCCCGTCGCCTTGGTGATGCCGCGCAGGTCCAGGATGCACTCGTGCGCGACGAACCCGCCCTCACCGGCGTACAGCACCGGAAAGTGCTCGTTCAGCCGCTTCGCCACGTAGTTCGCCGCCGCGACCGCGGTCATGCTCGCGCGGCGCAGGCCGGTCGCGCCCATCATCCGCACGTACGTCCACGAGATCGGCAGGATCGAGGCGCTCCCCCACGGCGCCGCGCTGATCGGGCCGACCCCGGTCCTCGGGCCCGCCTTGGGCTGCAGCGGGTGGTTCGGCAGGTACGGCGCGAGGTGCGACCGCACGCCGATCGGGCCGACGCCGGGACCGCCGCCGCCGTGGGGGATGCAGAACGTCTTGTGCAGGTTCAGGTGCGACACGTCCGCGCCGAACTTCCCGAAGCGCGCCAGGCCGATCAGGGCGTTGAGGTTCGCACCGTCCACATAGACCTGACCGCCCGCGTCGTGCACCAGCCCGCACACCGTCCGCACGGTGTCCTCGTACACGCCGTGCGTCGACGGGTAGGTGATCATGATCGCGGCGAGGTCGTCGCGGTGGGCGTCCACGGTGGACCGCAGGTGGTCGACGTCGATGTTCCCCTTGTCGTCACAGCGAACCACGACCACCTTCATGCCGGCCATCGCGGCGCTGGCGGCGTTGGTGCCGTGCGCGCTGGCCGGGATGAGGCAGACGTTGCGCTCGCCGTGGCCGTTGGCGCGGTGGTAGGCGCGGATGGCGAGCAGGCCGGCGAACTCGCCCTGGCTGCCGGCGTTGGGCTGCAGGCTCACCGCGTCGTAGCCGGTCAGCTGGGCGAGCCAGTCCTCCAGGTCGCCGACGATGCGGAGCAGCCCGGCCGCGTCGGTGACGGGCGCGAACGGGTGCAGGTTCGCGAACTCCGGCCAGGTGATCGGCTCCATCTCGGCTGTGGCGTTGAGCTTCATGGTGCACGAGCCGAGCGGGATCATGCTGCGGTCGAGCGCGACGTCCTTGTCCGACAACGCACGCAGGTAGCGCAGCAGCGCGGTTTCCGAGTGGTGCGTGGAGAACACCGGGTGCGTGAGGTACTCGGAGGTGCGGGCCAGCGCCGCCGGGTAGGCGTCGGGCGTCTCGGTGTCGAGCGCGTCGACGTCGCCGCCGATGCCGAACGCCGCCCACAGCAGGCGCAGGTGCTCGCGGGTCGTGGTCTCGTCGCAGGCGACGGCGACGAGGTCGGCGGACACGCGGCGGATGTTGATGCCGCGGTCGCGCGCGTTGCCGACGATCTCGTCCGCGCGGTGCGGTGTCCTGACCAGGACGGTGTCGAAGAAGTGCTCGTGCGCGAGGTCGAAGCCGCCGTTCCGCAGCCCGGCGGCGAACACGGCCGCCATGCGGTGCGCGCGGGTCGCGATGTTCCGCAGGCCCTGGGGCCCGTGATAGACCGCGTACATCGAGGCGACGATCGCGAGCAGCACCTGCGCGGTGCAGATGTTGCTGGTGGCCTTCTCGCGGCGGATGTGCTGCTCGCGGGTCTGCAGCGCGAGCCGGTAGGCGCGGTTGCCGTCCGCGTCGACGCTCACGCCGACGAGCCGGCCGGGCAGCTGCCGTTCCAGGCCCTGGCGGACGGCGAGGTAGCCGGCGTGCGGGCCGCCGAAGCCCATGGGCACGCCGAACCGCTGGGTGCTGCCGGCGACGACGTCCGCGCCGATCTCACCCGGTGGGCGAAGGAGGGTGAGCGCGAGGATGTCGGCGGCGACGACCACCTGCGCGCCGCGCTCGTGGGCCTGGGCGATGAAGTCCTCGTGGTCCGCCACGGCGCCGCTCGCCCCGGGGTAGGACAGCAGGAGGCCGAAGAACTCGCCGTCGGGCAGCCCCTGTGTGACGTCGACCACCTCGACCTCGATGCCGAGCGGCTCGGCGCGGGTCTCGATCACCGCGATCGTCTGCGGGAACGTGTCGGCGTCGACCAGGAAGCGGTTCGACGTGGCCTTGCCGGCGCGGCGGACGAGCGTCATGCCCTCGGCGGCGGCGGTCGACTCGTCGAGCATGGACGCGTTGGCCAGCGGCAGACCGGTCAGGTCGGCGACCATGGTCTGGAAGTTGAGCAGGGCCTCCAGCCGGCCCTGGGAGATCTCCGGCTGGTAGGGCGTGTAGGCCGTGTACCAGGCGGGGCTCTCCAGCACGTTGCGGAGGATGACCGGCGGGGTGACCGTGCCGTAGTAGCCGAGACCGATCATGCTGGTCAGGGGCTTGTTCCTGGCCGCGAGCGCACGCAGCTCGGTCAGCACCTGCGCCTCGGAGGCGGGTGGGGGCAGTCGCAGGTCGGGGTTGTTCTCGCGGATCGACTCGGGCACCGTCCGCTCGACCAGCTCGTCGAGCGAGCCGACGCCGACGACGTCCAGCATGCGGGCGAGCTCCGCGGCCCGCGGCCCGATGTGCCGGTCGGCGAACTGGGTGCCGTCCTCGAGGGCGGCAAGGGGGATCCGGTCCTGGGTCATCTGGCACGCCTCCGGGCATCGGGGTGGGCATGGCTGCGCTGCCCTCCCCCTCTGTCCGTGCACGGTATGACGTGCGCCTGAGAGCTTCGTCCACGCGCGGTGAACTTGCACCTTCGGCGGGCCGGGGCCACTTTCCAGAGGCGTCTCACTCACGCGGTTCGGGTGCCTGAGAGGTTCCGGGGAGGATTTGCTCCTTCGGCGCCGAGCGCTCTGCTCGAACTCTCCCGCGTGGGATCGGCGACTACCCACGTAGCCTACCCGCTCCCCCGCGTGTCCAACACAAAGGACCCGCGTGTCCAACGCGGACGACACACGAGTTCAACGCTGCGGACACACCTGGTCAACATGGTCGCGCCGCGCACCGGCCGCGTTTGTCGAACTCACCCGTCCGGCGCGTTGGACACGCGGGTTCTGGGCGTTGGACACGCGCGGGTCAGCCCGCGTTGCGGGCCTTGCGGCGAGCGGTCAGCTCGTCGTCGGTAAGCGTCTCCACTATGCCGCCGTCGGCGCGTTCGGCCGGGAACTCGTGGATGGTGCCGTTGATCTCCTGCATCGCGCCGGAGACGGCGATGCCGAAGACGCCCTGGCCGCCCTGCAGCAGGTCGACGATCTCCTCCGGGGAGGTGCACTCGTAGACGGTGGTGCCGTCGGAGAAGAGCGTGATCCTCGCCAGGTCGCGGACACCGCGGCGGCGCAGGTGCTCCACCGCCACCCGGATGTTCTGCAGCGACACCCCGGTGTCGAGCAGCCGCTTGACCACCTTCAGCACCAGGATGTCCTTGAACGAGTACAACCGGGCGGAGCCGGACCCCTGGGCACTCCTTATGGTCGGTGCCACCAACCCCGTGCGCGCCCAGTAGTCCAGCTGGCGATAGGTGATGCCGGCGATCTGACAAGCCGCTGGTCCGCGGTAGCCGACGAGCTCGTCCGGTCCGGAAGAGTCCGGAAACAGCTCACCCTGCTCACCGGTGACGGGACCATACTCGACCACGCCTGCCTCCAGTCTCCTGCCAGCTACGAGCCTGAAAACCGCAGGCTCGTAACACGACGGTAGGTCCGCGGGGAGACGGGGTCAACGCGACGCGCGGGCAACAGGTCGCAAACCTAAACCTGTCGTAGAGACTTTGTTACCAACTATGTATCCGCGCCTCGAAAGTCCTCCGGCGAGACGCTGTCGAGGAACTCGCGGAACTTCTCGACCTCGTCCTCCTGCTCGTCCGGGATGATCAACCCGGCCTCCTGGAGCACGGAGTCCTCCGCATGGATCGGCACGCCGACCCGCAGGGCCAGTGCGACCGAGTCGCTCGGTCGCGCGGATACCCGCACGTCACCGTCGAAAACCAGCTCGGCGAAGAACGTGCCCTCCCGCAGGTCGGTGATACGCACCTGCTCGAGCTCCCGTCCCAACGCCCCGATCACGTCCTTGAGCAGGTCGTGCGTCAGCGGCCGCGCCGGCCGCACCCCCTGCTGCTCCAGTGCGATGGCCGTCGCCTCCACCGAGCCGATCCAGATCGGGAGATAACGCTCACCTTCGGTTTCGCGTAGCAGCAAGATCGGTTGATTGGCCGGCAGTTCCACCCGCACGCCCACGACTCGCATCTCGCTCATCGGGTTCGCCTCCCTCCGCAAGCTCAGCGAGGATATGCACCCACACCATCGAGGATCGCTCATCGCTGGCCTCGACGCTACCCGCCATCGGGTTCCAACGCTCGTGTAATCGGATCGATGTTCAAGCATCGATGCCCGTAAGCGCCAACGCTGTGATCATCAGCTTACTTCCCGGCGATGCCCCGCAGCCCGGCCTTGACCAGAAGTGTGTGCAGGCCTACGGACAGTGCGGCCAGCTCGCGGACGGTCTGACCGACCCGGTCGTCGTCCCTGCGCACGGGCGAGACGATCTGCTCCACGAGTCCGACCTCACGGTCGGCGGCCGCCCGGAAACCCCGCAGGTGCCGCGGCTCGACGCCGAACGCGGCCAACGCCTTCGCGGTGGCGGCGATCTGCGCCGACACCGTGTCGTACAGGCCGGCCTGGCCCGGTCTGACCAGGCCGAACTCCTCCAGCTCGGCCAGCAGGGATGCCTCGACGCCGGCGCTTTCGAGCAGCTCCTCCCGCGTCATCCGCCGGATCGGCTGCTCTTCGAAGTCCTCGGCGGTGGGCAGCCCGTCGGCCGGCACGGCAGCCAGCACGCGCGGCCGGGCAGCACCGTCGGCCGCGTCCAGCTGTTCCTTGATGACCTTGAGCGGCAGGTACCGGTCCCGCTGGGCGGCCAGCACGAACCGCAGCCGCTCGACGTCGGCCACGGTGAACTGCCGGTAGCCCGAGGCGGTGCGGGCCGGGGTGACCAGCCCTTCCGACTCGAGGAACCGGATTTTGGAGATGGTGACGTCCGGGAACTCCTCGCGCAGCCGGCCAAGCACCGCACCGATGCTCAGCCGGTCGCCGGTTGGCCTCCCGGCCGCCGTCACCTGTGCCTCCGGACAGCCCTAGCGTGCGTTGGCGCCAGTGAGGAACACCAGCCGGAACTTGCCGATCTGCACCTCGTCGCCGCCGGCGAGCACGGCCGAGTCGACCGGCTCCCGGTTGACGTAGGTGCCGTTGAGGCTGCCGACGTCGATCACCACGAACTCGCCGCCCTCGCGCCGGAACTCCGCGTGCCGCCGGGAGACCGTGACATCGTCGAGGAAGATGTCGCTGTCCGGGTGGCGGCCCGCGCTCGTGGTGTCGCGGTCGAGCAGGAAGCGGGAACCCGCGTTCGGCCCGCGCTTGACGACGAGAAGAGCCGAACCAGCCGGCAGAGCGTCGACACCGGCGACCGAAGGCTCCGGCGCTGGCTGCTGCTCGGTTCCCTCGGCCTCGAGGAAGTCGGCCCGGAAGACGGATGTCCGCTCCGGCGACTGCTCCGGCGGCACGCCGGGCCCGTCGTTGGTGCTCACCTGAGCTCTCCTCCTGCTGGTCCTACTTCGTACGCAGCAAACCTACCGTGCGCGATCAGGGCTCCTGGAGGTGACTCCCCTGATCACTCCTTCTCGGTGAGCTCCTGGTAGGCGGCCGCGTCCATCAGCTCGTCCAGGGCGCTCACGTCCACGGCGTTGATCTCCACGATCCAGCCCTCGCCGTAGGGGTCGGAGTTGATCAGTTCGGGGGTGTCGTCGAGGGCGTTGTTGACCGCGACGACCGTGCCGGACACGGGCGCGAAGATCTCCGAGACGCTCTTGGTGGACTCGACCTCCCCGAGCGGCGTGCCGGCTTCCACCGCGGCGCCCACCTCGGGCAGCTCCACGAACACGACGTCACCCAGCTGGTCCTGGGCGTATGCCGTGATGCCGACGCGCACGGTGCTGCCCTCGGTGATGCTCAGCCACTCGTGCTCGTCGGTGTACTTGAGGTCTTCCGGCGTCACTGAACTTCCTCCGCGCTCGGGGTTTGGCCGAATGGTAGAGGGGGCGGGGCCGGTGTGCTCGCGCGCAGTGCCGCACGCGTCTGCACCAGGTAGAGCAGGCCCGACCAGACGAACAACGCACTGCCCCAGACGACGAACGCGTACGCGAACGGGCGGACGACCGTGGCGAAGTCCGAGGCGCCCTGGGCGATCAGCAGCAGCGGCATCGCGTACATCAGGTTGAACGTCGCGGCCTTGCCGATGTAGGTGACCTCGGGCGGCCCGAAGCCCGCCCTGCGCAGCACCCAGATGCAGACGCCCACCATCAGGTCGCGGCCGACCAGCACCAGCGCGAACCACAGCGGGATGATGCCGCGCAGCACGAACGCGACCACCGTGGCCAGCGTGTACAGCCGGTCGGCGGCCGGGTCGAGGATCGCGCCGAGCCTGCTGGCCTGGTTGAGCCAGCGGGCGATCTTGCCGTCGGCCCAGTCGGACACGCCGCTGTAGACCAGCACGGCGAGTGCCCAGCCGTCGGCCTCCGGCCCCAGCAGCAGCCACAGGAACAGGGGAACCAGCGCCAGGCGGATCACGCTCAGCGCGTTCGGGATGGTGAGCCACCGGTCGGGCAGCTGCTCGGGCGGGGGTGCCATGGCCCGCAGCGTATTCGCCGGTCAGCGGGTGGCGCGGGTCAGGCTCCAGCCCCGATGGTGGAGGTCCGCGTCGGTGAGGGACCGGGGCCTGCCCCGGTCGTCGACGCCGATCCAGCGGGCGTCCTCGCGGACGAACGCACGTCCCTGGCACCACACCACGCGCCCCTGAGCGGTCGGCAGTGTCTTCTTCTCAGCCATGTCCTCGCTACCTGCGGTTGATCAGTCCCTCCCCATCGTCCTGTCGGAGACCGAACCCGATTCGTTATCCAATCGATCGACGGGCGCCCACATCGTGGACACCGGTGCCGCGGCCACGGCGTACCCGAACGTCTTGGTCAGCAGGACCGCCCCGGTCACGGTGGTCGCCGGCGCCACGGACCCGGCGAAGGCCTCCCGCACCGGCACCTCTCCCACCAGCCGGACCGCGCGCTGCATGTCCTCGCCGCGCAGCATCGCCGACCACGCGGCGGCGACGCTCGGGAAGGTGGCGGTGCAGCGGACGTCCCCGCCACCGCGGACGGTCAATCCCGCCGACCGCAAGGCGCCGTCGAGTCCGCCGTCGGTGCCGGTCGCGGGTGGCAGCAGGCCGAGTCGGCGCAGGTGGCCCGCGAAGGTCTCCGCCCAGCAGCCGGACGATCGGACCCAGCTTCCGACCGCGACCAGACCGCCGGGGCGGACCACCCGCGCCAACTCGGTGAGGACGACGCCCTCGCTCGTCGCCCTCGCGGTGACCACGTCGAACGTGCCGCTGTCGAACGGCAGCGCCTCGGACGGGCCGGCGAGCCGCAGGTCCGCGTCCGGCAACGCCCAGCGGGCGATCTCCAACCGCGCGACCGCGGCGTCCGTGCCGGCCACGAGCGCCCCCCGCCGCTCGGCCGCACGCAGCAACAGTCCGACGCCGCACCCGACGTCGAGCAGCCGCTTCCCGTCGACCCGACCCAGCGCGGCCAGCATGGCCTGGTGCATGGGCCGGAGCCGCTGCTCCGGCAGTGGCGGCCAGTCCTGGCCTCGGTCCGGTAACGGATACCCGTCGGTCGTGGTGGTGATCATGTCCTGCTCCCTGCGTCTCACCGCCGTCAATACTCGCCCGACCAGGGGTCGGGACACATTGGGCATAGCCTCAGATCGGTCCCGGCCGTGACTTAGGCCAGCGCATACTGTTCCGCGTGTCACGACGGGTGTCGGTGCCGGAGCTGATCGGTCGGCGGGATGAGCTGGCCGTGCTGACGGACGCGTTGGCGGACGCGGCGGCCGGCACGGGGCGCCTCGTGCTGGTCGTGGGGGACGCGGGCGTCGGCAAGACCCGGCTCGTGCAGGAGTTCGCGGACCGGGCCGCGCGGACGGGCACGACCGTGCTGTCCGGCGGCTGCCTGCAGCTCGAGGCCGACATCCCCTACGCGCCGTTCGACGAGGCGCTGCCCGGTGAGTTCTTCGCGGGCACGCCCGACCGGGCGACCGAGTTCCGGCGGGTCGCCGAGACGATCGCCGGGGCCGGCCAGCCGGTCGTGCTGGTGCTGGAGGACCTGCAGTGGGCGGACGCGTCGACCCGGGACCTGCTGGTGTTCCTGCAGCGGGCGCTGCGGCACGCGCCGGTGCTGCAGATCGGCACGCACCGCTCCGGTGAGGTCGGCGGGGACCACCCGGTGGCCGGCATGGTCGCCGAGCTGGCCAGGCTGCCCCACGCCGAGCGGCTGCGGCTCGAGCCGCTGACGCCCAAGGAGACGACGGAGCTCGCGCGTGGCCTGCTGGGCGTGGAACCGGGCCGGGAGATGGTGACGGTCCTGGTCTCGCGGGCCGAGGGCAACCCGTTCTTCACCGAGGAGCTGATCGCGGCGTGGCCGGCGCGCGGCGAGGTGCCGCAGACCGTGCGCGAGGTCGTGATCACCCGCCTGGCACGGCTGACCGAAGGCGCGCGGCACCTGTCCCGGCTGGCGTCGGTGATCGGGCGCACGGTGTCGCACGACCTGCTCGCGGAGCTGGCAGAGCTGCCCGAGGTGGACATCGGCGCCTCGGTGCGGGACCTCGTGCACCACGGGCAGCTGCTGGCCGGTGAGGACGGCTACGCGTTCCGGCACGCCCTGATCCGCGAGGCGATCTACGCGGACCTGCTGCCCGGTGAGCGGCGGGCGGCGCACGCGCGGGTGGCCCGGTTGCTCGCCGCCCGGCCGACGCCGGTGGCCGAGCTGGCGCACCACTGGGACGCGGCCGGCGAGGTGGACGAGGCGCTGGTGGCGTCCGTGCGGGCCGGCGAGTCGGCGAGTGCCGCGTTCGCGCACGCCGAGGCGCACGCGCACTACGAGCGGGCACTGCGGCGCTGGCGGGAGGCGTCCGCACCCGAGGCGCTGACGGGTCTGGACCTGGACACGCTGCTGGAGCGGGCGGCGGTCGCCGCGAGCATCGCGAGCCGGAACAGGCGGGCGGTGGAGCTGACGCGGGAACGGCTGTCGCTGCTGGACCCCGCCGCCGAGCCGGAGAAGGTCGCGCTGGCCTACGCGGAGCTGGCGCACCGGGCGTGGGCGTCGGCGGACTGGCCGCTCGCGCGGTCGGCGAACCAGTGTGCGCTGGAGCTGATCCCGGCCGGCTCGCCATCGCGGGTGTCGATCCTGGCCCACCGGGCCGGGCTCGCGATGCTGTCGTCGCGCCACCACGACGCGCTGCGGTTCGCGCGCGAGCTGCTGCCGGTGGCGTCCGCGGCCGGCGACACCACCTCCTACGCCCGCGGGCTGATGGTGCTGGCGATCTCGCTGATCGGCACGGGCCATGCCGAGGAGGGCCTGTCGTACCTGCGGCAGCACCTGGCGGTCGCCAACGAGACCCGGGTGCCCCGCCTGCTGGGGGTCAACTACGCGAACCACCCCGAGGCGCTGGTGTGGCTGGACCGGCCGGCGGAGGCGCTGGCGCTGGCCCGTGAGGGCGTCGCGCGGGCGAGTGAGTTCGGCTTCGACTTCTACCTGCTGCTGATCGTGGGCAACCAGGTGCGGGCGCTCGCTGAGCTGGGCCGCTGGGACGAGGCGCTCGACGCCGCCGACGACCCGGCCGACCAGGGCGCGGACGCCTTCACCCGCCTGCCGATGGACCTGGCACGGGCGGACCTGAGCCTGCGGCGGGGCGACCTGGCCAGGGCCCGGGCGTTGCTCGCGGCGTGCGCGGAGGTGCTGACGGGCCAGGACGACGTGCAGCACGGCACGGAGCTGTCGGCGCTGCAGGCCCTGCTCGCGCTGCGGGAGGGCCGGTGGCCGGACGCGCGCGAGGCGGTCCGCGAGGGGCTGCGGGTGGTGCTGCCCGCGGACAACCAGCACCGCGCGGCCCGGGTGGTGTGGGTGGGGGTGCGGGTGGAGGCGGACGCGGGGCTGCCCGACTCGTCGGCGCGGGCCGACGAGATCCTGTCGGCCGGTGAGGCACGGCTGGCCGCCCTGGAGGCGGACGGCGCCCTGCTGCTGCCGCGGACCCGCCGGTACCTGGCCCTGGCGCGGGCGGAACGGAGCCGCCTGGCGACGCCGTCCCCGTCCGCGTGGGAGGAGGTCGACGCGGCGCACGACCGGTACCTGCTGGGCTACGCGCGGTTCCGCTGGGCGGAGGCGGTGTTGCTCACGCGCGGGCCCCGGCAGCAGGCGGTCACCGCGCTGGCCGAGGCCGCGGCCATCGCGGCCGAGTTGGCGGCCGCACCGCTCGCCGAGGACGTCCAGGCGCTGGCGGAACGCGCCCGCATCACCCTGCCCGCGGTCACGCCGGCCGAACCCGTCTCGGCGGACCCGGACGGGCTGACCGCGCGCGAGGCGGAGGTGCTGGCCCTGGTGGGGCGGGGCCTGACCAACGCGGAGATCGCCGCGGAGCTGTTCATCAGCGTGAAGACGGCCAGCGTCCACGTGTCGAACATCCTGCGGAAGCTCGGCCTGAAGAGCCGGATCCAGGCCGCGGCGGTGGCTCAGCGCCGCGGCGTGTGACCCGCCTCAGGACGCCACGGCCGCCGCGGCCTCCGCGACCGCGGGGTCGTCGACCACGCCGGCCTTGCCGCTGCGGGGCCGGCCGAACCACGAGGCCGCACCCGCGACCAGGCTCGCGATGATCGCGAACCAGAACGCCACGTGCAGGCCGTCCGCGAACGGTTCCGTGATCAGGCTCGGGAAGAAGCTGTGGCCCGTCAGGAAGCTGGCCTGCTCCGGCGACAGCGACCCGAGCGACCCGCCCAGCAGGTGCTGGATCGGGTTGTAGCCCAGGAAGGCCGCGAACAGCACGCCGACCGCCGGCAGCTGCGCCACCTGGTTCGCCGCCTGCGCCGAGACGCCGTGCGCGGTGAGGCCGGTGCTCATCGCGGTGGGCAGCGACGAGGCCAGGCCCGCGATCATGAGGCTGAAGAAGACGCCGATGGACAGCACCATCGCCGAGTTCTGGAACGTCGCGGTCATGCCCGCGCCCACACCCCGCGCGTTGCCGGGCAGCGCCGACATGACCTCGGCCCGGTTCGGGGAGGTGAACATGCCCATGCCGATCCCGTTCAGTACCAGCACCGCGGCGAACAGCGGGTAGGGGAAGTTCACCGGCAGCTCGGTGAGCAGGAAGAACGTCAACGTCGTCAGGACCATGCCGCCGGTGGTGAAGAACGCGGCACCGCGCCGGTCGGAGAGCGTGCCGGACAGCGGCGCGGCGATCAGGAACCCGACCGTCATCGGCAGCATGTAGATGCCCGCCCACAGCGGCGTCTCCTCGTAGGAGTAGCCGTGCTGCGGCAGCCAGATGCCCTGCAGCCAGATGATCAGGATGAACTGCAGGCCACCGCGGCCGAGCGACGCCATCAGGTTCGCGATGTTGCCCAGGGTGTAGACGCGGATGCGGAACAGCGAGAGGTTGAACAGCGGCTTCTCGACCCGCAGCTCGATCCAGACGAACAACGCCAGCACCGCGAGGCCGCCGATCAGCGCGCTCAGTACCCACGGGTTGGTCCACCCCATCGAGTGACCCCCGTACGGCTGGAGCCCGTACGTGATCGCGACCATCACGGAGATCAGGCCGACGGCGAAGGTGATGTTGCCGCCCCAGTCCAGGTGCGCCTTCTGCCGTTCGGAGGTGTCGTGCAGCTTGAGGTACGCCCAGATCGTGCCGACCACACCGAACGGGACGGACACGAGGAACACCCAGTGCCAGTTGATCGGCGCGAGCACGCCGCCGACCACGAGCCCGAGGAACGACCCGGCCACGGCCGCGACGCCGTTGTTGCCGAGCGCGAGGCCGCGCTGGTTGGTCGGGAACGCGTCGGTCAGGATCGCGCTCGAGTTGGCCATGAGGAACGCGCCGCCGACGCCCTGGACCACGCGCCAGCCGATGAGCCAGAGCGCGGCCGCGTCGCCGGTCTGCCACGTGACCGCGAGCAGGATCGACGAGATCGTGAAGATCAGGAAGCCCAGGTTGTACATACGAGCGCGGCCGTACATGTCGCCGAGGCGACCGAAGCTGACCACCAGCACGG
>NZ_JBJMIE010000718.1:0-14629 GCF_045807065.1 Actinophytocola sp. | reverse complement strand
CCAACGGAGCTGACGACGACCCTGCCGCGCGCCCGACCAGAGCAGGGCGCAGTGGGCGCCCACCCATCACAACCGGAGGTACCCATGAGACGGACACTGGCTCTTCTGACATCGGGGGCAACGCTGGCGGTCAGCACCGTCGTCGGCCTGCTCACCCTGAACGCGGCGCCCGCCAGCGCGATCAGCGCCTGCCCCAGCGGTATGAGCTGCGGGTACTACACCGTCAGCGGCCTCGGCTCGCGCAAGACAGCGGTTCGCAACGCCGGCGGCAACAGCCTCGACCTGGCCGTCGCCATGTTGGAGACCGACACCATGACGGCCAACTACACCTACGGCGACGGCAAGACGTCCGACTCCGCCAACTTCGGCATCTTCAAACAGAACTGGTTCATGCTCCGCACCTCGTGCAACAAGTTCAAGGGCCAGACCACGAGCCAGTGGAACAACGGATCCGCCCTGAACAGCGATCTCGGTGCGGACGTGACCTGCGTCCACAACAGCCAGAGCTACTACGGCATCAACAAGTGGTTCGGTGGCCACCGCAACGGCGAGACGGGAGTGAACAACTACAACACCACCGACATCAACAACTACAAGACGGCGGTCTACTGGATCCAGACGCAGATCAACTCGAGTTCGACCTATCTGTCCGACGACACCCGCTTCTGGGTGAGCGTCCCGCCCATCTGACAGCCGGCACCGCCCCCGCGGTCAGCGGCCGAAACGTTTCCCCCGCCAGGTCACCGGTTTCGCCGGCCTGTCCCCCTCGCACCGAGATCACCCCGGAGGAGAACGTGAAACTCATCCCCAAGATCGGTCTGGCAACGGCTGCCCTGCTGTCGTTGACCATCGTGACCGTCCCGACCGTCGCTTCCGCCGCCACCGGCATCCACGTGAGCGGCAGGAACATCGTCGAGAGCAACGGCAACTCGTTCGTGATGCGCGGAACCAGCCACCCGCACGCGTGGTACTCGAGCCAGACCGGCGCGTTCGCCGACATCAAGTCCCTGGGCGCCAACACTGTCCGAGTCGTGCTCAGCGGTGGCCGATGGACCACGAACTCGGCAAGCGACGTGTCGAACGTGGTGTCACTCTGCAAGTCCAGCAAGCTGATCTGTGTCCTGGAGGACCACGACACCACCGGATACGGCGAAGCCAGCGGCGCCTACAGCCTCTCCCAGGCCGCCGACTACTGGATCAGCGTCAAGAGCGCTCTCCAGGGCCAGGAGAACTACATACTGGTCAACATCGGCAACGAGCCGTACGGCAACAACAACACCGCCAACTGGACTGCCGACACCAAGAACGCGATCACCAAGCTGCGCAACGCCGGCATCGCCAACGCCCTGGTGGTGGACGCCCCGAACTGGGGACAGGACAACAACGGGGTGATGGCGGCCAACGCATCGTCGGTGGAGTCGTCGGACTCGGCGCGGAACACCATCTTCTCCGTGCACATGTACTCGCACTTCAGCTCCGCGTCGACCATCACCTCCTACGTCAGCACGTTCAAGAACAACAACCTGCCGCTGATCATCGGTGAGTTCGCGCCGTACGACCCGTACGGCGACGTGGACGAGGACACCCTCATGTCGACGGCGCAGTCCCAGTCGGTGGGCTACCTGGGCTGGTCCTGGAGCGGCAACAGCAGCGACATCTCCTACATGGACCAGGTGAACAGCTTCGACAAGAACAGCCTGACGTCGTGGGGCAGCCGGCTGTTCAACGGCACCAACGGCATCAAGGCCACCGCCAAGCAGGCCACCGTCTACTGAAAGGCCTGCCGCGGCCGTGTGATCGACGCATGACCAGGGCCCGGGTCGGCGTACTGCCGGCCCGGGCCTACGCGCCTTCCCCGGCCGGGGCCGGGCCGGTGCTGTCCCGGGGCGTGATCCGGATGGGCGGCCCCGAGTGATCGGCCGGCGGTGCGCCGGCCAGCACCCCCAGCACGGCCCGGCCGAGTCCGACGCCCTGCTCGTGGGCGTCGATGCTGAGCGCCGACAACGGCGGGACGGCCAGCTCGCAGAGAGCGGAGTCGGCATAGGCAAGCAGGCTGACCTGCTCGGGCACCCGGATGCCGGAGCGCACGAGATCCTCCTCGGCGGCGGCGGCCATGACGTCGTTGTCGAAGAGGATCGCGGTCGGGGCCGGTTGCCGTGCGAGCAGCTCGCGTGCGCCACGCACGCCTGACTCGGCGCTGTAGTCCGCCTCGACGACGTGCACCTGTATCCCGAGGTGCGCACCCGCCGCCAGCATGGCCGCGGAGCGCTCGGCCGTGTGCACCAGGTCGGACGGCCCGCTCACCCGGCCGACGACCCGATGCCCGAGAGAGCCGAGCAGGTTGACCGCGGCCACGATCGCCCCGGCGTCGTCGGTGTGCAAACCGGTCGAGGCCACCGGTCCGGCATAGTGGCCGGCGAGCACGGCCGGCAGTCCGAGCGCCGCCAGCCGTGCCGGCCGCGCGTCGTCGTGCACGAGGTTCACCACGACGACCGCCTTCACCGTGCCGTCGCTCGCCCAGCGCTCGTAGGTCGCCAGTTCGGCGTCCAGGTCGGGGACAACCAGCAGCAGCATGCTGTCACCCGCCGGGGCCAGGGCCTCCTCCATGCCGGCGATGAGCTCCATGAAGAACGGCTCGACACCGACCCGCGCGGCGTTCTCGGTCAGTACGAGGCCGATCAGGCCGGGCGCGGTGGTGGTCTGCACGGCCGGCCTCAGCGAGCGCCCGCGGGCGCGGCGAGGGTGTTCGCCGAGCGCAACACTTCGCGGGCGGTGAACGCGCCGGCGGCCACCGCGGCGCCGGTGCGGACCCGGAAGGTGCGGCTCTCGCCGGGCAGGAGGTCGACCAGCATGTCGTCGACGACGGCGTCGGGGGCGACCCGGTCGGCGAGCACGGCGACGTCCCGGGCGAAGGAGGAGGCCGTCACGGTCACGGCCCACCCGTCCGGCGTCCTGGTCACGCTCGCGGAAACCGGGTCCGGTTCGTACGCCAGCTCGGTGTCCTCGGCGAACAGGTGGGTGGCGCGCAGCCCGTCGATGTCAGCCACCAGCACCTCACGGGCGGGGTCGGCGACGGCGAGCAGATCCGCGCCGACCGGCACGCGCGTCACCGAGCGCGGCGCCACCTGGAGATGGATCTTGGCGCGGGCCAGCTCACCGCCGTCGAAGCCGGCACGCACCAGCCCGACCAGGCCGGTCCACGGCTGGTCGCTGTCGTTCACGGCCACCAGGGTGACGGCGCCGTCCCGCACCTGGAAGCTGACCAGGCGCGGGGCGTAGGAGCGGCGCAGCGCGTACCAGGCCGGCTTGAGCCTGCCGGCGCCGTCCACCACCGCCCAGGACGTCACCGGCCAGCAGTCGTTGAGCTGCCAGAGGATGCTGCCCATCGTGTGCGGGGCGAGCGAGCGCAGGTACTCCACCGCGTACGTCGTTGCCCTGGCCTGGTTCAGCTGGGTGGCCCAGTGCCATTCGGTGAAGTCGGCCGGCACCGGCATGTGGTGGGCCAGCCCGCGGTTGAGCTTGTCGTTGCCGTCGGCGGCCTTCTGGTGCATCAGGAACGCCGGGGACTCCTGGTGCAGGTCGGCCGGCGCGAGGGTGGCCGTGAGCGTGGACCAGGCCGGCGGCGCCTGCCAACCGAACTCGGAGCAGAAACGCGGCGTGAAGTGGGTGTGCCAGGTGTAGTCCCGCCGATTCCACGCCTGCCACTCGTGCCGGGTGCCGTGCCGGTCGTCGTTGGGGTGCACGACCTGGGGGTCGAAGCCGGGGCTGGACGGGCTGCCCGGGTGGTAGGGCCGGGTGGGGTCGAGCTCGGCGAGCAGTGCGGGGAAGTCTTCGTAGTAGTAGCGCGCGCCCCAGGTGAGGTCGCCGAGGCGGTCCTTCCAGTCCCAGTCCTCGTGGCCCCAGAGGTTCTCGTTGCCACCGTTCCAGATCACCAGGGAGGCGTGCGAGCACAGACGGGTGATGTTGTCCCGCGCCTCGGCCAGGATCTCGGAGCGGATCGGGTCCTCCTCGGAGTACGCCGCGCACGCCAGGAGGAAGTCCTGCCATACCATCACGCCGCGCTCGTCACAGACATCGTAGAAGTCGTCCGACTCGTAGATGCCCCCGCCCCAGACACGCAGCAGGTTGGCGTTGGCCGCGACCGCCCGGTCGACCGCGGCGGCGTACCGCTGCCGGGTCAGCCGGGTCAGCAGGTGGTCCTCGGGAATCCAGTTGAGGCCGAGCACGAAGATCTCGCGCCCGTTGACGACGAACGCGAAGCGGGAGCCGGCCGCGTCGGGGCTCTCGTCCAGCGTCACGGAGCGGAACCCGACCCGGCGGGCGAAGGAGTCGAGCACGGCGCCGGCGGGGTCCAGCAGGTCGACGGTCACCGCGGCGAGCGGGTGCTCGCCGTGCCCGGCGGGCCACCAGACGGGAGCCCGCGGGATGACGAGTTCGACGGCGCCACGGTCGCTGCCGGCCGGCACGACGACCTCGCCGGTGAGGCCCTCCGGACGGCCGGGCAGGTCGCCGACGGCCACCCAGGCCACCAGATCACCGGCCGGCTCCAGGCCGGACCGCTCGATCTCGACATGCACGGTCAGCCGCCCGGTGCTGCGGTCCGCGTCGAGTGTCGCGAGCGGGCGCACCCGAGCGAGTCGCGCCACCCGCCAGCGTTCCAGCCGCACCGGCTTCCAGATGCCGGCCGTCTGCAGGTCCGGGCCCCAGTCCCAGCCGAAGCCGCAGGCCATCTTGCGGACCGCGTTGAACGGGTGGTCGTAGGCGCGTGGGCGGGAGCCCAGCCGGTCCTGCACCGCCTCGGCGAATTCCAGCGCGGAGTCGAACCGCACCGACAGCGTGGCGGCGGGCC
Organism: Actinophytocola sp.; assembly: GCF_045807065.1. Lineage (GTDB taxonomy): Bacteria > Actinomycetota > Actinomycetes > Mycobacteriales > Pseudonocardiaceae > Actinophytocola. The sequence goes on along the minus strand of NZ_JBJMIE010000718.1, from coordinate 9,780 downwards.
GGCGCAGCGCCTGCCGTACGTCGAACCGGTAGCTCCGGTGCATGTTCGCGGTGCGGCCCAGCTCGACGTCGTCGAGACTGACGGTCGCGACCGTGTCGAGTCCCTCGAACACGAGGTCCAGGCGCTCGTCCGGGGCCGCGGGGACGGCGGACACGGTCGTGTCGTAGCGCCAGGCGCCGCGGTGCAGCCACGCAAGCTCGGCCTCGTGCGTGCCGAGGTAGGGGTCGGGGATCAGCCCGGCCGCGAGCAGATCGGTGTGCACCGTGCCGGGCACCGTGGCGGGCACGGGCGCGTCGCGGACCTCCGGGGGCACCGGGCCGCCGACGGCGCGCACGGTCCAGCCCGAATGCAGGCCGCTCTTGATCATGGACCGTGTCCCGTCGTCTCGGAAGTAACCCGCCCGCTACCATTCTTAAGTAACTGAACGAAGTGCGTCAACAGTGCCATGACGAAGGAGCCCCATGCCCGAGCACGGCCTGGTCCATCTGAGCGCGTCGGGCGTGAGCGTGGTGTTGGATGCCCGGGGGACGCGGCTTCCGGCGGTCGTCCACTGGGGTGCCGCGCTCGGCGACCTCAGCGATGATGAGCTGGCGCAGCTGGCGCTGGCAGCGACGCCGCAGCCCATCGGCTTCTCGGTGGACGACCCGGTGCGCGTGTCGATGCTGCCCGAGCAGTCCGCCGGCTGGCTGGGTGCCCCCGGCCTGTCCGGGCACCGCGATGGACGCGCCTGGTCCCCGGCATTCGCCGTCACCCGGCGACGGCGCGAGCGGCGCGGCACGGCCGAGACGTTCGTCACCGGCGCGCACGACGCCGCCGCCGAGCTGGACCTGACTCTCGAGCTCGAGCTGCACGCCGGCGGGCTGCTTCGCACCCGGGCCACGCTGACCAACGCCGGCGCGGGAACGTACTGGCTGGAGCAGCTGACGCCGTTCCTGCCGGTGCCGGCGGAGACCGCCGAGCTGCTCGACTTCACCGGCCATCACCTGCGGGAGCGGTCGCCACAGCGGACCGCGTTCACGCACGGGCTCCGGGTCCGGGAGAACCGCACCGGGCGCACCGGCTACGACGCGGCGCACGTGCTGTGCGCGGGCGTTGCCGGCTTCGGCAACCGTGGCGGGCGCGTGTGGGGGGTGCACACCGCGTTCTCCGGCGGGGCCCGCACCATCGCCGAACGCACCTTCCACGGGTACTCCGCCCTCGGCGGCGGCGAGCTGCTGCTGCCGGGCGAGGTGGGCCTGGCCCGTGGGCAGTCCTACACCACACCCTGGCTCTACGGCTCGGTCGGCGACGGCCTGGACGAGCTGGCCGGCCGCTTCCACGCCTACCTGCGCTCGCGGCCCGGGCATCCGTCCTCACCCCGGCCGGTCGTCGTCAACACCTGGGAGGCGGTCTACTTCGATCACGACCTGGACCGGTTGACGCAGCTGGCCCGCGCGGCCGCCGCGGTCGGCGCGGAACGTTTCGTGCTCGACGACGGCTGGTTCGGGTCCCGGCGCGACGACACCTCGGGGCTCGGTGACTGGGTCGTCTCGCCGCGGGTGTGGCCGCGGGGGCTCGGGCCGCTGATCGACGTGGTGCGAGGCCTGGGCATGGACTTCGGTCTGTGGGTCGAGCCCGAGATGGTCAACCCGGATTCGGATCTGGCCCGGGCGCACCCGGACTGGATCATGGCGGCCGGTGACCGGTTGCCCCCCGCCGCCCGCCACCAGCAGGTGCTCGACCTGGCCAACCCGGCGGCGTTCGAGCACGTGCTCGGTCGCCTGGACGCGCTGCTGAGCGAGAACGCCATCAGCTATCTGAAGTGGGACCACAACCGCGACCTGGTCGAGGCCGGCCACCCCGGCACCGGCCGGGCCGGCGTGCACGACCAGACCCGGGCGCTGTACCGGCTGCTCGACGAACTGCGTGCCCGGCATCCGCACCTCGAGGTCGAGTCGTGTTCCTCCGGCGGCGGCCGGGTCGACCTCGAGGTGCTGGCGCGCACCGACCGGGTGTGGGCCTCGGACTGCATCGACGCCCACGAACGGTTGGCGATCCAGCGGTGGACGAGCCTGCTGATCCCGTTGGAGCTGATCGGCTCACACATCGGCGCGCCTCGCTCGCACACCACGATGCGGGAGTTGCCGCTGGACGTCCGAGCGGGCACCGCGATCTGGGGGCATCTGGGCATCGAGTGGGACCTGACCCGGGCCGAGCCGGCGGAACTCGCGCGGCTGGCCCGGTGGGTGGCGCTGTACAAGGAGCTGCGCGGCCTGCTGCACAGTGGCGTCCTGGTGCACGGCGATGTCGTGGACCCTGCCTTCCAGCTCACCGGCGTGGTCGCGGCGGACGGCTCCGACGCGCTGTACGCGATCTTCGCCACCGCCACGAGCGCCAGCTATCCCCCGGGTGCCACGGCGCTGCCGGGCCTCGACCCCGGCCGTACGTACCGGGTGCGTCCCCAACCGCCGGGCGACCAGGCGGACGGTAACGCTGCCGCGTGGGGCCGTGCGTTACCCTGGTGGACGCCGCGGGGGGTGCAGCTGTCCGGGCGTGCCCTGGTCAGCGCGGGTGTGCGTCTCCCGGTGCTCTACCCCGACCACGTGGTGTTGGTGCGCGCGACGGCGGTGGACGATCGCGTTGTCGGCTAAGGGGACGGTGAGTCGGCGGTGAGCGGTAACGCACTCACTCCGGTGGGCGGGACCCCGGTCGGCCGCGGCCGGCGGACGGGCGCCCGGGAGAGCATCCTCGACGCCATCCGCTCGGCCGAGCCGCTGAGCCGTGTGGAACTGGCCTCGATGACCGGCCTGACCGAGGCCGCGGTGTCGATGACCGTCCGCCGGCTGCTCGAGGAGGGCCTGGTCGTGGAGACCGGGCGCAGCCCGACCGGCGGCAAACCCCGCACCATGCTGCGGCTCGACCCGGCGGCCCGCGTCTCGGTCGGCATTCACCTCGACGAGGACACCACCACCTACGTGCTGACCGGCCAGACCGGAGGGGTCATCTCGCGTCTGGCCCGGCCGGCGCTGATCAGCGACGACCAGGAGGCGTTGCTGCGCAGCCTGGCGGCGGACGTCGCCGTGCTGATCGACGCCTCGGGCGTGGACCGGGCTCGCTGTCTGGGCATCGGCGTCGTCTGGCCCGGCCCGCACGGACCGGGAGTGCGTCCGGAGGAGGCGCCGCCACACCTGCGGGGCTGGCGCGGGCACGACCTGGACCAGCGGCTCGCCGAGGCCACCGGGTTGCCGGTGCTGGTCGAGAACGACGCGACCGCCGCCGCGGTCGGCGAGTACTGGGTCGCCCGCGTCGGGCCGACCCGCGCGTTCGCCGCCCTGTACATGGGCAGCGGCATCGGCGCGGGCATCGTCATCGACGGAGTCGCACTGCGCGGCAGCCAGGCCAACGCGGGTGAGTTCGGCCACCTGTGCCTGCAGGTCGACGGGCCGGCATGCTGGTGCGGCAGCAACGGTTGCCTCGAGGCGCTGGCCGGACCGCAGATGGTCGTCGCCGCCGCCCTTGCCGACCCGGTGGCCAGCGCCGAGGCGGGCCTGGACGCGGACCGCTCGCGGCGCAGTGCGGCGGGTAACTTCGCCGCCATCGCCCGCGCCGCGCGCGGCGGCGCCCCCGCCTGCCGTGCGCTGCTCGACGACTCGGCGCGCTACGTCGCCGCGGCCGCGGAGTCGGTGGTCAACCTTCTCGACATCGACCTGCTGGTGCTGACCGGTCCGGGATTCGCGGCGGCGTCCTTCGTCTACGGTCCCGCCATCACCTCGCGCATCGCCGCCGCCGATGCCCGCACCTGGCACCGGTCGGTGACGGTGACGGTGTCGCTGGCCGCGGAGACCGCCTCGGCGACCGGGGCGGCGGCGCTGGTGTTGCAGTCGAGCATGCGCCGCTGAACGACGCGGCCGGCTCAGCCGCGCAGCTCGCCGATCCGCCGCTCCGGGTTGGGCGCGGCCTCGGCCAGGGTCTTCGTGTACTCGTCCTGAGGGTTGAGGATGACGTCGTCGGCAGGCCCGCGCTCCACGATACGGCCCCGGTACATGACCAGGATCTCGTCGGAGAAATGCCGGGCGGTGGCGAGGTCGTGGGTGATGTACAGAACGCCGAGGGCCTCCTCGCGCTGCAGGGTGGCCAACAGGTTGAGCACGCCGAGCCGGATGGAGACGTCCAGCATCGACACCGGCTCGTCGGCGATCAGGATGCCCGGCTCGGGCGCCAGGGCACGAGCGATGGCGACGCGCTGGCGCTGCCCGCCGGAGAGCTCGTGCGGCCGGCGGGCGGCCACGTTCTCGACCGGGGTCAACCGGACTCGCTCGAGCAGCCGCAGAACCCGGCGGTGCACCTCCGTCCTGGACAGGCCCGGGTGATGCAGCCGGATCGGGCGTTCCAGATGGTGTTCGACGGTGTGGAACGGGTTGAGCGAGGCGAACGGGTCCTGGAACACCATCTGCACCGTACGGCGATAGCGCACCAGCCCGGCGCCGCGCCGCTCGACGGGCTCGCCGTTCAGCCGGATCTCCCCGGACGTGGGCCGCTCCAGCTGCAGCAGCAGCTTGGCGATCGTCGACTTGCCGCTGCCGCTCTGCCCGACCAGCGCGACGGTCCGCCCCGGCTCGAGCGTGAAGCTCACGTCGTCCACCGCCCGCAACGCCTTCGTGCGCAGGCCCTGCCGCAGGTGGTACTCCTTGACGAGGTTGCGGGCTTCCAGGACGGTCATGCCGTGCCCTCCTTTCGCATGCCCCGCCGGCCCTCGCCCGCGGCCCGGCGGGGCAGCTCGCGGCGGTGCCGCTCGGTGCGGGCGGTCATGCGGCGCTCCCAGCGGTCGGATCGTCGACCTTGACGGCGTCCAGGGCGAGCAGGCGGTCGTCCAGGCCACCCCGGACGAACGACCCGCGTTCGCCGGTGAGGCTGGGGAAGGACGCCAGCAGTTGCCTGGTGTAGTCGTGTTTCGCGTTGGTGTAGAGCTCCAGCGCGTCGCCGAGCTCCACCACCCGGCCCTCCCGCATGACCGCGATGCGGTCGCTGATCTCCAGCAGCAGCGGCAGGTCATGGGTGATGAAGATGACCGCGAACCCGAGCTCGTCGCGGAGCCGGGTAATCTCGCGCAGGATCTCCCGTTGCACGACGACGTCCAGGGCGGTCGTCGGCTCGTCCATGATCATGACCTGCGGTTCCAGCGCCATGGCCATGGCAATCATGACGCGTTGCCGCATGCCGCCGGACAGTTCGTGCGGGTAGGCGCCTAGTCGCTCGGGGTCCACGCCGACGCGTTCCAGCAACTGCGCACACCGTGTGCGCCGCTCCCGCCGACCCATCTCCGGGCGGTGCGTGGTGAAGATGTCCTCCAGCTGCCGGCGGATGGAGATGACCGGGTTGAGGGAGTTCATCGCACCCTGGAACACCATCGAGATCTTGTCCCAGCGGGTGGCTCGCAGTTCCTCGGCGTGCAGCAGGTTCCAGTCGATGTCGACGCCCTCGCGGGAGTGGAACACCGCGCGGCCGGAGGAGATCACGGCCGGCGGCTTGAGCAGCCGCACGATGCCGTACGCGAGGGTGCTCTTGCCGCAGCCGCTCTCCCCCGCCAGCCCGAGAACCTCACCCCGACGCAGGGTGAGGGAGACGTCGCGCACCGCGTGCACCACCGGCTCGACGAGATAGTCGACGCTGAAGTCCTCGACGGTGAGCACCGGCGAGGAGAGAACGGGCTCGACCGGCGGCCGTGACGGCGATGCGCTCACAGCGTGGCCTCCTTGGCGTTCGCGGTCCGCTCGCGCGACATCCGCCAGCCGCGGCGGGCGGCACGCGTCTGGTTGCGCAGCTTCGGGTTGATGATCTCGTCGATCGAGAAGTTGACGAGCGACAGCGCCGCCCCGAACAGGGCCAGCATGAGACCCGGCGGAACGAACCACCACCACGCGCCGAGCCGCAGCGCGAGGCCGTTCTGCGCGTAGTAGAGCATCGTGCCCCAGGTGAACGAGCCGGTCGCGCCGAGGCCCAGATAGGACAGGCCGGCCTCGCCCAGGATGGCGAAGATGACCGCGAAAACGACCTGCGAGGCGAGCAACGGGATCAGGTTCGGCAGGATCTCCACCGCGAGGATGCGCCATCGCTTCTCGCCGGTCACCCGCGAGGCCAGGACGTAGTCGCGGTTGCGCAGGCTCAGGGTGTACCCGCGCAGCACCCGCGCCGACCCGGCCCAGCCGGTGAGCGACAGGACCAGCGCCACCAGCCACAGGCTCTTGTCCGGCACGTAACTGGAGATGACGATCACCAGCGGCAGCCCGGGTATGACGAGCATGACGTTGGTGAACAGCGAGAAGAACTCGTCCACCACACCGCCGGCGTACGCGCCGACGATGCCGAAGAAGCTGGACAACAGCAGGGTCAGCAGCCCGACGATCGCGCCGATGGTCAGCGAGCCGCGGGTGGCGTAGGCCAGTTGTGCCAGCACGTCCTGGCCGGTCTGGGTGGTGCCCAGCAGATGCTGCCCGCTGGGTCCGGCCAGGCCGATCTCGTTCACCTGCGAGGGATCCCGCACGACCAACGGACCGACCAGCCCGAAGAGCAGGATCGCGCCGCCGATGGTCAGCCCGGCGGCGAGCTTGGCGGTCATCGGCGGTAGCCCGAGCCGTCGCCCGGCCCGCTTCGGGGCGTCCGCGGTGCCGACGGGCTCAGCGGACTGGGTTGTCAGTGCCACGGTCGGCCCCTCTCAGCTTCCCGCCCGGGTGCGCGGGTCAATGACGGTGTACAAGAGGTCGACCAGCAGGTTGGCGCCGAGGACCGACAGCGTGATGATCAGGAAGATGCCCTGCATCAGCGCGTAGTCGTTACCGCTGACCGCCTGCAGCAGGGCCGATCCGATGCCCGGATAGGAGAAGACCGCCTCGGTGACGATCGAGCCGGCCACCACGAAGCCGAGTGAGATGGCGAAGCCGGAGATCGAGGGCAGGACGGCGTTGCGTGCCGCGTACGTGCGCATGATCCGGCCGGGGCGCAGTCCCTTGGCCTCGGCGGTGAGCATGTAGTCCTCGGACAGGGTGGAGACCATCATGTTGCGCATGCCGAGCAGCCAGCCGCCCACCGAGGAGATGACGATCGTCAACGCCGGCAGGGTGCCGTAGTAGGCGACCGAGCGGATGAACGTGGCGTTGAAGCCCGGCACCGCGTTGTAGACGTCGTACCCGCCGTTCAGCGGAAAGACCGACATGACGCTGCCGAAGAAGAACAGCAGGATCAGGGCGAGCCAGAAGTACGGGACGGACTGGAACATCGTGGTGACCGGGATGAGGTTGTCCAGCCACGAGCCGCGCTTCCAGCCGGCCAGGGTACCGAGGCCGATGCCCAGCGCGAACGAGATGATCGTGGACAGGCCGATCAGCCCGATCGTCCAGGGCAGCGTCTGCGCGATGATCGAGCTGACCGACGCGGGGAAGTAGGACACCGAGACGCCGAGGTGCCCGGTGACGAGGCTGTGCAGGTAGTCGCCGTACTGGGCCGGCAGCGACTGCGAACTGTCGGTACCCAGCAGCGCCTCGATCGACTTGCGGGTCTCGGGCGTGACCGTGCCGTGCTGGCCGAGCTTGGCGATCATGAGGTCTACCGGGTCGCCCGGCATGAGCCGCGGGATCGCGAAGTTCACGGTGACCGCGGCCCAGAGGGCGACCAGGTAGAACCCCAACTTGCGGAGCAGGTAGCGCATGTCGGCCTTACTTGGCCGGCTTGATCGTCGACAGCACGATCCCGCTGTCCCAGGATTTCCAGGTCGCCGGGATGGCGTACTTGTCCGCGTTGGTCGGCCAACCGGTCGCGCGGCTGGTGTTGAACTCGGTGAGCATCGAGTTCACGTAGATCGGGATGTACGGCAGGTCGCGCACGATCTCGGTCTGCACGATCGCGTACTGCTGCTTCTGGACGTTCTCGTCGTTCGTGGCGGCGGCGACGCCCAGTGCCCTGTCCACCGCCGCGTTGGAGTAGCGCGCGTAGTTGCTGCTCGGCGGCGCGGCCTCGCCCACCCTGACCGTGGTCGCGGTGTTGAAGTGCTGGTTGTAGGTGTAGTACGGGTTGCTCGACGGGCCGAGCCCGATCGAGTCCAGCGAGAGCTGGAACTTGCCCTGCACCTCGTTGTTGTTCCACTCGTTCCAGGACAGCTGGGTCGGCTTGAGTTCGATGCCGACCTTCTTGAGCGCCTGGGTCATGGCGTCGTTGAGCGAGATGAAGTCGCTCCAGCCGGTCACGGTCTGGATGGTCAGCGACAGTCGCTGGCCGGCCTTGGCGCGGATGCCGTCGGCCCCCTTGGCCCACCCGGCCTGGTCGAGGATCTGGTTGGCCTTGGCCACGTCCGCGCCGCTGGGGGTCTTGACGTCGGCCGGGTCGGCGATCCATTTGGCGTCCCGGTCGGGCAGCAGCATGGTGGGCGAAGCCGTGGCGGCGAAGCCCCCGCCGGCGAGCTTGTTCAGCTGGTCGCGGTTGATCGCGTAGTAGATGGCCTGCCGCACCGCCACGTCAATCTGCGGGCCGGTGCAGCCGAGCGACGCGTTCGAACAGGTGAAGATCGAGGCGCGCAGTTCCGGCGTGTTGACGTAGGTCAGGTCCTTCTTGCTCTTGATGAGCTGGTCGAGGCCGGGCAGGAAGGAGCTCATCCAGTCGATCTGGCCGGCGGTGAGCGCGGCACTGGCGGCGTCGGCCGTAGCCAGCGCGATGTACCGGATGGTGTCGATCTGCGGCTTCCCGGGTTGCCAGTAGTTCGGGTTCTTCTCCAGCACGTAGCTCTGTGCGGAGAACGACTTCTTCCGGTACGGACCGGTTCCGACGGGGTCGGGGTTGGTGGTCTTCGCCGGGTCGCTGAGCTTGCTCCAGGTGTGCTCGGCCACGATCGGCGTGTTGCCGAGCAGGTTCGGCTCCTGGGCGAACTCGGGGCTGGCGAAGACCAGTACGGCGGTGTGGTCGTCGCTCGCGGTCGCCGAGGTGATCTTGATGCCGGAGGAGTTCAGGGCCGGCGTGCGGCGGATCAGGTCGAAGGTGTACGCCACGTCCTTGGCGGTGAACGGCTGCCCGTCCGACCATTTCACGGCGTCGCGCGTGGTGATCGTCAGCGTCTTGCCGTCGGGACTCCACTTGTACGCCGTCCCCAGCATCGGCCTCGGCGCGGCTCCGGTGGCGAGGTTGTAGTAGTAGAGCGTCTCGTAGATGACGCCCTGCGTGGGCTGCAGGAGCGTGGGCGAGAACGGGTTCCAGTTCTCGACGATGGTGCCGGTCGAACCGTTGAAGACGGTGATCGCACTGGCGCCGCTCTCGCCGCCGCCGGTGGAGGACCCATCGGAACATCCGGTGACGGCGAGCGCTGCCGCGGTCGTCGCGGTAGCGAGAAACCCAAGACGCCGGACGAGGCGCCGGAAGGACAGTGACATCGGTGAATCCCTTGGTCGGATCGCCACGAACGCAGCGGCGATGCTGCGGCGGGTCGTGCCGACGCGTCCCGATCGACACGCCGGCGGGCGACCTCGTCGGGCCATTATTAAGCTGCTTAAGTTTTGGTTGTCAAGTAGCGATGTCACCCCGGGGCCGTGTGCCGTCCATCGCGGCGCATCGCCCGGGACGTCCGCACCGAAAGACATCCCAGGAGCTTTGAATGTCAAGCCGCAGTCGAGTTGACGTGATGCGACCAGGCGGTTGTCTCGTTGTAGTGGGTGCCGGTTTTGAGGCATCCGTGGAGGATGCCGACGAGTCGGTTGGCGAGTTGGCGCAGAGCGGCGTTATGGCTCGCGCCGCGGGCTCGTTGCCGGTCGTAGTATGCGCGTG
>NZ_JBJMIE010000717.1:0-16851 GCF_045807065.1 Actinophytocola sp. | reverse complement strand
GCGAAGTGCCGTCCGACGTGGCTGACCGGCTCACCCGTCCACAGCGCGCGAAGGATCTCGATAGTCTCGGTCACCCGGCTGATGCGCTCGTCGAACGGCACCCCCGCGGCGGCGAACTGCCGCTCGGACTCCGGGCCGTTGAACCCGAACCCGATCCCGACGATCAACCGCCCGCCCGACAGCTGATCCAGCGTGGCGAGGCTGTGCGCGAGGAGCACGGGCTGCCGCATGGCCGCGAGCAGCACCCCGGTGGCCAGCCGAACCCGTGAGGTCGCCGACGCCAGGGCCGCGAGCATCAACACCGGATCGGGTAACCCATACACGAACGGGCTATCGGGCACCCACAGCGAGTCAAACCCCGCCTCCTCCGCCCGAACCCCCAACGAGACCATGTCGCCGCCCTCGAAGGTGGGCAGCAGATAACCGAACTCGATCATGCTTCGACGAACTGGTAGTCGGCCCGGATCCGCCCGTCAGCACCGAGGACGAGAAAGTCGGTGCCCCGCCCGACGACCTCGCCGCCGGACACGGCCTCCCAACCGAGCCGGACGACGTCGTGCACACGAGCGACGTCCCCCCGGCGCCGAAAGGACATCTGTCCGGTGGCCACGAACTCCTCGTAGGCACGCGCCACCCGCGCGGTGAGCTCGTCATGCCCGCGAGCCTGGAAGACCGCGGTGACACTCAGCCCGTCCGCGGCCTTCACGGTTTCCTCGGGCGGCTGCAGGAGGTGCACGCCGTCCTCGGTCCACAGGGCGCAAACCGCCGCCCGCCGAACCTCCGCCGACGGCTCGTTCCACACCGCCACGTAACGATCAGCCAACTCGATAGGGTTACGCAAGATTCCTCCTTCTGGGTTGCCGTGCACACGCTGCCGTCACGCGTGCGGACCAGCAATTCCCTGGAAGGAATGACGCGGTTAGGTCAGTCCCGCGGTACTGCCATCTCCCCGAGCTCGGACCACCCGTCCTGCGGAACGGTCACGCTGACGATTCGCGGAGTCTCCGCAAGGTGCGCCGGCAGGCTCCGCTGAGCGGCCTTGAAGTGATCGGACTGCACGTGCGCGGCCCCGGCGTCCCCATCACGGAAGGCCTCCACCAACACGTACTCGTTGGGGTCCTCGACGCTGCGCGACCAGTCGAACCACAGACACCCCGACTCGGCCCGCGTCGCCTCCGTGAACTCCCGTGAGATCGCCGGCCAGTCATCCGCATACTCGGCCAGGACCCGGAACTTGGCGGTAATGAAGATCATGACACTCCTCAACCTCGTACGGACGCGACGACCGGCCTGGGCCATTATGCGGGTGGTGCGCGCCGACCCTCGCACGTCGGCCCCGGTCGCCAGCCGCGGAACTCGTCCGGACAAGGACCGCGGGAGTCAGGGCAGGCTCGACAGCGCCTTCGTGATCGCTGGGGCGTCGAAGGCGGCCGGGTCGAACTCGGTGGCGCTGTCGAGCCCCAGCCAGTCCAGGCTGTTCGCGTGTTCGGGGTGTGTCGGGTCGGCGAGCACTTCCAGCAGGTCCATGTAGGACCAGATGCCGCCACAGTCCTCCGGCGGCGCAGCCCGGCGGCCGCCCGTGCAGCGCGGATAGGTCGCCGACTCATCCGGTTCGAGCACCTTCTCCACGAGGATGTCGTGCCGCCAGTCGTCGCCAAAGTCGTACACGTAGGTGATCTTCGCTCGCTCGCCGGGCAACACCTGCGCCAATGACACCTCACCGGCCGGTCGGTGGCCCAGTTCGGGGTCGGCGATGCCGAAGTCTCCGTACGGCGTCTCGAAGACGTGCAGGTGGCTGCCGTCCCAACCGAACGCGACCTGGATGATCACATGCAGCCGGTCCAAGCTGACGTCGGCGGGCACCTCGAACCGCCGCCAGATCGGCGGCTTCGCCCCACGCAACCCCACCTTGAGCTGGTAGACCGGCGCCGGACCGGCCGGCTTCGGCTGCAGGGGACGGGACGGCGACCACGCGTCCAGCAGGCGTGGCAACGACATCGGCAGGTCGTCGTGCGGTGGCTTGGGCTTGTCGGAGTCGGGCAGTGCACGCAGCCGGGCCCGGAGGAGCACCGCCAGTGGGTAGTAGTCCGGCAGACCGTCCTCGTCGAACGGCAACTCGCCCTCGTCGTGCGCCGCCCGTGCGTCCAGAGCGCACTCGACCTGCCAGCGCAGCTCCGCCGGCTCCAGCCGCTCCTCGTGCACCGCGACCCCGGACTGCCGCACCAACTCCATCGCCTCCGGCAGCCCCTCGGCATCGAGCAACTCGATGTTCACCGCGGCGCCACAGTCGGTGTGGTCGACGCTGACCAGGAAAGCGTGCGTCCGCCCCGCCCGCTCGAAGGAGCAGATCAGCATGGCTCCGGCACCGGCAGGATCAGCGAACCGCCAGCATTCACCGACCGACACCGGCTCGGTCAGCTCGGTCGCCCAACCCGGCGATTCGACCCCGGCACCAACCATCCGGTGCGCAGCGTCCGTCGCGGCCTTCCCCGCCCGACCACCGCAGACGGAACCGAGCGCCAACAACATGATCAGGGCGGCGGCATCAGCCCGCGACTCGAACTCCGGCACGAACCCGTCAACCAGCGCGTCCTCATACGCCTCACCGGCCATCTCACACATGGCGACGAACAACGCCGCCCCGAACTCGGCCACCATTGGTTCGGCAGGCAGCGCCTCATCCGCGACGTCGGCGAGTATCCCGTCAACCAGCTCGGACAGCTCAACCGGCGGACCTGCACAGGCCGGACAGCCACACGGATCGGTGTCGACCACCGGACTGACGGGCACGGGACGCCCTGCGGGCTTGTTGCGCTTCCTGGGTTTCCGTCCACGACTCACCGAACTCACGGCGGCGAGTATGCCCCGGCGCGGCATCAACACAGGACCGGGGTATCCGATGGCCACCTGGCGTGCATGACCGGGGAAGAAGCCCCGTCGCTGCGTTGTTCTTCCCTGGCACACGGCCGCTACCGGAACCTGAATCGACTACAGGCTGAGAACCCCCCGTTTACAACCAGCCCCTTACCTTCACAAACTCATCATAGGCCGGTCGATGATTGGGCTCATCATGCCCGCAGGCGCAGTGGAGGCTCAAGGGGGAGCCGAACCGCGACTGACCGGAACCTAATCGACCACCAACTGTTGCATGCCAGGCGGCCTGGAGAACGCGGTATCCAGAGGCCCCGAATCTGTGGGGCCAGAGGCACGGGTAGCTCCGAGCGAGTCGAGCAAACTTATCAACGATGACGCGGGCGATACCAGCAAAGGCACCGCACACGACCGCAACCGCGAGGGTAATTCGTGTGCAGCGGCCGCCGACGCTGACCCGAGGACTCGGCATTGATGGTCTCCCGGATGTGAGTAGTGAGGGGTAGCGCCGATGCATGTTGCCGCCACATCCCGCATCCGGACACCATCCACAACCGGTCGTGTAACGCCGCCGCGCCGATCTGCGACGAACTGCCGAGCAACCACGGTCGAAGGTCGGTCATGTCATTTTATCTGCGCACAAGCGTCAAAGTCGGTCCGGTGCGAGTGAACATGTCGCGCGCGGGTATGGGTGCATCGGTCGGCGTTCCCGGGTTCCGGCTCGGCGCCGGGCCACGCGGTACCTACGTCTCGCTCGGCGGTGGTCTGGTGTCCTACCGCGCCACCGTCCGTTCGCCACGCGGAAAGACGCAGACTCGTACACCGCCGGCGGGTTCACAGGTAAAGCCTCCCGGTCTGCCCTCACCGAGCGATGTCGTGCTGTCCGATGTCTCCGGTGCCACCGCCCTCGACATGACTGAAGTCTCATCAAGCGATCTCGTCACCCAACTCAACGACGCCGCGAGATCGCCGCGGTTCTGGCCGTGGTGCCTCGCACTGACAATCGCGCTCGTGTACGTGTCGCCACTGGTGTTGCTGGCGGGGGCGCCGCTGACCGTCTGGCTCTTCTGGAAGGACCAGGTACACCGAAAGGTCGTGGCGTTCTACGACGTGCACGGCGAGGAAGAGGCACGGCGCTTCCAACGGCTTGTCGACGCCTTCGGCCAGGTCAGTGAGGCCCAACGCGCCTGGCATGTCGTCGCCTCGGGAGCCGTCTCCACCACCCATCAGCACAAGGTCAACGCGGGTGCATCAGCGCTGATCAATCGGGTGCCGTTGACGAGGGGAATCAGCGGCCCGCCGAACCTGACGTCGAATATCACCGTTCCATCGCTATCCACTCCCCGCCGTTCCGTGTATTTCTTGCCGGACCGGATCCTGATTCGCGAAGGAAAGCACTACGCGGATGTCGCGTACTGCTATTCGCGCGCGGAAGCGGCGCCACAACGCTTCATCGAAGACGGTGCGGTGTCGTCGGACTCCGAGCTCGTCGGGCACACGTGGCAGTACGTCAACGTCAAAGGCGGCCCGGACCGACGTTTCAAAAACAACCGGCAACTTCCGATCCTCCGGTACGGCCGGCTGACACTCACCGGAGAAGCCGGCTACCACGCGATCTTCGACTTCTCCACCACGGCTGCGAGCTCGGCACTGGCCGGTTCGCTCCAGGACATGGCGACAGCCGAGCAGCCCAGGCCACGGAAACAGGCCGCCGCGCTGCATCCGGACGCGGTACGCGGCACGCCCCAACCGAAAGCCCCGCTATCACGCACACCCAGCCACGGATGCGGCTCCGGCCGGAATGGAAACTCGATGACTCCGACCGCGGTGCCGCTGTCCCGGCGGCGGCTCTCTGCCGAAGGACGTCTCCCGATCGTCGGGGAGTCGCAGTACCAGCCCGCCCTCCGCCTGCTGGCCAACGGGATCGAAGTCGGAAGCGACTTCAACCAACACCTGCCGGTCGTCGCCATCCTCGTTCCGGAGCCAGAGAATCCCCACGACGGCAACGCGGTTCGGGTCGATGTCGCGACCGACGCAGGCGCGGTGACCGTCGGCTACCTCAGCCGCTACGACGCCCCCGCCTACCAGGCCGCCATTTTCGCACTCAAGAACGAGGGCTACGTGGGAACCTGCCCTGGGCGGATCACCGGTGGCGGCCGTGGTCGGTCTTACGGCATGTACCTGCACCTTGCCGGCGCGGACGCGTTGTTGCTCGAGAACCTCGTGGGCGAGATCGACCTACTCGACCCGGCACGGCAGGTGACGGTGACGAAGGAGGAAGACCACCAGACTGTCCTGTCGCGCCACCACTCCCCGACCCGCACCTCTACCCGGGTGGCCGCGCAACTCGTATCATCCACGGTTTCAAGCGGTAAGCACAAAGGCGCCTACGCGATCGAGGTGCGCCTGGACGGTGGCCGAGTTGGCGAACTCACTGCCGCGATGAGCGCCCGCTACCAAAACCTCGTCGTCGCCGCGGCGAAGCAGTCCGGCCACGCGAACTGCGAGGCACTGATCACACACGGCACCCGAGGCTTTCAGATCGAACTCCGCCTGCCCACCCCGAATTGACGCGCGTACGAGGAGCCGGCAGTTCGCACCCGATCTCGCGCCTACAGGCCACCGGTCTCAGTTGTGCTCTTAGGAACCCTCGGCCTGAAGAACGGCTCATCGTTGAGGCGATCGGGGTCGGTCCAGCGGAAGCCTGGGGTGATCTCACCGCGGAGGCCAATGACACTTACGCAACAAACTCGCACCCAAAGATCAAGTTAAGCAATCTTGATAGGTTCATTTGCGCTGGTCAGAGGTAGTGGGGCCGAAGGGAGTCGAACCCTCACTGGCTGGAACCTAAATCCAGTGCCTCTGCCTGTTGGGCTACGGCCCCGGTGTTGCACGCACAGGGTAGCCCGGGGGTGGTTTCGGTGGTCACGACATCCCCGTTGTGTTGATTGACCTCTTACCCACCGTGATCACTGGTGTGCGTGGAGGGCTGGGGCGAGTGCTGCCACCGGGGGAAAGAGGGGCTGCCGCGGGTGTCGAGGGGTCCACTCTGGTGAGGGCTTGTGTTCATGGGGGCGGCACGCTCACGTCCGGATGTCTACGGGCTTGGCGGGCGGGTGTGCGACGCTTATTACGCTAGTGGGTCTACCCCGTGACACTATCTTGTTGGGAGGTTGCCTTGTGGCCACGGCGTGTGTTCATGGCTGTCCTCCATCTGGTTGATCGGTTTGAGGGGCGGGGGATCTACGTGCCGGGGGAGGATGACAAGTCGATCTCGGCGTGGCGGGACTTTGGGTGGTTGTTCGCCGGGTTTTTGGTTGCTGCGGCGGTCTTCGTTCTGTTGTTCGCGCTTGCCACTTGATGTTGGGACTCCATCACTGGTTGTGGCGGTCTGGTCACAGGTCGGCTACGGGATGACACCGGGTCTGGCAATTGTTCCCGCCACGAACGGCGGCACCGGCATAGTGCGTTCAGACGTACCCGCTCGCCCGGGAAGGGGCTCTCTTCGTGCCATTGGTCAGGCTTGCGGTCGCGGCATGCGTTCTGCTGGTTCTGGCTGCCTGCAGCACCAGCCGGCCCACCCTCGACACAGCGCAGGAGTCGCTCAACGCCCCGCCGCCGAGCGCGGCGCATGAGCGTTCCGAGTACCTGGCGAAGGACGGGGTCACTCGGAAGATCGGGGATGACGTCACTCTTTCGGTGTCGGCGCCTACGTCGTTCACGCCTACGGAGGAGGCCTACCCGAAGGCGGTTCGTGCGGTCGCGTTCGAGTTGGTGATCGACAACCAGGGGGACACCACCTACCGCACGGCCCAGTTGCTGTTCGTCGCTACCGCGGACGGGCAGCCGGCCGATCAGATCATCGACTCCACGCAGGGGTACAGCGGCGTCACCAGCACGGAGGACGAGGTCCTCCCTCGGCAGACGGTGCGGGTCTCGATCGCGTTCGGGGTGCCCGCTCGACCGAGTGCGGTGCGGGTCGCCGTGCGGCCCGGCTCGGACGCGGCCAACGCCATCCCCGTCTTCGACGGCACCGTCTGACCCCTGTCGGTCCCACCGGATAACGTCCCCGCCATGACCAATCGACTCTCCCCCGGCGACGACGCGCCCGAGTTCCGGCTGCCCTCCTCGGACGGCAGCGACGTCTCGCTTTCCGACTTTCGCGGACGACGTGTCGTCGTCTACTTCTACCCGGCCGCCGGCACGCCGGGCTGCACCAAGCAGGCCTGCGACTTCCGGGACAACCTCGCCGAGCTGAACGACGCCGGGTTCGCCGTCGTGGGCATCTCGCCGGACAAGCCGGCCAAGCTCGCCAAGTTCGTCGCGGACGAGGGGCTCACCTTCCCACTCCTGTCCGACGAGAACCGTGAGGTGCTCAACGCCTGGGGCGCCTTCGGGGAGAAGCAGAACTACGGGCGCACGATCATGGGTGTCATCCGGTCCACGTTCATCGTCGACGCGGACGGGAAGATCGAGAAGGCGATGTACAACGTGCGCGCCACCGGTCACGTTGCGAAACTGCGGAAGGATCTGAAGGTCTGATCCGACGCGACACGCGACTGCGGGCAACCTGACGGGTTTGTCGCGCGTACGTCTCCCACCAGCGCAAAGTTGTCACTTGAACGGGTCAACTTCGCCAATTGGCACGGCGTATTCACGGCATGCCCAACTCCTCCGCCCGCCGCGCCGCGCTCACCGGTGTCTGCCTGGCCGCCGTCATCGGTGTCGCCGGTCTGACCGGCGCGTGTGGTGTGCGGCCGACCGCGGCCGCCGGTGCGCCGGTGATCATCCCGCCGGTCACGACGACCAGTGCCAGCAGCACGCCGCCAGCAACGGAGGTGCGGCCCGAGCCGGGGCCTGTCCCGAGCAAGCAGGGCCGGCTCGACCCGCGGCCGCTCGTCGCGGCGGCCGCCGCGGCCGAGCCGAACACCACGCTCGGCGCGGTCGTCTTCGATCGCGGCACGGGCACGGAGCTGCTGGCCGTCGAACCGGACCGGCAGTTCCGGTCGGCCTCGCTGGTGAAGCTGCTGATCGCCGTCGACGCGC
Organism: Actinophytocola sp.; assembly: GCF_045807065.1. Lineage (GTDB taxonomy): Bacteria > Actinomycetota > Actinomycetes > Mycobacteriales > Pseudonocardiaceae > Actinophytocola. Next base: position 8,934 of record NZ_JBJMIE010000717.1, on the reverse strand, counting down.
TGGGCCGGGGCGCGAACGCGACCACGCGGAACAAGATCGCCCGGATGCTCTCGATGAGCGACGACGACATCGCGAGCGAGCTGTGGGTCCAGGACGACGGACCGCGGCTCGTCACGCGCATGGCGAAGCTGATCGGGCTGCGGGCCACGGAACCCCCCGAGACCTACGGGCGGTGGGGCGACACCATGCTGACCGCACGCGACGTGGTCCGGGTGTACCAGTTCGTGATGGACAGCCTGCCGCCCGAGGACCACACACTGATCGTGGACGCGCTCGCGCAGGCGCCGGAGTACGCGGCCGACGACTTCCGCCAGTACTTCGGCATCCCCGACGGGCTGAACGCACAGTGGGCGATCAAGCAGGGCTGGAGCAACAACGATCACACGATGGTGTTGCACAGCACCGGACTGGTGGGTGCGAAGTGGCGGTACGTCGTGGTCCTGCTGACCGAGCACCCACTCGGCTCGGGACGCGCGAGGTGCGCCAAGTCGGTGACGGCGGCGGCCAGCGCGCTGGACCAGCAGCTTGGCAGCGTCTGACCAAGCACTCTGACCAAGCACTCTGACCGAGCAGTCCGATCAAGCACTCGACCGAGCAGTCTGACCAAGTACTCTGGCAGCGGTCAGCGGTCGCCGAGGCTGCGCAGGTGCGGCAGCAGCAGCGACAGCGCCCGGCCGCGGTGGGAGATCGCGTCCTTCTCCTCCGTCAGCAGCTCGGCCGACGTCCTCGTCTCGCCCTCCGGCACGAAGATCGGGTCGTAGCCGAAGCCGTTGGTCCCGCGCGGTTTCCGCACCAGCGTCCCGGGCCAGACGCCCCGCACGACGATCTCCGTGCCGTCCGTCAGCACCAGCGCGGTGGCGCACACGAACTGGGCGCCCAGCCGTTCGTCCGGGATGTCCGTGACCTGCTCCAGCACCAGCTCGAGGTTCCTGCGGTCGTCCTTGGCGATGCCCGCCCACCGGGCGGACAGCACGCCGGGCATGCCGTTCAACGCGTCGACCGCCAGGCCGGAGTCGTCGGCGACGGTCGGCAGCCCGGTCGCCGCCACCGCGTCACGCGCCTTCGTCACCGCGTTGTCCTCGAACGAGACGCCCGTCTCCGGGGCCTCCTCGAACGGCGGGACCTCGTCGAGCCCGACGACGGCCACCCCCTCGATGCCGGCGCGCTCGATGATCCGGCGCATCTCCTGCAGCTTCTTGACGTTGCGGGACGCCACGAGCAGTTGGGTCACGAACGGGCCACCTTCGCGGTCGGGAGTTCGCCGGGGTAGGGCTCGGCCAGTGCGGCCACCTGGAGCTCGTTGATGCGAGCGCAGCCGGCCAGTGCGAGATCGAGCATGCGGTCGAGCGTCGATCGGGTGAATGTCGCACCCTCGCCGGTGCCCTGGACCTCGATGATCGTGCCGGCGTCGGTGGCGACGACGTTCATGTCGACCTCCGCGCGGGCATCCTCCTCGTATGGAAGATCGAGACGGATCCGACCGTCCACCACGCCGACGCTCACCGCCTGCACCGCGCACGACAGCGGCTGGGGATCGGCGAGCCGGCCCGCGGCGGCCAGCCAGGTGACGGCGTCGGCGAGCGCCACGTAACCGCCGGTGATCGCCGCGGTGCGGGTGCCGCCGTCGGCCTGCAGGACGTCGCAGTCGATGACCACGGTGTTCTCGCCAAGGGCGGCGAGGTCGATGCACGCCCGCAGCGAACGGCCGATGAGGCGGCTGATCTCGTGCGTGCGACCGCCGATCCGGCCCTTCACCGACTCGCGGTCACCGCGCGTGTTGGTCGCGGACGGCAGCATCGCGTACTCGGCGGTGATCCAGCCGAGGCCTGAGCCCTTGCGCCAGCGCGGCACACCCTCGGTCACGCTCGCCGCGCACAGCACCCTGGTCTTGCCGAACTCGACCAGCACCGAGCCGGCCGGCCAGATCTGGAAGCCGCGGGTGAGCTTGATGTCCCTGAGCTGGTCGTCGTTCCTGCCATCGCTTCGTACCACGGCCTGAACTCTAGGCCCCCCGGCCCAACCGGCCTTTACCGCGGTTCGAGTGCGGCCGGTTACCACTGTGTCCGACGTTACCCCGCCGGTGATTGACCGAACGGCCAACGCGGAGGACCATTCAACACAGGTTGAAATCGGAGGCGGCCATGTCCGAGGGGGACTCGCAGGCCAAGGGGAAGAAGCACCCGGTGCTCACCGGCTCGATGAAGTTCGCGGCGGTGCTCGCACTACTCATCGTCGCCGTCGTCTCGTTGCGGGGCAAGTTGCCGAGCCTCACAGCCGTCAGCGACGCGATCGCGAACGCGGACACCGGCTGGCTCGCCGTGGCCGCGGTCGCCGAGTTCGTCTCGATGGGCATGTTCGCCCGCCAGCAACGCCGGCTGCTGTCCGCGTTCGGCGTGCCGATGACACGGCACCACGCGCTCGCCCTGTCCTACAGCCGCTCCGCCATCGCGATCAGCCTGCCCGCCGGCTCGGCGATCTCCGCGGCGTACGCGTTCAGGCAGTTCCGCACGGGTGGCGCGAGCCGCAGGACGGCGGCGACGGTCATGGTCCTGTCCGGCCTGCTGTCGTTCGCCGCGCTGTTCCTGCTGTACGCGACGGGGGTGCTCGCGGCGGGCGCCGTGCACCTCGGCGCGGCGTGGCGGGAGGAGTCGAGCACCACCAAGGTGTCGGTCGTGCTCGCGTTCGCGCTGGCCACGATGATCGGGCTGTTCGCGTGGCAGTCCGGCTGGCAGCTCCGCAACGGCGCGCGCTCCGCCCGGCCACGCCACCACCGGCCCGTCGGCACCCGCTGGCCGCGGCTCGGCAAGGCGCTCGGGCCGCTGACCGACGCGATCACCAGCTCACGGGAGGTCGACGGCCGGCACTGGACGCTCGCGCTCGGCGCGGCGCTCGCCAACTGGCTGACCGACCTGCTCTGCCTGTTCGCGGCCGCCAGGGCGTTCCACCTGCCGGTGAGCCTGGCCGCGATCGGCGCGGTGTACCTGACGGTCCAGGTCGTCCGGCAAGTGCCGCTCACCCCGGGCGGCATCGGCGTGATCGAGGTCAGCCTGCTGGCCGGGCTGGTGTCCGCGGGCGCCGGGAACGCCGGCGCGGCCGCGACCGTGCTGGTCTACCGCCTGCTGTCGTGCTGGCTGATCATCCCGGTCGGGTTCCTGTGCTGGCTGGTGCTGCGCAGGCCCTCAGACAAGGACGCGGTCGAAGACGAGCCCGAGCTCGGTGGGCAGGTCGGCGGCGGCCCGCTCGTCACCGGCGAGGTGACGCAGGAGCGCGTGCTGGAAAAGGCCGTCCACCAGGGAGTACACCAGGCGCGCCGGCATTGTGAGCCGTAGGCCGGCACGTTCGGCGTACTGGGCGAAGACGCGGCCGACCATGCGTTCGATGCTGACCTGGATCTCGCGGACGTCGTCGCGGAACGAGTCCTCGAACATGCTCTGCGCACGCAGGTCGTACCAGAGGCGGTGCATGTCGGTGTCCCGCTCCAGCGACGTCGCCATGCCGGCGATGAACCGGTCGCGCACCTCGTCGGCCGTGACCGAGGTGGCGAGGACCTGGTCGTAGCGGCTGACGGTCGAGGCCTTGTACTGCCGCACGCAGTAGGTGATCAGGTCGACCTTGTCGCGGAAGTAGTAGTGCAGGACGCCGTGGGAGAACTCGGAGTTCTGCGCGATCTCGCGCAGGCTCGTGCGCGCGTAGCCGAGCTCGGCGAGCGTGCGTAGCGCGGAGTTGGCGAGCTGGGCCCTGCGCTGGGCGAACTTGTCGATCTTACTGAGCTGGTCGATCTTCCTACGTCGAACGACCTGCTTGTGCGCGGCGACCTTGGTGGACACGGCGGTCCTTAATGTCAGCCTCCCCCGGCCCGCGCCCTGCGGGCCGTTCTCAAGCATAACGGGCAATTGCCGGATGGGAGCCGTGTGGTTCGGCTACCGTGGTTGTCAGATCATGAGGAACCTGCGTATCCGACGAGCCCACCCCGCGGACCTCGACACCCTCGTCCGGGAGCTTGGCCAGCGGCGGTTCTTCGCCGACCGCTTCGCCCGGCAGGCCGGCCGGCGTGGCACGCTGCTGACCGCGTGGCGCGGCAATCGCCCCGTCGGGGTCCTCTACCTGTGGCTCGAGGACGCGGAGGAGGACGAGCTCCGCGAGCACCTGCCGAAGACGCCGATCCTCAACCACCTCGAGATCCACCCCGACCACCGCGGCCAGGGCATCGGGACGAGGCTGATCACGGCCGCGGAGCGGCGATTGCGGATGCTCGGGTGCCGCGAGGTCGCCCTTGCGGTGGAGGTGACCAACGGCCGGGCGGCGCGGCTGTACAAGCGCCTCGGCTACGAGGACTGGCCGCACCCGGCCGTGCGGTGCTACTCACTCACGGAGAGCAACGGGGAACGGGACGTCGAGATCTGCCGCATCCTGGTCAAGGAGCTGCTGCGCGGGGAGGCGGATCTGCACCACCCGGTCGGGGAAGTCCAGTGACCGGAACATCGTGCGGACCTCGTCGACCGTGGGCCGGCTGCCCCGGACCCGCGGCACGCGCAGGCCGTCCAGGTCCGCCAGGTGACGACGCCACCGGACCCGGTCGGCGCGCCACGCCTCGACGTACCGCACGCACAGCTCGGGTCGGATGTAGTGGCAGCGCCCACGCGCCGCCTTGAGCGACAGCCGCATCCGGTGGCGCAGCTCGGGATCGCCGTCCATGCGCGTGACCATGTCGATGACGTCGGTGATGAACCCGACGCGCCGGTCGAGGAAGGTCCGCCAGTGCCGCTCGGTGGCGTCGCGCAACGACCGCCCGTTGTCGAGCAGCCAGAACAGGCCCTCGGCGAGGCAGTCCCCCAGCTCCTCCATCCTGGCGCGGTCCTCGCGAAAGGGGTCGTACACCTTCTGGACCGCGGTGCCGGTGGTCGCCGTGGGACGCAGCCCGTCGTCGTCGAGGAGGAAGAACCAGTCCTCGTTGTAGATGTTGGGGAAGAAGGAGGTCATCGACGCGGTACCGATGGCGAGTGCGCCGCCGCCGATGAACACGTCCTGCTCGCCGCCCGCCTCGCGGAAGGCGTGGCAGACGACCGAGTTGTCGGGCATGCCCTCGACCTGGTCGATGACCAGCCCCACGCCCGCGTAGTGGTCCGTCATGCCGACCGCGTCGCGCAGGTCCATCGGTTCGGGGACCTTGATGTCGTCGTCGAGGAAGACGATCCGCCGCCAGCCGATCAGCCGGCTCAGGAGCAGCCCGAGGTTCCGCTTGAGGCTGGTGTCGGTCCGCCGCTCGAACCGGGTGCCGGCGAGGACCCGGCAGGTGTCGAAGGCGGGCACCACGCCGTCGGGCATGTCCTCGACGTCGATGGCGACGAGCCGTACGCCCTCCCCCGCCGAGCGCGTGACGACGTCCTGGGCCGTGGAGTACTTGCTGCACAGGGCCACGAGCGTCGAGTCCAGCTTGCTGGCAAGCGCGATGGCCGTGTCCAGCATGGCCGCGTTCCGCGCCGTCGGCACGATGATCGCGTCGACCTCGGCCGGGTACTGGCAGGCCGGGCGCTCGGTCAACAGCTGACGGTGTGAACCGTGGTGGTGTCGGGAGCGCGTGCCACGCTTGCTCACGTGTTGGGTACCGGCCATTCGTGTAGTAGGTCGTCCGGGCTGCTCCAGTCCGGGGTGACGGGTTCACCGAGGAACACCTTGACCCGGCTCAGGATGCTGAAGGTGCCCGCGCCGGCGAACCGCGTGCGCAGGTAGTTCTCGTTGCGGCTCCGGAACCGTGCGTCGGTGAGGGCGCGGACGGCGCCGTAGGTGCCGTGCTGGTACTGGCCGTTGCAGATGGTTACCGTGCGCTCCTCGTTCAGGGGACTCGGCGCACGGAAGAAGTGCGCGATGTCCTCGATGAGGACCTCCCTGCCACCCGCCTTGCGCAGCACCGGCTCGAACCGCTGCTCGCCGCCGTCCTCGGACACCAGGAACCCGCCGGGGACGTCCTCGTTCTCCCTGGTCAGCTGGCGCACGGGAACGTCGAGGCGGCGCAGCAGCTCCGCGGTGATCGTGTTCCAGTCGACCCCGCCCAGGAGCACCAGGTGACTGGTGTAGTCGTCGGTCTGGACCTCATCGGGCGTGATGATCTTGACGTTGTTGAGCGGGTTGGCGGCCCGCAGGTGCCCGAACAGTTCCAGCAGCGCGTCCAGGTCCGCGTACTTGTACAGCTTCACGTAGTCCGGGGCGGCCGGATCGGTGTACGGCATCGCCCTGAGGTAGTCGTCGGGCAGCGCCGAGCACACGATCGTGATGTCCTGGTTGGGCGGGAAGTGCCAGTGGCTGCCGGCGAACGGGTCGTCGACGCCGGCCTCGGACTCCTGCCCCTGCGCGCCGTCGCGCAGACCGGTCAGCTCGGCGAGCAGCTCGTCGCGGCGGCCCCGCTCCTCGTTCGTCAGCTGGGACTCGGGCAGTACGCGGAACGGCGCCCTGGCCACCGACCGGGGCGTGGCGAAGAACGTGGCGTAGGCCTCCAGCCGCTCCCGCGGCGGGACCGTCGGGTTCTTGCGGCTCTCCCAGGAGGAGATGAGCGGGCCGCTCGCGTCCAGTGCCTCGGCCAGCTCGTTCTGCGTGAGCCGCCTGCCGTCCAGGCCGTCGAGGCGGAGTGAACGCAGCCGCCTGGCGAGCCTGGCCGCCGGGCCTTCAGCTGGGTTCACCACCATCACGTCCTTCAGGAGAACTTCAGTTAACCGCCAAAGCTCGAAGTATAACGTGGGTCAGCGCGACCTTGCCTGGAGGATCGCTGGACGAGACCCGAGTGATACACGGGCACCGGCGTGACCCAAGTTGTCCTGCTTTCGTCCAGTTCTGGACAGATGGCCGCTTGCTTCAGCCCTATACACCCGCCTACGCTAAAACTGCACAGAAGTTCGTCAACTTAGCTGAATTTTAGCTGAAGTTTGACGAAGGACTGGAGGCGTCATGTCCGAGGTAGCAAAGCTCCAGCCACGTCAACGAATCATATTGGTCTGTGACATCGAGGGGTCCACGAGCAGGACCAACACGGCGAAGGCCGTCGTGCGAGATGACATGTACGACCTGTTCGAGGCGGCACTGCTCGCCTGCAAGATCACCGAGGACCTTCGGGAGCCCTTCATCAACACCGGGGACGGCGTGATCACGCTGGTCCGCCCGGTCGACGGGGTGCCGAAGACCCTCCTGCTGCACACGTTCGTGCCCGTGCTGAGCGAGATGCTGGCCGAGCACGGCATCGTCCACCCGAACCGGAAGTTCCGGCTGCGCGTCGCGATCCACTCCGGAGACGTCCACTTCGACCGGCAGGGCGCGTTCGGGGAGGACCTCGACCTCGCGTTCCGGCTGCTCAACTCGCCGGAGCTGAAGTCGCGGCTACAGCAGACCGGCGCGCCGCTCGTGCTCGCGGTCTCCGACCACATCCACCGGTCGGTGATCCGGCACGGGTACGACGGGATCGACGGGCGGACCTTCGAGCCGCTCATCCGTCTCGAGATGGCCGACCAGCGGCACACCGGGTGGGTCCAGGTGCCGGCCGAGGCCGCCGGGAACCGGGGGCTCGCCCGGATCGACCGGGTGTCCTAGACGGGGTAGCTCGCACCCCGCTCGACGAGGGCGATGTCGCCCTCGAACACCACACGGGCCTCGGCCAGCACCGCCTGGGGGTCGGTCCAGGGGGCCACATGGGTGATCAGGAGGCGGCTCACACCGGCGCGGGCCGCCAGTTCACCCAGTTGGAGACCGGAGAGGTGCACGCCCGAGGGACGTTCATCACTGTGGGTCCAACTCGCCTCGCCCAGCAGGACGTCGGCGCCGGCGGCCAGGGCGTCCAGGCTGTCGCACACCCCGGTGTCCCCGGTGTAGGCGAGGGTGCGGCCGCCGTGGGTGAAGCGGAAGCCGTACGTCTCGGGCGGGTGGTTCACCTCGAACGTGGTCACCTCGAGCGGCCCGATCCGCCGGCTGCCCGGCGCCAGCGGGTGGAAGTCGTAGATGTCCGAGAGGTCGGTCCTGGTGAGCTCCTCCCGGTCCGGGGCGTACGCGGCGGCGAAGCGCGACGGTGCCTCCTTCGGCGCGTAGACCGGGAGGCGGTGGGCCCGGGGGTCCACCGACGGGTCGGGGTGCCAGCGGCGCAGGACGGTCAGTGCGCTGAAGTCGGCGCAGTGGTCCGGGTGCAGGTGGGAGAACACGAGCCCGCCCAGCGTGAGCGGATCCCGCGCGGCGTACAGCTCGGCCAGGGTGCCGTTGCCCAGCTCCACCCCCAGCGCGAAGTCGCCGGCCTCCAGGAGGTACCCGGACGACGGCTCGTGGGGGCCGGGGGTGCTGCCGGAGCAGCCGAGCACGGTCAAACGCACGCCCGACACCCTTCCACAAGTGATCACCCAAGGGGAGTGACCGCGAACGCGCCCAGGTCAGGCCCCAGGAAGCGACGTGCCAGGCGGGCGAAGGACGCCGGGTCACCGGTCGCGAGGAACTCGTGCCGCGGCTCCTCCCACTCGGCGAACATGTCCAGTTCGGTCAGTACGCGCACCACGTCCTTCGCGGTCTCCTCCGCGCTGGACACCAGCGTCACCGAGGAACCCATGACGATCTGCAGCACGCCGGTCAGGAGCGGGTAGTGCGTGCAGCCGAGCACGACCGTGTCGACGTCCGCCTGTTGGAGTGGCTCCAGGTACGCCTGGGCGAGGCCGAGGACCTGCCGGCCGGAGGTGATGCCGCGCTCCACGAAGTCGACGAACCGGGGGCAGGGCACGCTGGTCACCGTCAGCGAAGGCGCCGCGGCGAAGGCGTCGTGGTAGGCGCGGGACCGGATCGTGCCCTCGGTGCCGATGACGCCGACCCGGCCGTTGCGCGTGGTCGCGACCGCCCGGCGCACGGCCGGCACGACCACCTCGACGACCGGGACGTCGTACCGCTCCCGCGCGTCGCCCAGGCAGGCCGCCGACG
>NZ_JBJMIE010000716.1:0-2731 GCF_045807065.1 Actinophytocola sp. | reverse complement strand
CGCGTCACCGGCGGCGAAGTTGCCCACGGCCTCGTCGTTCACGCCGAACGACCCGTCCAGTGACGGAGGGGCCGTCGGGATCTGCTGGTGGCCGGAGTCGCTGGCGAACGTGGCGTATCCCCGGGCCAGCGGCACCGGCCGGTCCGTGGGGCCGAACGGCACGTTCGCCGCCAGGTCGGGAATGGTGCCGTTGTAGCCGCCGCCACCGAACATCATCGCCCCGCGGTTCCAGCCGTTCGGCAGGGCGACGCGCATCCTGATGTGGGGCGCGGCCGGATCGACGGGGAAGATGTCGGCGTCGACCTGGCAGTAGGTGACCGGCTCGCCGCTGATGACGCTGGTCACGACCGATGCCGAGGTCACCCGGCCGCCGGTCCTCGGCAGACTCATGACCGAAGCCGGGATCCTCGTCCCGGCCAGCCCGGCGCACTCCGGCACCGCCGTCGAGGCGCCGGCCCCCGCCGGGGTCGTCGCGGTGGCGGGTTCGGCCCCGAGTGCCGCGCCTGCCACCAGAACCATGGTCGCCAGCACGGTGAGCCGGCGAGCCCGCACGCCCCTCGTCGATGTTCTGCGCACGCGAACCTCTTTCCTCAGTCTCGTAGGCATGTCGCCGGCTCCTCAGCGGTGGAGGTGCGTGCCCGGGATGGCCTGCGGATCGTCGCGGACCTCGGCGGGGTTGGTCTCGGGCAGGAACCACGCGCAGGCGAAGGTGATCAGTCCCATGACCATGATGTAGGCGGCGACCGGCATGGTGCTCCCGGTCTTCGCGATGAGTGCCGTCATGAGGAACGGTGTGCCGCCGCTGACGATGATCGCGGAGAGCTGGTAGGCCAGCGACGCGCCGGAGTAGCGGACGTTGGGCGCGAAGAGCTCGCCGAGGAAGCTCGCGATCGGGCCGTAGGTGAGGGTCTGGAACACGAAACCCACCACCACCGCGACGAAGATCAGCGGCAGCGACGCGGAGTCGACGAGCCCGAAGTACGGGAAGGCCCAGACCGCGACGCCCAGGCCACCGATCAGGATCAGCGGCCGACGGCCCACCTTGTCGGAGAGGTGGCCGGACCACGGGATGACCACGAGCATCGCCACGGAACTCAGCAGCACGACCGCCAGCAGGGGGTCGCGCTCGAGTCCGAGAGTGCCGGTGCCGTAGCTCAGGAGCCCGGAGATGCTGACGTAGAACAGGCTGTTGGTGGCCGAGAGGATCCCGCAGCCGAGCAGGATGGTCCGCCAGTTGCGTGCGATGACCTTCGCCAGCGGGGCCCGGACCACCGCGTCGTCCGTCCGCGACGCCTTCCGCCGCAGCTCGCGGAACTCCGGCGTGTCCTCCACCTTGGCCTGAATGTAGAGCACCACCAGGAACATCACGACGCTGAACAGGAAGGGGATGCGCCAGCCCCAGCTCAGGAAGGCGTCGTCCGGCATCAGGCCGCTGGCGGCGACGAAGATCAGGTTCGAGATGATCACGGCGACGGGGACGCTGGTCTGTCCGAAGGTGCCGGCGAAGCCGCGCCGCTTGGGGCTGGTGGACTCGGTGAGCAGCAGCACGATCCCGCCCCACTGGCCGCCGGTCGCGAGCCCCTGCACGAAGCGCAGGATGACGAGCAGCGTCGGGGCCAGCGCGCCGACGGCCGCCGCGCTGGGCAGGCAGCCGATCAGGAAGGTCGCGGCCCCCATGACCGCCAGGCAGGTGACGACGACCGGCTTGCGCCCGTACTTGTCGCCGAAGTGTCCGGCGAGCACGCCGCCGATCGGACGCGCCACGAAACCCGCCCAGAACGTGCTGAAGGCGAGGAGGGTCCCCGTCAGGGCCGACGAGTGCGGAAAGAACACCTTGGGGAAGACCAGTGCGGCCGCGGTGCCGTAGAGGAAGAAGTCGTACCACTCGATCGAGCTGCCGACGAGCCCGGCGGCCAGCAGCTTGCGGAACGCTCGGCGTCGAACGGTGGACGAGCCGGCGCCGAGGTAGCCGGACCGTTCCTCGGGTTGGGCGAGCGGGGTTGCCATACAGGCCGCCTTCGTCGATAGCACCGGCAGTGATGACGGTCATATTAGGACCGCGTTACGCTGCGATTGAGGTATGGATCATCCACGGCTCACGCCGATCCGGTGGGTCTTTCTTCCACCCGATGTCGAGGAGGGATGGCACCGTGGCCAGCAACACCGGTGGCGAGGCGGAGTCGCCCGCGCTCGTGCGCCGACAGCGCGAGCTGGCGTCGTTGTACGCGACCGCCAAGTCGCTCACCGCGCTGGGCGAGCTCGACGAGGTGCTGCGGTCGATCGTCCACCACGCCCACGACCTGATCGGCACGGACTTCACCTACCTGTCGCTGGTCGGCGCGGACGGCAAGCTGTCGGCCAGAGCATCGGAGGGAACGATCTCCGCCTCCTTCCTCACGGCGTCCATACCGGCCGACGTGGGGCTCGGCGGCAAGGTGCTGGCCTCCGGGAGTCCGCACTGGGTGAGCGACTACGCCGCCAGCACCCTCATCGACCACGATCCGAACTTCGACCGCCTTGCCGCGACCGAGGCGCTCGTCGCGCTTCTCGGTGTGCCACTGGTCATCCGAGGTGAGGCCGTGGGCGCCCTGTTCGCCGCGGACCGCGCCGAGCGGTCCTTCCAGGCTGACGAGATCGCGCTGCTGAGCGCGTTCGCCGACCATGCCGCGGTGGCCCTCGACAACGGCCGCCTCTACGAGGCGAGCCGGACCGCGCTGCGGGAGCTGCGGGT
>NZ_JBJMIE010000715.1:0-8810 GCF_045807065.1 Actinophytocola sp. | reverse complement strand
GCGTCCGCAGCACGGGCAGCGACACCGTCCGGTCGAACCCCACCCGTTCACGGCTGGCACCGATGAGCACGGTGCCCGCGCGGGTGCCCTCCACGACCACGGAGGTCTCCAGCCCGGCGGCCGAGCTCGCCACGTTCGCGACGTAGTCGGCCGAGTAGACCTTGTGCCGGATGACCGAGGACGGCAAGGGTTCCGTGACCAGGATGAACCCGCGCCGCGGCAGGACGGGCACCGGCGCGCCGGCCAGCGCGGCGATCTCCCCACCCCAGGTGCCGGCCGCGTTGACCACCCACCGCGCCGACAGCTCCCCCGCGTTCGTGCGCACGCCGGTGACCGCGCCGCCCGCGTCCCGCCGGAACCCCACGACCGACGTTCCCGTGTGGACGGTCGCACCGAGGAAACGGGCTCGCCGCAACAGTTCCGCCGCGGCGAGCACGGGCTGCACCTGCATGTCCTGCGGGTAGTGCGCGCCGCCGGTCACGTCACGGGTCAGCCGGGGCTCCAGCTCGGCCAACTCCGCCGCATCCACGGCCACCGCGGTGACCCCGCACGCGCGCTGCCGGGCCGCCAGGGAGTCGAGGGCGGCCAGGGCTTCCGGTGAACGGGCGACCACCACACCGCCCTTGGGCTCCAGCTCGAACCGGTCCGCACCGAGCCGCTCGCCGAGCGCGGCCCACAACCGGACCGACAGCAGGGCGAGGTCCAGCTCGGGCCCGGGCTCCTTGTCGGAGACGAGGATGTTGCCCTCGCCGGCGCTGGTGGTGCCGCTCGCCACCGCGCCGCGCTCCACCACACCGACCCGCAGCCCGGCCTCGGCGCAGAAGTACGCACAGGCGGCACCGACCATCCCGGCACCGACGACCAGCACGTCCACGGCAGTACTATGTCACATTGCACTGGTGCGCGGAACCACCACGAGCGGTCAGCCGAACACGCTGAACACCGCCTCCGCGCGGGCACGCGTGCGGTACAGCTCCCACGCGCCCTCGGCGATGTCGTCCGGGTCGAGCGTCCTCGGTGGCACGCCACCGAACCGGTCCGGGTCGGCCTTGACGAGCTGGTGGATGTCACCGCGTTCGACGAGCCCGCCGATGACCAGGCTGCCCGCGTGGACGCCCGTGCCGGCGAGGCCCGCGTTGAGGGTCACGACGTAGTTGTGCAGTGCCGCGGCGGCGACCGCGAGCGCGCCGAGGAACGGCATCGGCTGGACGGCGGACAGGCCGCCGGCGATCAGCAACCCGCCGCTGCCGCGGTCGAGCATGCCCGGCAGCACCCGGTTGACCACGTCGATGGCCGGGTAGACGGTGGCGGACACGAGGTCCCGCACCTCCTCGGCCGTGGTGGCGGTGATCGGTCCGGGCCGTTGCGCGTCGAGGTCGACGGCGCCGGGTCCGTAGTACAGCAGGTCGATCGGGCCCAGCCGGGCCTCGATCGCGTCCAGCGTGGACAGCAGCGTGGCGCGGTCGCGCACGTCGGCGGTGAACGCCTCGGCCGCGATCCCCTCCTCCGCGAGGGACGACACGTACCCGGCGTGCCGGGTGTCCGAGCGCGACACGAGCGCGACGGTGTACCCCTCCCGGCCGACCCGGTGGGCGATGGACATGCCGAGCCCGGGACCGACCCCGATGACGGCTGCAGTGGACATGGTCCGCACCTTCCCTAATTCGAGGGTGCCCTCGATTTACGGCGCGACGCTACCACAAAGTCGAGGCGACCCTCGATTTCAGTATGATGAACGGCATGACGGGGACCAGGCCGCTGCGTGCCGACGCGGCACGCAACCGGGAGAAGCTGCTGGCCACGGCCGGTCAGCTGTTCTCGGAGCGCGGCCTGGACGTGCCGATGGAGCACATCGCCCGGCGGGCGGAGGTCAGCATCGGCACGCTGTACGCGCACTTCCCGACGCGCGAGGCGTTCTTCGCGGCGATCTTCCCGCAGCGGCTGGCCGCCCTGGACACCCTCGCCGAGCGGGCGGGCGCGGAGCCGGACCCGTGGCGGGCGTTCGTCGGCTACCTCGAGGGCCTGTTCGCGCTGCACGCCAGGGACCGCGGCCTCAACGACGTGCTCGTCCGGCAGCTCGCGGTCGAGGGTGTGGCCCAGGCCTGCCATCGCGGCGCCGAGCACCTCGACGACCTGATCCGCCGTGCCCAGGACGGCGGCCGGCTACGCCCCGACTTCACGATGGCGGACATGGCCACCCTCACCCGCGCCGTCGCCCAGATCATCCGCGACGCGACCGACGACGCCCCGGCCGAGGTGGGCAGGTTCCTGGAGATCTACGTGGCCGGCCTCCGCACCACCCCCTGACCCCCCCACCCCCCCGCGTGTCCAACCGAACGAACCCGCGAGTTCGACAAATCCTGCACCGCCGCCCCGGAAGCGGGCCCGGAGGAGGACGCCGCCCGCACCCCGAGTGCGCGGAAGGCGTCCTCCGTCCGGTTCACCAGCCGACGTCGCCCGGGCCGCGGGTGATGGTGAAGCCCGCGTTGTTGGCCAGGGCCGGGCCGGCGTTGCCGCTGACCGTCACGTAGCTGAACGTGCCGCTGCCCGGGACGTTGAACTCCATGCCGATCGTGCCGGTCCCCGCGAACGTCACCCGCTCGACCGTGAGGTTCGTGATCGGCTGCTGCCAGCTCGCCAGGAAGCCCTGGTACGTGCTGTCGTTCACGCTCAGGTCGCGCAGCACCACGGCGCCGGTGAACGCGGTGCTCGGCGCGTACAGCCACACCGCGCCGAGGTCGCTGCCCCAGTCGAGGCTGTGGGTGCCGGTGCGGGTCAGCGTGTCGCGCTGTACGACGGTCGTGCCGCTGAACGGGGTCGCGTCGTGCCAGTTGGACACCGTGATGCCGGAGCCCTGGAACACCGTGTCGGTGATGAGGTTGTCCTCGATCCGGTTGTTCGCGCCGCCGTACACCGCCGCGCCGTTGGCCAGGATCGGCAGGGCCACCGTGTTGAACGCGAGCACGCTGTCGCGGACCGTGCCGCCGGCGCCGGCATAGGACCACATGGCCAGGGCGTCGTCGCCGGTGTTGCGGAACGTGCTCTGCTCCACGCGCACACCCGTCGCGTTGCCGTTCACGTTCACCCCGTCGGCCATCGTGTTGCGGACGCGCAGGACGGACGCGTAGAGGCCGTTCGTGTTGCCGTTCACCCACAGGCCCACCTTGGCGTGGTTGGTGGCCACGTGGTGGATCAGCGAACCGGTGCCGAAGTCGCCCTCGATGGCCGCGTCGGAGTTGGGGGCGCTGTCCGGGTCGCGGGTGGTGACGTCGCCGTCGAACGTGAAGTCGGCCAGCTGGACGTTCGACCCGGTGGCCATGAACCCGCCGCGCCGGTTGACGCCCTGCAGCACGGTCTGCCAGATGCCCGCGCCGCGCACGCTCACCCCCGAGACCTCCAGCAGTCCGCCGACGACGTACCGGCCCGCCGGGATCCACACACCGCCGCCGTGCGCCGCGGCGATGGCGGCGCGGATGGCGGCCGTGTCGTCACCGCTGTCGTTCGGCACCGCGCCGTAGCTGTTCACGTTCACATACCCGGTCGGCGCGGGCAGTGCCGCGTCGGCCACCTCGGCGTCCACCAGGTCGACGGTGATCGTGTCGACGGCGGTGGTCTCCTTGGCCAGCCGCAGGACCGTGCCGGCCGGGTAGGTCGCGGGCAGCAGCGTCCGCGCGTCGTCGAAGAAGCGGTGCGGGTTCGCCCCGCCCGGCGCGTCGGCGAACGGGTAGGCGCCGTACATCCACGTGTACTTCGACGTGAGCGTCAGGTCGGTCACCTTGGTGCCGCCCGCGTACACCGCGAGCGGGGCGGTCGTCCCGGTGCCGGCCGCGTTGTCGGGGATGCTCGCCCGCACGGTGATCGCGTTGGCCGGCTTGGTGAGCGTGACCTGCACGTACTGGCTGGTGCCGGTCAGCTCGACCGCGCGGCGGCCGGACGCCTCGGCCTGCTTGGTCGTGTACGTGCGGTCGGCGGCGAGGACGCGGCCGGTGGTGCTGCCCGCCTCGGCCTCGTAGGTGGTGTACGGCAGGGTCGCGCCGCGCACGTCGAGCGCGGTGCCGCCGGCCACGTCGACGTTGTCGAGCTGCACGCCGCCGGAGTCGCCCTGGTCGACCTGGTAGCCGAGCAGGTTCACCCCGGCCCGCAGCGGCACGCTGTGGGTGGTGGTCTGCCACTCACCGGCCGGCAGCGTGACCTGGCCCTGCCGCAACCCGTTGGCGTAGAGGGAAAGCGTGCGGGCGCCGCCGGTCGCGTTGCGGAACCGCAGCGTGGCGGTGCGGGTGCCGGCGCTGGGCACGTTCACCGTGCGGATGACGCGGGCACCCACAGCGCCGAGCCCCGTGACGAAGCCGCTGCCGGTGTAGCCGGACACGTCGGTCCCCACGGCGGCGCCGCCGGACAGGAACGCGGTCTCCAACTCGCCGCCGGTGGCCGGGAGCGCGGTGGTGAGCGCGAGGTTGTCCACGTTCACATTGCCGCTGTCGGCCGGGCCGTAGCGCAGCGCGACGGTGTTCGTGCCGGCGGCGAGCGTCACGGGCTCGGTCGTGGTGCCCCAGGTGTCCCAGTTCGCGGTGGCGGGCAGGGAGATCTGGCGGGTCGACCCGTTCACCACCAACGACATCGTCCGGGTGGCGCCCGTGCCGTTCGCGTAGCGGACCGACAGGTCGCGGTCGCCCGCGGTCTGCCCGGTGAGCGTGAACGTCGCGGCGGCGTTGCCCTTGTTGGCGTCGACGAACCCGCCGACGTAGCCGGAACCCGTGTAGCCGGGATGCTCCGACTCGACGACCGCGCCGCCGGACAGCGCGGCGGACTCCGCCTCGAGACCGGACCCGGCCGGGACTGCCGCCACCGCGACGTTGTCCACGTTCACATTGCCGTTGTCGGCGGTGCCGTACCGCAGGACGACGGTGTTGGCGCCGCCCGTGAGGGACACGGTCTGGTGGCCGGTCGCCCAGGTGTCCCAGTTCGCCGTGGCCGGCAGGGAGACCTGGCGGGTGGCTCCGTTGACCACCAACGACATCGTGCGGGTGCCGCCGGTGCCGTTGGCGTACCGGATCGTCAGGTCGTTGTTCCGGCGGTGACGCCGGTGAGCGTGAACGTCGCCGCCGCGTTGCCGCGGTTCGCGTCGACGAACCCGCCGACGTAGCCGGAACCCGTGTAGCCGGGGTGTTCCGACTCGACGACCGCGCCGCCGGCCAGCTGTGCGGACTCGGCCTCCTGTGCCGTGGCGGCCGCGGCGACCACGCCGCTCGCGACCACGCCGGCCGCCGCGATGAGGGCGGCGAGCGCCGCCGTGAAGGATCGCTTCAACATCGTTGTCGACTCCTCGTGTGCAGGGATTCAGCCCTTGACCGCGCCCTCCAGCGCGCCACCGCGCAGGAACAGGCGCTGGAAGACCAGGAACAGCGCGATGGGGATCACGGACGAGATGGCGAGCGCGGCGAGGAACACGTCCAGCTCGACATAGCGTTGGAGCGCGGGCAGCCGCACCGACAGCGGCTGCACCGCCGGGTCGGGCAGCACCAGCAGCGGCCAGAGGAAGTCCTTCCAGCTCGCCACCACGGCGAACACCGACACCACGCCGATGATCGGCCTGGACATCGGCAGCACCACCGACCAGAACAGGCGGAACGGCCCGGCGCCGTCCACCCGCGCCGCCTCGAACACCTCGCGGGGCAGGTTCGCGAAGAACCGTTGCACAATCACCACGTTGAAGGCGTTCGCGCCCGCGGGCAGCCACACCGCCCAGAACGTGTTGATCATCGAGGCGTTGACGACCGTCAGGTACAACGGCACGAGCAGCACGATCGACGGGACGAACAGGGTCGCCAGCACCACGCCCGTGATCAGCCCGCCGTAACGGGGACGCAGCACCGCCAGCGCGTAGCCGGCCGTCGTCGCCACGACGAGTTGGACCAACCACGAGCCGGCGGCCATGACCACGGTGTTGAGGAAGTGCCGGTCGATGTCGACCCGCGTCCACGCGGTGGCCAGGTTCGCGAGGTCGATGCCGTGCGGGAAGACCGCCAGCGGCTCGCGGAGCGTGTCCTGGGTCGGGGTGACCGCGGCCTTGGCCAGCCAGAGGACCGGGCCGAGGCCGACGACCAGCAGCGCCGCGAGCAGGAGCCCGTGCAGGACCCGGACACTGCGCCGCACCCGCGGGGACGCCCACTCCGAAGGGGAGAGCAGCCCCCGGCTCATGACGTGCTCCACGACCGGGTCAGGCGGAAGTAGACGGCGGAGAACACGGCCAGCACGGCGGCCAGCATCAGGCTCAGCGCGGTCGCCTTGCCGTAGTCGCCGCCGAGGCTGTCGGCGAACGCGTAGTCGTAGATCAGCAGCAGCACGGTGGTGGTCGCGTGCGCCGGACCGCCGCCCGTGAACAGGAACGGCTCCAGGAACACCTGCGCGGTGCCGATGACCTGCAGGATGAACGTGACCAGCAGGACGTTGCGCAGGTTGGGCAGCGTGACGTGCCAGACCTTGCGCCACACGGAGGCGCCGTCGATCTCGGCGGCCTCGTACAGCTGCGGTGGCACGGCCGCCAGCGCCGCCAGGTAGATGATCATCGTGCCGCCCGCGGCCGCCCAGGTCGCCTCCAGCACCAGGGACGGCATCGCGGAGTCCGCGTCCTGCAACCACCGCAGCGGCCCCACCCCGACCGCGCCGAGGATCGTGTTGAACACCCCGTTCGGGCCGGCGTCGAAGAAGAACTTCCACAGCAGCACCGCCACCACCGGCGGCACGACCACCGGCAGGTAGGCGAGGGCGGCGAACAGTCCCCTGCGCGCGCGGACCTCGGCGATCAGCACCGCCACCACCAGCGGCACGGGGTAGCCGATGAGCAGTGCCAGCAGGGCGAACCAGAGCGTGTTGCGCACGGCCGTCCACAGGAGAGGGTCGGCCAGCACCGCGGCGAAGTTGTCGAGACCCACGAACCGCGCCGCGGTCACCAGGTTCGTCCGCTGCACGCTCATGATCACCGACTGGATGATCGGCCCCCACGAGAAGACCCCGAACACCACCAGCAGCGGCAACAGGAACACCAGCGTGGACAACCCGCCGCCCCGCACCCACGAGCGCGGGCCGCGCCGCCGCCGCGGGGCACGCGCCGGGGCGGCGGCGACGCGTGCCGGGCGGGTGACGAACGTGACTGCCATGGCTCAGCCCCGGTCGAGCAGTGCCTGCGCCTGCGACTGGGCGTCGGCCAGCAGCGCCGGGATGTCGGCGCCCTGGTCGGTCAGCACGGTCTGCGCCACGTTGTCCAGCAGCTTGTACACGTCCTGGGTGGACCTCGCCGGCTCGGGCACCAGCGGCTGGTCGAACATCCGGCTCGTGTACGGCTTCAGCTGCGCGACCGGCACGTTCACGTACTCGGCGATCCACTTCTGCTGGGCGTCGTAGGTGGCCCGGTCGAGCACCGGCAGGTCCGGGGTGCCGACCGGTTGCCCGGACTCCGCCTGCGTCTTCGCGTTCAGCACGGCCGCGTGCCGGTCCGTGAGCTTGCCAAGGTAGAAGAAGTCGATCCACTCGACGGCCGCGGCGCGGGTCTTCTCCCCCGTCTTCGGGCTCACCACCGCGAGGGTCCCGCCGCCGAGCACACCCGCGTCCCGGTCGCCGGTCAGCGGCAGCACGGTCACGCCGTAGTCCCGCGGCTTCAACGCGTTCTGCGTGACCAGGTTGCCGTAGTTGCCCCCGCCCGAGACGTACATGCCGATCCGGCCGGCGGCGAAGTCCTGGTTGATGCCGGCCCAGTCGTAGAGGAAGTTGGCGCCCATGCTGTTGTCGTCCCACCGCATGGCCCGCACCTGCTCGAGCACGTCGGCCAGCTCCGGTGTGTCGATCGTCGCGGTCGCCCTGTCCCCCTTGACGGTCTCCAGCCGGCCGCCCCGCGCGTAGTCCAGTGTGGCCAGTATCCAGCCGCCGGTGTTGTCGGTGGTCATCTGGGCGTAGCCGGCCTGACCGGTGCGCGCCGCGATCTGCCTGGCGGCCGACCGCACCTCGTCCCAGGTGGACGGTGGGTCGTCCGGGTCGAGCCCGGCCTGGGCGAACAGCGTCCGGTTGTAGTGCAGTGCCTGGCCGTAGGCGGCGATGGGCACCGCCCACTGCTTGCCGTCGGTCGCCTGCCCGGCCTTGGCGACGTTGGCGTTGAACGACTTCGCGTACGGCAGCTTCGCGACCAGCGCGCTGACGTCCGCGATCTGCTGGCGCTCGATGAGCCCCCGGCCGTCGGTGAACGGGACGGTGAACACGTCGGGGATGGTGCCGCCGGCGAGCTGGGAGGTGAACGTCGCGGCCGTCCAGGTGTACTCCCGCGGCCGCACGTCGACGTCCGGGTGGGCCTTCTCGAACTGGGCGACCCGCTCGTTGAACGCGTCGACCGCGTTCTGTTCGAGGCCGGCGTCCATGGCGACCTCGAGGACGACCTTGCCGTCGGCGTTCACCTCGTCCTGGCCGGCGGCACCACCCGCACCGCACGCGGACAGCACGAGGGCGCACGTCGCCAGCGCCGCGATCATGGGAGACTTCATCGTCACTCCAGGGGGATCAGGCACGCAGCCACACGGCCGCGTCGGTGGGCAGTCGGTCACCGTCGAGGCCGGCACTGGTGAGCAGGACCTCGCGGTGGGCGGGCAGGGGCACGGGCTCGGCGCCGAGGTTCACCACGCACAGCACGTCCTCCCGCGCGAACGCGAGCACGTCCTCGGGGGAGGCCAACCAGGCGAAGGACTCGGCACGCAACCCCGGCTCGGCGCGGCGCAGGGCCAGCGCGGCACGGTAGAGCGTGAGCATCGAGCCGGGCTCACCGTCCT
>NZ_JBJMIE010000714.1:0-4712 GCF_045807065.1 Actinophytocola sp. | reverse complement strand
GTAATCGGTCGCCGTCTTCGTCCGTGTTGCGCCATATCCTCTCGGTCATCAATGGCCAATCGATAGCCCGAGTAAGTTCGTTCCAATCGTTGTAGTGATCGGTCATTGCTGCTGCGCAGTTCCCGTCACTTCCCACCCATGTGAGGCCGTTGGATAGAACAGTCTCTACCGACGAAACTAGGTAAACAAGGCTCGCCTGACCACGCTGATACCCCGGAACGCCGCCCTTCCAGATCCTGTACAACATTGGCGACCGTGGTGCGTAATAGAATGGGACATAGTCGCCGACCAAGCCGAATGGGCTAACGCGGATTGGGATGGTTCTGCGTCTGTGTTTGATGGACGTGTCTGCGCACTCGAAAGCCGGCCCACCTACCGCCCTGATCATGCTGTCGGCGAGCAGGGCGCCCCTTGCGACGATGCCGGGAAGGTTGTCCATGTCCGTGAAGTGCATGATCCACACGGGACTAGTGCTTGGCCTGCTCAACTCGGCACCTCCCTTCGAGACCCTATGACTGCGCGATCATCGCACATACGTACGACAATAATTGCGATCAGGAGATCGGAGGCGTGTCATGTCTCCGATTGGGTACCAGGTCCTACCCGGCCGGTGTACCAGCGATAGCTGTGATCACGCTGAGTTCCGCGCAACACTCGCTGATTACCTCTGTCGGATCCGCTGTTGCTGTCGCGGTTCGTGGGCTGCTGGACTTGGCGCTATGGCATCGAGGCGGGCGCGCAAGCGCGCCGCACCAGCCGGACCGCCTGCCGCTCCGCTCACGGCCGCCGGGCGTCAACCCGCCATGACCTCGGCGGCTACCTGTTGGAAGGCGCGTAAGACCGCCGGACAACTAGTGCTCTTTGACGGCGTCGAGTTGGCGATCTGCACGAAGGCACAACTCAGCGTGGTGCCCCCGTCGTAGCCTTCACGTGCCCGGAGGAGGGGGAAGCCGCGGGGAATCACGGCCAAGATCCGTCAGAGTCTCACTCAGCGCCGAGCGGGGGAGAAATCAAAGTTGCTCCGCGTAACAGCAAGCACCCTTGCAAGGCAGGTCAGGGTTCGATTCCCCTCGTCTCCACTAGGACGGGCGTCCAGCCGCTGGCCATCAGAGCCGCTGCCGTCCACGGTCCGCAGCGGCTGACAGTCATGTCGTTCACGACCGGGTGCTACCGCTGTAGGACTGTAGGAATCGCTTCCACGTGGTGGCCGTCGGCTCGGTGTCGTCGGTGAACAGGTGCATGGCGACGCCCACGGGCAGGCCCCACGTGTCCCGGCCGAAGAACCGGTACAGCGCGTCCGCTGTCCGTACCCCCAGGAACGGACCTGTCGCGTAGTCGACGACACCCACCGGCGCGAGGGTGACCTCGTCGCCGACCGTGGCGGTCGACGGGATACCGAGCGACTCCCGCAGTGAGGCGAAGCTGCCCGGCGCGTCGGTCGCGACGTAGACGGCGTCGCGGCCGGGGAAGTGGCGCAGGTACTCGCCGAGTGAGTGGTAGTACAGGCGGGTGTGCTGCTGGCACATGTCGAGGTCCTGGTCGTACCGCTCCTCCGCGAAGGCGCCCTGGTGGGTGAACGTCAGGTGCGTCCCGGTGCCGCTCGGTTCGAGGCGGTAGTCGAGCTGGTTGAAGAACCCGCCGTCGCCGTCCAGGCGGGTGGTGAGGTGCTTGCCTGGCTCCCACACCGTCACCACGCCGCCGGCCTGGGTGAGGCCGGTCTCCGCGCCGCCGACCCGCGGCTCGTACTGGATCTTCCAGTACCAACCGGCCGTGTGGACCGTGAACGCGTCCCAGACCTCCGTCGGGGTACCGGTCAGGTCACCTTCCCAGCGGACCTCGAACTGCTTCGCCACGATCGCTCCTCACGCTCCGGATGTCCTTCTCACCGGGGCGTCGGTCGAGGAGCGGCGAGATCGACAACGGGATCACTGGCATGCGGACTGGACCGTCACCACGTAGGTCGTCGTCTCGCCCCAGGTGGTCGTCGTGCCGTCGCAGAAGCGGGTGTAGCCGCCTACCACGTCGTCGTGGGCGGCGTTCGAGTAGTAGAAGCGGTCGCACTGGTAGCCCGCCTTGCACGCGGGGATGGCCGATGCCGGACCCGCCACCAGCAACGGCGCGGCGACCAGCGCGGACACGAGCGTGGCGGTACTGACAACCCTGCGGATCACGGGACGCCTCCTCGAGCTCAATGTGATTTCTTCTCACATTAATCGAGGGAACACTGTTCGCAATCAACCGTTCGGGCTCTGTGACGACATCTGCGACAGCGCCGCCGCGAAGCGCGTTCGGTACGCCACGGCGGACGGCAGCGACTCGACGCCGAACAGCACCGTCGTCACCGGCACGTCGACCGCCGCCGCCACCTCCGCCGCAATCAGCGGGCCCATGCCGCCGCAGAGCTCCACCCGCTCCGCCCCGGCGGCCACCAGTGACACCGCCACCTCCGGCGCGGCGGTCACCGACGGCACCGTGGCGACCGTGGTCGCGCCGAACGTCCAGCGCGCCGCGACCGGGTCCTCGAACAGCACCGCGGCCGCCACCGGTGGCATCGCGAGCCCGGGGAACCCCACCGGTACGCCCGGCCTCGACACCGCTGCGGCCGTGTCGAGGCCCAGGCCCCCGTACAGCTCGATCAGGTGCACCTCCCCGAAGGACGACACCACCGAGACCGCGGCTGGACCCGAGGGGACCGGGACGATGGTCGTCTCCGACAGGGCGTCCGCGTGCACCACGCGGTCGGCAGGGTCGGCGCCGGGCACCAGCACCAGGAACAGGTTGCGGAACACGTCAAACCCCCTGTGTGGTTCACTCAGCACCCTATGAAACGCGCTCTCCTGCTCGCTCCCCTGCTGCTGGTCGCGCTCGCCGGCTGCACGGAGGAGACGGACGACCCGACCGTCGTCGCGACCACGCCGACGTCCACGGCGAGCCCCACCGAGGCCGCGCTGCCGCCGGAGCCGCAGCCGACCGCCGCCGGGCCCTGCCCGTACCTCGACGAGGACTACGTCGCGGACACGAACGGCCAGCACGTCGGCAAGGTGCAGACCTCGGCCGACCAGCCGCCGGCGTGCTTCTTCTACCGGCCGGACGGCTCGGTGCAGCTGACGGTCCGCGTGTACCGGGGTGACGCCAACGTCGCGAAGGCGCTCGTCGACGCCGCCGCGCCCGTGACCACGTCCAACCCGGCCGAGTTGCCCGGCGGTTGGAAGGGCGGCGCGGAGTCCAAGGACAGCGGCGCGGTGTACGCGGTCGCCAAGGACTCGTCCGCCGTGGTCGTCTCCACCAACCAGGAGCAGACGATCAAGGCCAAGGAGATCGCCAAGCAGGCGATCACCGCGCTCGGGCTGTGAACGATCTCGGCCCCGCCGGCGTGTACCGGCGGGGCCGAGACCTGAACACCTAGCTCTTCGTGCTGGACTTCTGCGCCTGACCGTTGTTCTGTGACGCGTCGGCCGTCTCGGGCGTCGCCGGCTCGGCCGGCGGCGTGGGCGGCACCGGGTCCTCCTGCTGTGCGGCCTTGCTGCGTACGACGGCCGCGACGCCGCCCGCGATGATCACGAGCAGCAGCAGCTTCGGCCAGCGGCGCTTGCGCTTCTTCCCGGCCAGCGCCGCCGCCTCGTCCTGCAGCCGGCCCTTCAGCTTCTTCGTCTCCACCTTCGCGGAAGCCCTCAGCTTCTTCGCGTCGGCCTTGATCTGCTTGGCCGACTTGGCCGCCTTGCTCTTCGTGGCGCTCCTGCGGGCCTGCTTCGCTGCCTTGGCCAGGTCCTTGCGCGTGTGCTTGGCCTTCTTCGCCAGCTTGCGCCGGGCACGCCGGGTGGTCTTGGCGACCTCCTGGCGAGCGACCTCGGCGCTCTCGGCCAACGCCTCGGCGAGCTGCCGCGGCGCTACTCCACGCTCGGAGAGCTTGGCCTCGGCGCTCAGCGCCGCGCGCGATGTCGCGTCGACACCTGCCTGACCAGCGCGCTTCGCGCTACGACGAGCCGCGAGCCAACCTGAGCTGACGGCCTTGCCGACCGTCTCTCCGGCCCGGGTCATGGCCTTCACATCGTCCATAGTCTGCTCCAGGGTGGCTAGTCCGACAGTTCTATCCTGCCCCTTCCGGACGGATCCTGCTCAAGATGGCACGATGACCGGGTGGCAGAAAGCAACGAGTCCCTCGTCGGGGTCAAGGTATCGGCAACCCTGCATACCTCGAAGGGCGACATCCGGATCAACCTCTTCCCTGATCAGGCGCCCAAGACCGTGGCGAACTTCGTCGGTCTCGCCGAGGGCACCAGGGAGTACGGCCCGCGCAACTCGAAGGGCGGCACCTCCGGCCCCTACTACGACGGCATGATCTTCCACCGGGTCATCGACGGCTTCATGATCCAGACCGGCGACCCGACCGGCACCGGCCGCGGTGGTCCCGGCTACGAGTTCGCCGACGAGTTCCACCCGGAGCTGCAGTTCAACAAGCCGTACCTGCTCGGCATGGCCAACCCCGGCCGCCGCGACGCGAACGGCTCGCAGTTCTTCATCACGGTGGCGCCGACGACGTGGCTGAACTTCAAGCACACGATCTTCGGTGAGGTGGCGGACCAGGAGTCGCGTAACGTGGTTGACACGATCGCGACGACGAAGACGGCGCCCCCGCACGACAAGCCCCTGGAAGACATCGTCGTGGAGCGGGTCACCGTCGAGCGGGGGTAGCACTCGGTGCCCGTGAACAG
>NZ_JBJMIE010000713.1:0-15910 GCF_045807065.1 Actinophytocola sp. | reverse complement strand
CAACTCGACCGGCACGTCGGCGGCGGCCGGCCCGAGCGCCGCGCGGACCAGCCCCAACCGGTCGACATCGCCGTCGAACAGCGGTGCGCCGATCTCCGGCAGCTCGAGCAGCCACTCGCCCGCGGCCGGGTCAACGGTGATCAGTGCGCCCCGCACCGACGTGCCGGCCAGCCAGTAGATCGCGCTGCCGGTCCACGAGCGCAGGTCCGCCCGGAAGTGGATGTCGAGCAACCGGCCGAGTGGTGGTTGCGCCACCTCGCGGATCCCGGCCCGCTCCCGCAGCCGCCCACGCAGGCCCTCGGCGAGCAGCACGTAGTCGGCCTCGATCCGCCGCGGGGAACCGGAACCGGTGACGGTCACGGTGACCCCGTCCGGGCCGGGCTCGAGGTCGGTGGCCACGTGCCCGAACAGGCCGGTGACCGCCGGCTGCTCGGCCAGCGCGCCGGCCAGGATCGCCTCGAGCTTGTGCTGCGGGCAGATCGCGGGCAGTTCGGGGCTCTGCGCCGCCATCCGCATGAGCTTCTCCGCCGACGAGATCACGTCGAGGTGACCGATCTCCGGGCCGGTGAGGCTGGTGCGCCAGGTGATCCTGGCGGCCGACTGCGGCGGCACCCCCGCGGCGCGGACCCGTGCCGCGAGTCCCAGCGTCCGCAGGATCTCCATCGTCCGGACGTTGACCACGGTGGCTCTCGGGTGACCGGCCGGCTCGCGGTGCCGCTCGACCAGCACGGTCCGGATTCCCCAACGCGCCAGCAGATGCGTCGCGGCGAGGCCGACCGGCCCACCCCCGACGACGACGACCTGTGCCCTCATCCGGCGACCATTTCGCCGACCCGCCCGGGCGGCGCCCCTGGCGAGGCGGGTCGCATCGCCCTGTGCACCAGTGCGTCGAAGCGCCGCCGGGCCATCGTGCGGGTGACCACGACCGCGGGCAGCCCGACCGCGACCGCGCCGGTCAGCCACGTCGCGAACGCGGCGAGGACCGCGCCGCGCAGCAGGCCCGGCCGCCCGGCGCGGGCCAACCCGCTCCACGCGCGGAACACCCGGCCGGCGAGCAGGTCGGCCGCGGCGATCGCGGGTTCGACCGGGGCCGCGTCCGGCCGGGCGAGCACCCGGGCGACCGAGTCGGCGTGCTCGTCCGCGCGGGCGCGACCGACCTCGTCGGCCACGGCCGCGCCGAGTGCGCGCACCCTGGCGAGCTGCCCGTCGCCGACCCCGGCCCTCGGGAAGACCGAGAACGCCTCCCGGCGCCCGGTGAGCATCCAGCGCATGGTGGTGACGAACGTGGCGCCCGCGGGGGCGTCGTCGACGGCGGCGACCGTGCCCAGGTAGCGGCCGCCGGCCGAGGACACGGACCTGGCCACGGCCAGCGCGGCCGAATACCACATGTTCCGGCACGCGGTCAGCCCGATCACGCCCCGGCGGGCGAACCGGTCCGGGTGCCGGGCCAGCACCGAGCGCATCGGCACCGAGGGCGCCAGGTACCACACCTGGTAGGCGAGGAGCACGAGGTCCGGCGCGTCCCCGGTCCCGTCACCCGCTCCGGATCCCGCGCCGTCCAGCGTCACCTCGACCGTCTCGGCCGGGTCGGTGGCCGCCGGCATGATCCCCAGGAACCGCCGCAGCGGCCACGGGAACGGGTAGTCGACGGCCGGGGTGACCTCGCACCACTCGATCCGCCAGCCCGCCTCGGCGAGTGGCTCGACGAACGCGTCGACGGTCTCCTTGAGCTGTCCCGTCTGCGAGTACCAGTAGACGGTCAGGCGCGGTGGCTCGGTCACGACGCCGCTCCGTCCGGACCCACGACGGTCAGGTGCATGAACGCGATCGAGAACCGCCCGGACTCGGGCACCATGCACAGCATGGTGTCGCCGACCGAGGGGAGGCCGGAGTTCATGAGCTCGTCGAGGATCACGAAGATCGCGGCGCAGCCGATGTTGCCGACCTGCTGGAGGTTGCTGAACCAGGCCTCCGGCCGCGGCCCCCGCACGTCGCGGCGGTGGATCTGCTTGACCACCATCTCCTTCATCTTCTCGCTGGAGTAGTGCGCCGGGAACCAGGTGATCCGGTCCGGGTCGAACCGGCCCTCGGCCATCAGCCGCTCGTACTCGTCGACGCCGCACTTGACCAGGTGCGGCAGCAGCGCGAGGTTCTGCCGCATCACCAACGCGCCGGCGGCGGACGCGCGCACGTCGTCGGGGTGGTCGAGCCAGGTGTTCCGCGTGCCGCCGTCGGGGCTGCCGATGTACATGCAGGTCGGCGCGGTGTTCGCGTACGAGGTCAGGCTCATCCAGTCGATCCGCAGGCTGATGCCCCGCTCGGCCGGGCGGTCGCGCAGCACGACCGCGCCCGCGCCGTCGGAGAGCATGTAGCGCAGGAACGCCACGTCCAGCGCCATCGCGCCGTCCGCCGTCTCCGGGGTGACCGTCGCGTACCGCGAGCTCTTGAACGCGCGTGAGGAGAACTCCGACGCGGCGACCACGGCATTGCGCTTCTCACCGGCGGCGATCTGCAGGTGCGCCGTCTTCAGCGCGGTCATGCCGGCGTTGCACAGCCCACCCGCGCTGACGATCTCGATGGGCCGGCAGTCCAGCTCGCCGTGGACCATGCTGGCGAAGCCGGGTGCGAGCAGGTCGGGCACGGTACTGGCACACGCCAGCAGCTCGATGTCCGCCTCGTCGAGGCCATCCCTGCCGAGTGCCTCGCGGATCGCGCCGACCGCCATCGCGGTGTCCGAGACGACCGTGCGCTGCTGCTTGTCGATCGCGTAGTAGCGGGCCTTGATGCCGTTGTTGGCCAGGGTCTGATCGCGCACGATCTCGGAGTTCGGGCCGACCGTGCCGAGGTAGTCGTCGACCTCCTCGTTGCTGACCGGCTCTCCAGGCAGGAACCGCCCGGTGCTCGTGAGGTAGGACGTCATCATCGGCCCCGCACCGGCTCGCTCGCCGAGCGCGACACGACCAGGTCGGTCAGCGCGCCGACGGTCCGCACGCCGAACACGCCGTCGTCGGAGAGTCGCACGCCGAACTGGTTCTGCAGGATCTGGATGAGCTCGACGAACTCGAGGGAGTCGACGTCGACGTCCTCGAGCCGGGTGGCGGCCGAGATCGCCGCGCGGTCCATCCCGCAGGAGTTGGCTAAGAAGTCCGCGATTCGGGACTGGATTTCAGCTCGTAACTCCGTCATGCGTTCTCCAGTACATCGGTTTGTGTTCCGGTGGAGGTCGGGTCCTGGGTCGGCTCGACCCGGTAGGACTCGATGTCGAAGTGGCGGGTGCGCCTGCGGAAGCTCCGCGTGCTACCCGGCCACAACGTGGTGTTGTGACCCGTGGCGTCGAGGTAGTAGCTCGAGCAGCCGCCGGTGAGCCACACCGAGCGGGTCATGGCGCGCCGCATCTCGTCGGTGAACGAGTGCTGGCTCCCGGCGGTGACCTCGACGACCGAAAGGTGGCGGGCGGCCATCGTGCGCAGCGCCGAGACGATGTAGTCGACCTGTGCCTCGATCATCACCAGCAGCGAGGTGTGCCCGGTGCCGGCGTTCGGCCCGCTGCACAGGAACAGGTTGGGGAAGCCGGTCACACAGGTGCCCAGGTAGGCGGCCCGCCCGTGCTGGCGCCACGTCCGGGCGAGCGAGGTGCCGCCCGCGTGCAGCCGCTCGGCGATCGGTGGTTCGGTCACGGCGAAGCCGGTGGCCATGACGATCACGTCCACGCCCCTGGCCGTCCCGTCCCCGGTGACGATCTCGCCGGGGCCGACCCGCTCGATCGGGTCGGTGACGAGCTCGACGTGTGGTCTGGTGAGCGTGGGGTAGTAGTCGTCGGAGACCAGCACCCGTTTGCAGAAGATCCGGTGGTTCGGCGTGAGCGCTGCCCGCAGCCGCTCGTCCGCGACCGCGGCGCGCAGGTGGGCGTGGCCCTTGCGTTCCACAGCCGAGAGCAGCGCGGGCCGGTTGGCGATGGCGTGGGCCGGCAGCTCCCGCGACCAGTACTGGACGCCGCGCACCGCGCGCTGCACGGCCGGGAACCGGCGGTAGACCGCCCTGGTCAGCGCGCTCGTAGCCCGCACGTTCTTCGGTAGCACCCACGTGGGTGTGCGCTGGTAGACCTGGAGCTCCCGCGCCGTCTCCGCGATGGCCGGCACGATCTGGACCGCGGACGCGCCGGTACCGACCACCGCCACCCGGCGCGCGGTCAGGTCGGTCGCCGGCGACCAGCGCGCGGAGTGCAGGACAGTGCCGCCGAAGTCGCCGAGACCCGGGAGGTCGGGTACCGAGGGCTGGGCGAACGGACCGGTGGCCACGACCACCGCCGCGGCGGTGTAGCGGCCCGTGGTGGTGTCGACCAGCCAGCGCCGGCGGTCGGCCGCCCACTCGGCCCTGGTCAGTTCGGTGCCGAACCGGATGCGCTCGACCAGGCCGAAGCGGGCCGCGCAGTCGTTGAGGTAGGCCAGGATCTCGGCCTGCCGCGCGAACGAGGACGTCCACTGTGGATTGGGCGCGAACGAGTAGGAGTACAGGTTGGACGGGATGTCACAGGTGCAGCCCGGGTAGACGTTGTCCCGCCAGGACCCGCCGAGCTCGGCGGCGCGCTCGAGGACGACGACGTCGTCCACACCGGCCAGCACGAGCCGGTGAGCTGCCGCGATACCCGCGAGGCCCGCACCGATCACCAGCACGTTGACATCAAACGAACTCGACAAATACCTCATCCTCTCGACCGAGTCGAGACAGTTGGGTGCGATGGACCGGAATTGGGCCCGCTGAAGCGCGCGGCAGCGCTGTCACGCGCGTTGAATGGTCAACCGATCAACAGTGAACGGGTGCTGTTGTCATGACAGGCGGTAATGGCTTGACTAACGACCCGTAAACATGAGAAATACCCCCAGTTTGGCCCTCGTTTTGCGGCTCCTTCGCAGCCTAGACAGCCGCTCCAGGAGAGTGTCAACAACGCCGAGCAGATTACTCTGGAAGAGGCAACGGTATACGCCGTTCGGGTTAATAATGTTCGTCCGATGTGGACAAAAAGTGGACTTTTCGGTACCAATCGGACAATCCGCCGACATCTTGACCCGTGAGTCCAAATCTGTTTCTCTAGTCGGAGCAAACGTTTTCGAGTCCTATTAGGACCTTTATGGGACGCATCGGGTGCTGGCGTCGGGGGCGCGGTGAGGTCGATCGTGACGTGTATGCCGAGGCAGCTCGATTCGCGTATCCCGTGAGCATGAGTCGTCACCAGTGGTAGTCAATGCAACTCGGGAAGTGGGGGCACTTGACCAGTCATGTCGAAATAGTCCGCCGTGGTTACGAGGCATTTGCGGCGCATAATCCAGCGCCCGTACTCGAATTTCTCGACGACAATGTGGAATGGGTCGTGCCGGCGGAGCTGCCCTACGGCGGCACCTACGTCGGCCGCGACGGCGTGGTCCAGATGTTGATGGCACTCGCCCCGCACTTCGCCGAGCAGGGTGTGGAGCCCCGGCGCTTCATCGACGCGGGTGACATCGTGGTCGCCGAGGGCCGGCACTTCGGCCGGCCCGCGGGCGGGGACGAGTTCTCCTCCGGCTTCGCCACGGTGTTCGAGTTCCAGCACGGGAAGATCACCCGCGTCCGCGAGTACGTCGACGCGACCATCGTGCTGGCCGTCCGCGCCGCCGCGAGCCAGGCCGGGTAGGCCTGCCGACGGCACAGAGCGCGTGTCCCCGAGGAACCCTCGGACGTCGACCGTCCAAGGGTCTCCTCCACGTGCGCGTGTCCAGATCACCAACGGCTCCGGACGGGGTGCCGGTCGTCCGGCACCCCGTTGTCGCGGTCGCCCCGGGTTGGCGTGCGGCCGCAGTACGAGGAGGAATCCTGTGGCAGCATCAACCAATCCCGCGGTGCCGACGGCGCCGGGGCGCTTACCCGGGCTGGGGCACATGCTCCAGTTGGCCACCAGACCGATCGAGTTCATGGGGTCGCTGCGCTCGGTCGGTGACCTGGCGTGGATCTATCTCGGCAGGCAGCCGGTGCTCTCGGTCAACACCCCGGAGCTGATCCACCGCATGGTGGTGACCGAGGGTCGCAAGTACGACCAGGGCAAGTACTTCGACAAGATCCGCGACACGTTCGGCAACGGGCTGCCGGTGTCCAACGGGGAGTTCCACCACCGGCAGCGCCGGCTGATCCAACCCGCCTTCCACCACCAGCGGATCACGGGCTACCTCGACACGATGGCGGAGTCGGCGACCGCGATGGCGGAGTCGTGGCGACCGGGCGAGGTGGTGCAGCTCCGCCGGGACGCACTGAGCCTGATGCTGGTCCTGGTCGCCAGGACCCTGTTCAGCGCCGGGGCGAGCGAGGCGGTGCAGGCGGAGGTGCAGCGCTCCTGGAAGACGATCGTCACCGGGCTCGCCAGGCGCACCGTGCAGCCGGACTTCCTCGAGAAGCTGCCGACGCCGGGCAACCGCCGGTTCGAGTCCGCGACCGCGCGGCTCCGGGAGGTCGTGCGCGACGCCGTGGTCGCGCAGCGCAGCGGCGCGACCGGCGACGGCAGCAACCTGCTCGACATGCTGATCGAGGCGAGGGACGAGGACACGGGCGAGGGCATGACCGACGAGCAGGTCATGGCCGAGGTGTTCCTCATCCTCTTCGCGGGCACCGAGACCGCCGGCTTCATGACCGTGTGGTTCTTCTACGAGCTCAGCCGTGACCCGGAGCTCGAGCGGCGGGTGCACGACGAGATCGACGGCGTGCTGTCCGGCCGGCCGGCCGGCATCGCGGACCTGCCGAAGCTGGAGCTGACCCGCCGGGTCCTCACCGAATGCCTCCGGCGCTACCACCCGGGGTGGTCGTTCATGCGCCGCGCCAACTCGACCGTCGAACTGGGCGGCCTCGAATTCCCGGAGGGCACGGAAACAGTCTTCAGCATCAACTCGCTGCACCGGGATCCGCGCATTTTCCCCGATCCAATGAAATTCGACCCGGACCGCTGGCTGCCGGGTGGGCCGGAGATTCCGGAGGGTGGGTTCATCCCATTCCTCGAAGGCAAGCGGCAG
The DNA here is from genome assembly GCF_045807065.1 of Actinophytocola sp. Lineage (GTDB taxonomy): Bacteria > Actinomycetota > Actinomycetes > Mycobacteriales > Pseudonocardiaceae > Actinophytocola. The sequence continues at coordinate 8,879 of NZ_JBJMIE010000713.1, read as the reverse complement.
TGCATCGGCGACTCGTTCGCGTGGGCGCAGATGACCTGCACGGTGGCGGCCATCGCCTCGCGCTGGCGGCTGCGGCCGGTCGACGGGCACCGGATGAAGGAGCAGCCGGGCGTGCTGATGAGCCCGAACGAGACACCGATGACGGTGCTCGAGCGCTGAGACCGCGAACGGAACGGGGCCGGCACGGTTCGTGCCGGCCCCGTTCCGGTGTGCCCACTCAGTTCGCGGCCGTGCGCCGGTTCCGCTGCCAGACCAGGGCGATCAGCACCAGCGCGGCGGCGTACATCGCGGCCTCCCAGACGAAGACCGTGTGGTAGCCGTGGAGGTTCGCGCCGGTCGTCGGTTTCGCGAGGTGCCGCTCCGCCACGTACCCCGCGACCGCGCCGGTGAAGACCGTGTTCAGCAGTGCGGTGCCCATCGAGCCGCCCATCTGCTGCGTCGTGCTGACCGTGGCGCCCGCCACGCCGGCGTCGGCCTCGTCGATGCCCAGCAGGACCACGTTGTTCAGCGGGAACAGCGACAGCGCGACACCGGCACCCATCATGATCTCGGGCGCCACGACGCCGCCGAACCCGGTGTCCGCGCCCAGGCTGGTGAACAGCAGCAGGGCCGCGACGGACAGCGCCGCGCCGACGACCATGACCGGGAGCGGCCCGAACCTGACCACCAGTGACGCGGTGCTCATGCCGACGGAGATCACGGCGAGCGCGAACGGCAGGAACACGAGTCCGGTCTGGATCGGGTTGTAGTGGAGGGTTTCCTGGTAGTAGTAGGTCAGGAACAGGAACATCGACAGCTGGGCCGCGTTGGCCAGCAGCGCCGCCAGGTAGAGCATGCCCCGGCTGAACTGGGTGACGATCCGCAGCGGCAGCAGCGGTGACCGGGTGCGTGCCTCGATCACCACGAACGCGCACAGCAGCAGCACACCCCCCACCAGGAACGCCTGCGTGACCGCCGATCCCCAGCCGTTGGTGCCCGCCGAGGTGAAGCCCTGCGCGAGGCATACCATGCCGGCGGTCGCCGTGATCGCGCCGGCGATGTCGTACCTGCTGCGCGTCACTGTCGTGTCCCGGGCCAGCGCGAACACGGCGACGACGGCGACCGCGATCGCGATCGGGACGTTGATGAGCAGGACCAGCCGCCAGGACCACAGCGTGAGCGAGCCGCCGAGCAGCATGCCGATGGCCGCGCCGCTGCCGGACACCATGCCGTAGATGCCGAACGCCTTGGCCCGCTCGGCTTTCTCGGTGTAGGTGTCCGAGATCAGCGAGAGCACGGCGGGCGCCAGCACCGCGGCGAGCACGCCCTGAGCGGCCCGCGCGGCGAAGAGCATGCCGCCGCTCGAGGCCGCGCCACCGAGCGCGGACACGAGCGCGAACCCCGCGAGCGCGCCGATGAACATGCGCTTGCGCCCGACGTAGTCGACCAGCCGGCCGCCGAGCAGCAGGAGACCGCCGAACGTGATCGCGTACGCGGAGACCACCCACTGGCGGTCCGCGGTGGAGATGTCCAGATCGTTCTGGATGCTCGGCAGCGCGACGAACACGACCGCCAGGTCGAGCACGATCATCAGCTGGACCGTCGCGACGGTGGCCAGCGCGAGCCAGCGGCGGGAATGCGCGAGGCCGGGTTCCTCCTCGTTTCGAATAACCGCGTCAGACTGTTCTGCGCCAGTGCTCACCAAGATCTCCATCCATGCGGAAGTGGACATTTCGACGCGGAATGAGGGCCCCCAGGCGTACATTTTCGCTCATGTGAGGAGAACATCCGCGCGCACAACGTGTCAACCGCGGCAACATATCTCTCGCCGGCCGGTAGCCCGGTTGTCAGAACATGAATGGACTTTTCGCCTGGTGTTCCCCGCATAGGATGGCGCCATGCCTTACGTCCTACTGCTCCACGGGCACATGGGGGCCGCGCCTCCGCACTGGCAGAGCTGGCTCGCGCACGAGCTCGACGAGACCGGCTGCGATGTCGACGTTCCCCAGTTCTCCGAGCCTGACCAGCCCCGGCTCGACGTGTGGCTCGCCGAGTTGCGGAGCCAGCTCGTGGCCGCGCCGGTGGGGACCGAGCGGATCGTGCTCGCGCACTCCTGCGGGGCCGCGCTCTGGCTGCACCACGCCGCTCGCCTCGCCGACCCCGTCCTGCGGTTCGACCGGGTGTTGCTCGTGGCGCCCCCCGGGCCGCGGTGGCGGCATCCCGACGTGCACGGGTTCAACCCGGCGCCGCTCGACGCCGCCGGGGTTCGGCGGGCCGCCTCGTGGACGCAGCTCGTCGTCGGGGACGACGACCAGGCCTGTTCCGTTGACGAGGCTGTCGACATGGCCAGCGCGTTGAAGGTCGACCTCGACGTCATCCCCGAGGGGGCTCATCTGGACGGACACGCCGGATACGGGCCGTGGCCGTCGGTGCGGGACTGGGTGGCCGACCGGCACACCCGGATGGTGTCCAACCGGTGACGGCTCAGGTCTCGCAGGCCACCCCGTCGCCGTCGCGGTCGAGGCCGGACCGGTAGCCGGGGTCGCCGCGGTACAGCGGTGCGGCGCCGGCCGCGCGGGCCTCGGCGCAGTTGGCGTAGTACACCCCCGCCGGCGCGGGAGGCGGTGGCTGAGCCGGCGGTGGCGTGTACGCCGGGGGCGGCGTGTAGGCGGGCGGGGTGTAAGCCGGGGGCGGGGTGTAGGCCGGCGGCGTGTAGGGCGCGGGCTCGACCGGCGGGGGCGCCACGTTCGGGACCTCGGTCGCCGAGACGGCCGCAGGTGTGGTGGTCGTTGTGGTGGGTGTCGTCGTCGCCACGGTGTCCGCGGTCGTGGTGTCCGTGGTCGTGGTGTCCGAGATGTCGATCGTCGGGGTCGGGTTCGTCTCGGGTTCGTTGCCGCCGCACCCGGTGAGCGTGGCGAGCAGGGCGGCGGCGATCAGTGCACGCTTCATGCCCGGGGGTCGCGCAGAGTTACCGCGGCGTTTCCATGGTCGAGCCTGGTTCACCCAGTTCGGTGAGTGAAGTTAGCTGGTGACGCGCTCTGCGTGTGTGTAGACGTTCATGCTCGTGCCGCGGAGGAAGCCGATCAGGGTGATCCCCTGTTCCTCGGCCAGCTCCACCGCGAGCGACGACGGTGCCGACACCGCCGCCAGTACGGGAATGCCGGCCATCGCGGCCTTCTGCACCAGCTCGAACGACGCCCGGCCCGACACCATCAGCACGCTGCCCGCCAGCGGTATGCGCCCGTCCAGCAGCGCCCAGCCCGTCACCTTGTCCACCGCGTTGTGCCGGCCCACGTCCTCGCGGACCACCAGCGGCTCACCGTCCACGGTGAACACCCCGGCCGCGTGCAGGCCGCCCGTCGACTCGAACACGCGTTGCCGCTCGCGCAGCAGGTCCGGGAAGGTCACCAGCGTCTCCGGGGTCACCCGGCAGTCGTCGGTCGCGGGTGGGAAGCGGGTCTTCAGCTTCACCGCGTCCAGCGCCGCCTTGCCGCACACGCCGCAGGACGAGGTCGTGTAGAAGTTGCGCTCCACGCCCGTGTCCGGCGGCTCGACGCCCGGGGCGAGCGCGAGGTCCAGCACGTTGTACGTGTTGCGGCCCTGGTCGTCGACGCTGTCGCAGTAGCGGGCCGTGCTGACGTCCGCCGCCGCGCCGATGACACCCTCGGTCAGCAGGAAGCCGTGCGCCAGCTCGACGTCGTGGCCCGGCGTGCGCATCGTGACCGCCAGCGCCTTCCCCGCGACCCGGAGCTCCAGGGGCTCCTCGGCCGCCAGCGCCTCCTGACGGCGTTTCGCGCCGTCCTCAGAGAGCCGCAGAACCGGGCGGCGCACGGTCACTCGTCCCATGCATACAGCCTACACGGACCATCTCAAGAACCCTTTCTAAAGAACTCTTGCGCAAGAGTTCCTTCGCAACGTACCTTGTTGAGCATGGTCAAGGAACGCAGGCGCATCACCGACCCGAAGGCGCTTCGGGCGCTCGCCCATCCGCTGCGGTGGAAGCTCATCGAGTTCCTCGGGCGTGAGGGGACCGCCACCGCGACCCAGTGCGCGGAGGAGACGGGTGAGAGCGTCGCCAACTGCTCCTACCACCTCAACCTCCTGGCCAAGTACGACTACGTCGAGCGCGCCGAAGGGGGCCAGGGGCGGGAGAAGCCCTGGCAGCTCGTCCACCAGGGGCAGAGCATCACCGACATGGGGGTGGACGAGGAGACCCGGCTCGCCGCGCAGGCCGCCTCCGCCGCCTTCCTCGACCACGCGTTCACGCAGATCAGGGAGCGGTTCCTGGCCTCTCACCTGCTGCCGGAGGACTGGCGTGCCGTGCTCGGCACCAACACGAGCACCGACTTCCTGACCCTCGACGAACTCGAGGAGCTCCACGAGATGGTCACCGCGTTCAACGACCGGTTCAAGGAGCGGCGCTACAACCCGGAGCTTCGCCCGGAAGGCGCACAGCCGGTGTACGTCTTCCTCTCGACCTCGATCCCCCCGGAAACGGCCTAGTCACCCGCAGACCCGGCTGTCGTGGCCCACGACAGCTCTCTTCGACCTGCCCAGAAACAGGAGATCGCCATGGATCCCTACGTTGTCCAGCACCTGTTCACCGCCCGCCACGACGACCTGGTTCGCGAGGCCGACGACTCCCGGCTCACCCGCGCGGCACGCGACTCCCACGAGGAGTCCCGTCCCCCGCAGAAGCCCGCCCCGCGCGACTCCCGCTCGCGCCGCCTGCGCCTCGCGTGACCTCGATGCCCTGAACGGCCGTCAATGCCTCACAGCAGCCGTTCAGGGCGGTAGCGTGATCGAGATGACGGAACGCTACGACGTCGTGATCGTCGGTGGGGGCCACAACGCGCTGGTCGCCGCCGCCTACCTCGCCCGCGCCGGCAGGTCGGTGCTCGTCCTGGAGCGGCTCGGCCGGGTCGGGGGCGCGGCCGTCAGCACCACTCCCTTCCCCGGCGTGCCGGCACGGCTGTCCCGCTACTCCTACCTGGTCAGCCTGCTACCCGACGCGATCGTGGCGGACCTCGGCCTGCGGATCACGCTCCGCTCGCGAGCCGTCTCCTCCTACACGCCCGTCGACGGCGGCGGCCTGCTCGTCGAACACGAACCGGGGGAGGCAACCGCCGCGTCCTTCCGGAAACTCACCGGATCGGACAGTGAGTTCGCCCGATGGGTGTCGTTCTACAATTCACTCTCCGCGATGGCGACGGCCACCGCGCCGACCATGCTCCGACCCGTGCCCTCCCGCGCGGAGTTCCGCCGGCTGGTGGCCGACGACCGCCTGTGGACGCGGCTCTTCGAGCAACCGATCGGCGTGACGATCGAGGAGACGTTCGCCGACGACGTCGTCCGGGGCGTGGTGGCGACCGACGCGTTGATCGGCACGCACACCTCGCTGCGGTCCCCCGAACTGCTCGCCAACCGCTGCTTCCTCTACCACCTCATCGGCGGCGAGTGGCGCGTCCCGGTCGGCGGCATGGGTGCGGTGACGGGCGAACTCGCCCGGGTGGCAAGGGAAGCCGGCGCCGAGCTGCGGACGTCCGCGCGCGTGACGGCGGTGCGTGCCGACGGCACGGAGGCCGAGGTGGACTACGTGGCGAACGACGCCGAGCTGACGGTGGCGGCGTCCTACGTGCTCGCCGGCGTGGCACCCGCGGTGCTGGAAAGCCTGCGCGGCAGGGAGACCGCCAGGCCGACCGGCGCCCAGCTGAAGATCAACGTGCTCCTGTCGCGGCTGCCGAGGTTGCGCGGCGGGATCGACCCGGAGCAGGCGTTCAGCGGCACGCTCCACCTCGACGAGTCCTATGCGCAGCTGGAGAACGCCTACGCGGCAAGCGCTTCCGGCGTCGTCCCCGACCCGCTACCGGGCGAGATGTACTGCCACACCCTCACCGACCGGTCCATCGTGGACGGCGAGCTGCACACGCTCACGCTCTTCGGCCTGCACACGCCGTCGACGCTCTTCGCCGAGGACAACGACGGCCGCCGCGCCGACCTCGCCGCGCGCTACCTCGCCGGCCTCAACCGCCACCTGGCCGAGCCCATCGAGGACTGCCTGGCCACCGACGAGGACGGCCGCCCGTGCGTCGAGGCACGGACACCACTGGACCTGGAGCACGACCTGGCCATGCCCGGCGGCCACATCTTCCACGGCGACCTGGCGTGGCCGTTCACCGAGGAGGGCGGCGGCTGGGGCGTGGAGACCGACGTACCCAACCTGCTGTTGTGCGGCTCGGGTGCCAGGCGCGGCGGCGGGGTCAGCGGCATAGGCGGTCACAACGCCGCCCATGCCGTCCTGCTGCTCAGTTCAGCTCGGCCTTGACCTGCGCGAGAGTGGGGTTCGTGAGGGCCTTCCCGTTGGGGAAGTGCACGGTCGGCACCGTCTGGTTGCCACCGTTCACACTCATCACGAACTCGGCCGCCCCGGGGGTCCGCTCGATGTCGATCTCCGTGTACTCGATGCCGTCGCGCTCCAGCTGCGACTTCAGGCGGCGGCAGTAACCGCACCAGGTCGTCGAGTACATGGTCAGCTTGGTCGGCGCCTCGGGAGTCTGCGTCATGCCGTCTACAACGCGAGACGCGGCGGAATCATGCCCGGCGCCTAGTGACGGCACCCACCCGCGGGCGGGAGCGTCGAGTCGGGGTCGAAGTACGAACCCGGTTCGGCGTCGTCCGCCTGCCTGGTCACGGAGTGCTCCGCGCTGACCGGCGCGAGGAACCCCTTGCGGTACGCGTCGCACCCGATCGAGTAACCGAAGCCGGTCGCCGCGTCGAACCACAGGCCGCGGCTGCCCTGCGTCCACCGGTCGCCGGCACGCCACACGTAGTCGACGTCCGCGCGTACCACCACGATCGTGTTCATGGCGTCGATCAGGTGCAGACCCCGCGGGGGCACGAAGGCGTACGCGAACACGTAGTTCGTGTGCACGACCAGCGTGCCGTCCTTGCCCGCCCGCGCCGACATCGTGCCGGACACCTTGGCCGCCGCCGGCAGCAGCGTGCTGCCCGGTGCGACGAGGCTCACCAGCGCCTGCACCTCCGGCTCCCGGCCACCGGCGAACAGCGGCTCGAGCTGCCGCCGCGCGTCGGGCGCGAGGAGGCTCAGGTAACCGGCGGCGTCGTGGTCCACGACCAGCTTGCGGTCCAGTCGGCTCGCCACCAGCACGTCCCGCACCAGCCGCATGGTCTCGGCCACCTGCGCCGCGCTGTACTCGCCGACGGCCTCGGGCGCCGGCAGCACGATCCCGGCCGCGCCGTCCGCCCAGTCCGCCGCCGGGGTGCCGTTGAACGGCCTGGCGACGTCGAACAGCACGCCCGTCTCGTTCCCCGCCAGGGCCGCGGAGCTGTGCTCGCCGGGTGCGCCTGCGACGGGCTCCAGCACGCTCGTCCGCACCAGCAGCGTCGCCACCGCGCCGACCGCCAGCACCACCAGCCCGCCGGCGAACCAGCGACCGCGGCGGTGCCTGCGTTCGGCGTGCAGCAACTCGCGCACGTCCTCCGTGGCCGCGCGCGCCACTGTGCCGGCCCAGTCGGCCTCGGAGGCCGCTGGAGCCACGTCACGCTGCCGAGCCTTCACCCGCTCCCCACCCTGACTTAACCAGGTAAAACGACAACCTTCCGGTGCTGAGCACATCGAACGGGCCGACCCCGGCGTTAACAAGACGACGTGGGTGGAACTCGAATGCGGACGGCCGGACACGGTTCGTAAACTCTTTCAACGTGACTGACAACTCATCGCACCAGCCCAGAGACCTCCCGCCGGCCTGGGAGCCGGCCACGGTAGAGGCGGAGCTGTACCAGCGGTGGGTGGACGCGGGTTACTTCACCGCCGACGCGGCGAGCGAGAAGCCGCCGTTCTGCATCGTCATCCCGCCACCGAACGTCACGGGCAGCCTCCACATGGGCCACGCCCTCGAGCACAGCCTCATGGACGCGCTCACCCGGCGCCGCCGCATGCAGGGCTACGAGGTGCTGTGGCTGCCCGGCATGGACCACGCGGGCATCGCGACCCAGAACGTCGTCGAGCGGGAGCTGGCGGGCGAGGGCAAGTCCCGCCACGACCTCGGGCGCGAGGCGTTCGTGGACCGCGTGTGGGAGTGGAAGAACACCTCCGGCGGCATGATCCTCAACCAGATGCGCCGGATGGGCGACGGTGTCGACTGGACCCGCGAGCGGTTCACGATGGACGAGGTCCTGTCCCGGGCCGTCCAGACCATCTTCAAGCGACTGTTCGAGGACGGTCTGATCTACCGGGCCGAGCGGATCATCAACTGGTGCCCGCGTTGCCACACGGCGCTGTCGGACATCGAGGTCGAGCACACGAACGACGAGGGCGAACTGGTCTCGATCCGGTACGGCGACGGCGACCGCTCCATTGTGGTGGCCACCACCCGCGCCGAGACGATGCTGGGTGACACCGCGGTCGCCGTCCACCCGGACGACGAGCGCTACAAGCACCTGGTCGGCACCGAGGTGGCGCTGCCGCTGACCGACCGGCTCATCCCGGTCGTCGCCGACGAGCACGTCGACCCCGAGTTCGGCACGGGCGCGGTCAAGGTCACGCCGGCCCACGACCCGAACGACTTCGAGATCGGCCAGCGCCACCACCTGCCCGCGATCACGGTCATGGACGAGCGCGCGGTCATCACCGTGCCCGGCCCGTTCGAGGGGCTCGACCGGTTCGAGGCGCGGCCCGCGGTCGTCGCCGCGCTGCGTGAGCAGGGCCGCATCGTCGCGGAGAAGCGGCCGTACGAGCACGCCGTCGGCCACTGCACGCGGTGCGGCACGGTGGTCGAGCCGCGGCTGTCGTTGCAGTGGTTCGTCAACGTCGGGCCGCTGGCCAAGGCCGCGGGCGACGCCGTGCGCGACGGCCGCACCACGGTTCACCCGCCGGAGCT
>NZ_JBJMIE010000712.1:0-37783 GCF_045807065.1 Actinophytocola sp. | reverse complement strand
TACCGCCGCGGCACCGACGACCACAGCACCCCGTTGTTCCGCCACGTCGCGGCCACCGACGGGCGCCCGGTGGCCCGGGGCGGGCGGCGGGTGAGGCCGAACCGGGCCGCGGCCGCGGCCAGCAGGTACAGCCCCGCCGCCACCAGCAACGTGCCGCGCGGCGACAGCAGCGTGACCAGCACCCCGCCGGTCGCGAACCCGCAGATCTGCATGATCCCGACGGACATGTTGAGGACCGAACGGCCGAGCAGGTACGCCTCTCGCGGGAGGATCTCATTGAGCAACCCGTAGCGCACCCCGCCGGCGAGCGACGCGAACGGACCGAGGCCCAGCACCACGGTGAACAGCGCCCACACCGGGAGGCCGGGCACCGACAGCACCACCGCACCGACCGCGAACAGCACCCCGAGGCCGGTCATCGCCGCGCGCGGCGGGAGGCGGTCGGCCGCCGACAGCAACACGGTCGCGCCGAGCACCTGCGCCAGCGACGGACCGAACATGGCCAGTGCGGCCAGCAGCGGCGAGCCGGTCGCCGCGTAGACCAGCGTGCTCAGCGCCAGCCCGTTCACCGTCGTGCCCGCCACCTGCAGGGCGCTGGTCGTGAAGAGCGGGGTGAACTCCGGTGTCCGGAACAACTCCCGGTAAGTACGCATGATCGGAAGTCTCATCAGGCCAGGGGCGGTCCGGTTACAGTTTCGCGGGGAGGCGAAACAATGGGTTGGTGGCACGTCAACGCGGACACACTCGCGCGCAGCCGGTTCGTCGTGTCGCCGTTGTCCGAGGCGTTGGCGGCCCTCGAGGTGCTGCACCGGGGCACGGCCGCCCACCCGGGCGAAGGGGCGTGGCTCGACACCCACCTGCCCGCCTACCGCGGCCGGCTGGCCGGCGACCCGGTCACCGCCCTGCTCATCCGGGCCGCGTTCGGCCGCACCTGGACCGCGGACTTCTTAACCCCGCCTCCGCTTGGCGACCAGTCCTTCGGCGAAGAACTGGCCCGGATCCGGCACACCCCGGCCGCTGCCGCCCGCGCCGACCTGGCCGTGTCCCACGGCGGCCCGCTGCCCGGCGAGCTACACCGCGACGACCTGCCGGCACGCACCGCGGACCTGATCGAGTGGGTGTGGACGCGAACCGTGCTGCCCGACTGGCCGCGCCGACTGCGCATCATCGAGGCGGACATCGTCGCGCGGACCGCGCAGCTCACCCGAGGCGGCTGGGTCGCGGCGCTGGACGACATGCGCCGGGACATGCGCTGGCTCGGCGAGGGCCGGCTGCAGATCAACGCCTACGACTACCCACCCAGGGACCTCACCGGAGCGCAGCTGGTGTTCGTGCCGGTGACACCGCGATGGCGCGGCTGGGTCGCCTACGGGCAGACCGAGCAGCACGCCGTGATCTACCCGTGCTCAGGAGTGCTCGCCGACGTGGACCGCACGGAGGTCCCGGCCTCCCTCGAACGGTTGCTGGGGCCGGCACGGGCCGGCGTCCTGGTGCTCCTCGACACCCCCAAGAGCACCACCCAACTCGTGGCGCTGACCGGACAGGGACTCGGCTCGGTCGGTCGGCACCTGCGCGTACTGCTCGACGCGCAGCTCATCCGTCGCCGCCGGGCCGGCAAGTCCGTGCTGTACTACCGGACCACCGTCGGCGACCTGCTGGTGACCCAGAACGGGGCGTAGCCGGGGTGAGTTGCGCCAGCTCACTCGGACGCCCTCAGACGAGGGACATCGCGGTGCGGACTCCGGCGACGTAGCGCTCCGGGCGCTCCCACGCCGCGAAGTGCCCTCCGCTGGTCTCCTCCACCCACGACCGGATGTCGAAGAAGCGGGCCGCGAATTCCTGTGGTGCGTTGACGAGGTCCTTGGGGAAGATCGTGAACGCCGTCGGTGCGATGATCGGTTTCCGTGGTCTGGGGCCGGTTTCCGCATACGGAGTGAACGAGGTTCCGATCGAGCCGTCGACCCAGTACGCCGTGATCCAGGTCAACAGTTCGTCGCGGGTGAACACCGTGGTGATGTCGCCGCCGCAGTCCGTCCACGTGCGCAGCTTCTCCACCAGCCAGGCGGCCAACCCCGCCGGCGAGTCACCAAGTCCTACCGCCAGGGTGTGCGGTTTGGTCGCCTGCTCACGCATGTAGCCACCTTCCCGGGCTTGCCAGCGGTGCCCGTACCGCACGTAGTCCTGCTCGACTTCAGAAAGGTCCTCCGGGGGATCGACCAGGAACCGGTTCTGCGGCACGTCGGTCAGGTGGAGGGCGGCAACTCTGCCGGGGTATGCCCCGGCGAGTGCCTCGGCGACATCACAGCCGACATCGCCGGCGGAGACGACGTAACGGTCATAACCCAGTTCCCCCATCGCGGCGGCCACCATCTCCGCCATGGCCGCGGCCGACAGGCCACCGCGAGAAACTGGGGCGGCGAACGGGAAACCCGGCAGAGCCGGGATGACCACGTTCAGCTCCGACAGGAGCGGCAGTACCTTCTCGAACCGCAGTACCGAGTCGGGCCAGCCGTGCAGAAGGAGAACCGGAACGCCCTGAGCCGCGCCGCGCTGGTGGATCAGCCGGACGGGGCCGCTGGTCAGCGCCCACGGCAGCGCACGAACCCGTGCTTCGTGCACCCGCCAGTCATAGTGTTCGGCCCAGTAGGCGATGAGCTCAGCCAGGAAGTCGCCGTCGACACCACGCTCCCAGCCGAATCCCGGCGGTAACGCCACCCGACGGTAGGCCCGCAGCCGGGCGCGTAAGTCCTCCAGCACCGGCGCTCGGACGGCTTCAGGTGCGGCATCAGGCATGACAATTCTCCGTCCTCAGTGTACGTAGGTGGGCGGACAACGCTTACGCCAGCGAGCCGAAGAAGGCGGTGATGTCGTCCGCCAGCAGGTCAGGTTCCTCGTAGGCGGCGAAGTGGCCGCCGCGGGGCATGTTGGTGTAGCGGGTGACCGGGTAGACGCGTTCGACCCAACTGCGGGGCGGCCGGCCACCGATGTCGGCAGGGAACAATGCCAACGCGGTCGGCACCTCGACACGCTCGACGGGTGGGACGAGCCGGTGATGACGCTCGTAGTACGGGCGGAACGACGTCGAGATCGTGTTGGTGAACCAGTACAGCGATGCCTGAGTCAGGAGGAAGTCGTCACTGAACCGGTTTGCCACCACACCGTCACAGTCGCTCCAGGCCCGGTACTTCTCGAGGATCCAGGCGAGCAGCCCGGAAGGGGAGTCGGACAGGCCCTGGGCAAGGGTCAGCGGTCGGGTCTGCTGCTGGTGCGAGTACCCCCGCTCAGCGACATCCCACGCCTTGTCCGCCGCCAGGTAGGCCCGCTCCTCCTCGCTCAGTCCGGCGACGTCGTACTCGGCGGGGCTTGCGGCACTCTGCAGGTGGAGTCCGACCAACGCCTCGGGGTGGGCCTGCGCGAGCCGACTCGTGTCTCCGGCGCCAAGGTCGGAACCGTGCGCGCCGTAGCGGTCGAAGCCCAGCTCATCGGCCATCAGCCGGTGCCACATGTCGTGCGTGTCCATGCCGCCGCGGAGGGCCGGGCGTTGCGGGGACAGCCCGAAGCCGGGCAGGGACGGGACGATGACGGTGAACGCGTCCTGCGGACGGCGACCGAAGCGCGACGGGGCGGACAGGCGCTCTGCCAGGCCGACGAGTTCGAGGAACGAACTGGGCCAGCCATTGGCCAGCAGGATCGGTAGTGCTCCGGCACTCTCGGCGGCGAAGTGCAGGTAGTGCACGACGGTGCCGTCGATCTCGGCGAACCGGGACGGCAGGGCGTTGACAGCAGCCTCGTGCCCGCGCCAGTCGTACGCCGAGGCCCAGTAGTCGACCAGGCGGCGGAGCTCGTCGCTGTCCGTACCCGCCGTCCAGGCGCTGACCGGCCAGGGTCGCGCCCACCGGGTGCGGCGCAAGCGCGCTCGCAGGTCGTCCAGATCGGCCTCGGGAACGTCGAGCACCTTGTGCGTCTCGATCATCGCCATCACCTTCCCGTCCACATCGAAGACACCAATGAACGCTAACACCGGTGTCGATGGCGTGCAACACCACTTTCGTGCTACAACGGTGTCGTGGTCTCGCTGCAGGTGATCGAGGACTTTCTCAACACCGTTGATGAGCGGACGTTCACGCGGCATGGAGAAAGCCATGTCCCCGGCGAGCGGCTGACGTCTCCTCAGGCGCTGGCGGACTGGCTGGCGGTCCGCGGTCTCACGTCCGGCGATACCCCGCTGGGCGTGACGGACGTGGCGGCCACCATCGCGCTGCGCACGGCGCTCCGACAGGCGCTCGTCGCCGATGCCGGTGCCGATGTCACGGCCACCTCGACCCTCCGGGACTACCCACTGCGACTGGTGCCGGACGTGTCAGGCGGGCTGCGCATCGCCGTCACGTCCGGCAGGCCCTGGCTGGACGCCATCGTGGAGACAGTGGCGGGCAGTGTGGCCAAGGGCGACTGGGCACGAGTCAAGCTCTGCGCCGCACCGGACTGCCGCTGGGCGTTCTACGACGTCTCACGCAACGGCCGTGGCCGCTGGTGCACCATGGAAGTCTGCGGCAACCGCCAGAAGACCCGCACCTACCGCCAGCGTCGTCAGCACGACAACGAGATGACGGTCTCCAGGCGTGTTTCGCAGTCATAGCCACTCGTCGGCAGCGGCGAGGTGCACTGTGCCTTCGTAGCGGACGGCGAGTCGTCGCGTGGACTACGCCTTTCAACACCACCAATCGCACCCATCACCGGGCGGATGCTGTTATGCGCCGGACACCGCGATGACGCCGTCCATGGTGCCGAGGTAGGCGTGGTCGCCGGCGAGTGTTGGGGAGGCGAAGTGGGGCAGGGCGCCGGTGCTCAGCTGGGTGCGGACGGTGCCGCTGGCCGGGTCCAGGGCGTAGAGGGTGCCGTTGGTGTAGTCGGTCACCCAGACCGCGCCGCCGCCGAGGGTCGGTGAACCGTTGGCCTGGGCGGGGGCCCGCCACAGGACCGACAGGGTGCCGTCCGTGGTGATCCGGACCGCGCGGGTGCCGTCGGTGCACGGGACGTAGGCGACATCGGAGCTGGTCGCGCTGTCCCCGAAGGAGCGGCAGACCTGCGCGGACGCCACCTCGCCGCCGATGCCGCCGAGGTTCCCCCGGCGCAGCACGTAGCCCACACCGCGCTTGCCGACCGCCAGCACGAAGTCGCCGAGCAGGGTGGGACTGGCCGAGCCGAGGTCGAGGTCGCGGGCGTTGTCGTCGGCCCACGTCGCCGGGGCGAACTGGTCGACCTGGGCGAGGCTCCCGGAGAGCGCGAGCACCGAGTCGCTGTCGTCGTAGGACGAGGTCGACTCGCCGTTGCCGACCGGCACCAGCAGCCGGTCGCCGTCGACGACCGCCCCGCCCGGCGCCCAGATCCCGGCCTCACGGGTGGTCGGCACGTGGAAGCTGCGCGGATCGGCGCCCGCGGTGGTGACCGACACGACCGACCCGATGTACTGGGCGCAGTCCCCGGCCAGTCCGCCGTAGGCGACGTACACCCGGTCGCCGAGCACGGTCAGCGCGGCCCGTTGCTGATGGGCGATCCGGTCGCCCTCGGGCGGCTCGAGCGGCACCCGCACCTCGACGGCCCCGGTGTCCACGTTCACGCCGACCAGCACGTGCTGCCCATCGGTCACCTCGGCCAGCGCGAACACCCGGGAGGTGGCCTGGTCGAAGGCCATCGTGCTGGTGATGCCGAGCGGGTTGATGTTGCCGCACGGCAGGTTCTGCCTGGGCACCGGCTCGCCGACGTGGGTCGACCACCGCACCGTGCCGGTGGCCGGGTCGAGCGCGTAGATCGTGTCGTGCTCGGTGGCGGCCAGGATCTCACCGCCGACGACGAGCGGTTGCCCGTACACGGCACCGTCGAGCGCGGCATGCCAGGCGACGGCGAGCGTGCCGAGCGGAGCAAGATCCGGGGACGCCCCGGTGCGCGCGTTGTCGCGGTGGTAGGTCGGCCATTCCCCCGGCTCGGCCGCGGTCGCCCGGACCGCGTTGGTCGTCGACCCGGCCGGCGCCGGAGTCGACTCACCTTGTGCACAGGCCGCCGTGAGCAGCATCGTGACGGCCAGGGCTGCGGCGCGTATCCCGCGCATCGCAGGTCACCTCCTGACAGACCCAGAGTTCCGCGGTTGTCATCAGTATTACGCACGAGGCGGCGGTTCTGTTCACTAGTTGTGCGCGCGACACTTCCCACCGTGACGTTCCGCGCGTTCGGCTGCCTCTCGCTGTCGAACCGGCTCGGCCGGCACCTTCGACCGGTCACGCTGTCGAGACGTCCGCGTCCCGGCCGGTCGCCGGCAGGTCCGTGCGGATCAGTCCAATGGTGTGACAGGCAGGCTAACCCCGCGCGTCATATGCCGCGCGGGCCGCCGCCACCTTCTGCAGGTTCGCCGACCACTCGGACAGACTCGCGAACAGTGGTCCGAGGCTGCGTCCCAGCTCGCTGATCTCGTACTCCACCCTCGGTGGCACCTCGGCGTGATAGGTCCGCACCACGAGTCCGTCCCGCTCGAGCTGCCGCAGCCGTTGCGTCAGCACCTTCGGCGTGATCGTGGTGATCCGGTCGGCCAGTTCACCGAACCGCTGGCGGCCGTACTCCTTCAGCGCCCAGAGGATCGGCGTGGTCCACCGGCTGAACACGATGTCGACGACCGGGGCGATGGGGCAGGCCAGTTCGGGAGTGGTGTCGGTCACTCGTCCATTACTTTCCTCTAGGTACCTACTATCCCGGCGATAGTAGCGTCGCTCGCGACCACACGGAAGGGAGCTGGACATGATCGTGGTGACCGGGGCGACGGGGAACGTCGGGCGGCCGCTGGTGCGGGCACTGGTCGAAGCCGGGGAGGAGGTGACGGCGGTCTCGCGGCGGGACGGTGACGTGCCGCCCGGTGTGCGGCACGTCCGGGCCGACCTCGCCGATCCGCAGAGCCTCGGCCCGGCGCTGGACGGCGCGGACGCGCTCTTCCTCCTGACGCCCGGCGACTTCCACGCGCACGGCGACCTGGACAAGATCGTCGCCATGGCGGGTGGTGTGCGGCGCGTGGTGTTGCTGTCGTCGGTGGGCGTCGGGACGGGTCGGCATCGGCCGGTGTTCGAGGAGGCCGTCAGCCGCTCGCAACGGGAGTGGACCATTCTGCGGCCGGGTGGCTTCGCCTCCAACGCCCTGCAGTGGGCCGAGCAGGTCCGCACCACCCGCACGGTCGCGGCGCCGTTCGCGGACGTCGCGATCCCGCTCATCGACCCGGACGACATCGCTGCCGTCGCCGCGGTCGTGTTGCGGGAGAACGGGCACGGTGGCCGGATCTACGAGCTGAGCGGTCCCGCGCCGATCTCGCCGCGCGAGCAGGCCGCCGCGATCGGTGCCGCACTGGGCGAACCGGTCCGGTTCGTGGAGCTGACGCGTGAACAGGCACGGGCACAGCTGCTGCGGTTCATGCCGGAGCCGGTCGCGGACGCCACGCTGGACGCCCTCGGTTCACCGCTGCCGGCGGAGCTGGGAACGGGCGCGGACCTGCGACAACTCCTGGGCCGTCCCGCGCGTCCCTTCCTCGAGTGGGCGCGCCGCAACGTGGCGGCGTTCAGGTAGTTTCGTCCGGCGGTGGAGTGGGTAGTCGACGTCGACCTTTCTGGGAGGGGAAGCCATGCC
Source organism: Actinophytocola sp. (assembly GCF_045807065.1). Classification (GTDB taxonomy): domain Bacteria; phylum Actinomycetota; class Actinomycetes; order Mycobacteriales; family Pseudonocardiaceae; genus Actinophytocola. Next base: position 30,124 of record NZ_JBJMIE010000712.1, on the reverse strand, counting down.
TACGAAGGAAGTCCTCGACTACCAGCTCACCACCACCACCGAGCTGACCGCGAGCCAGCGGCGGCAGGCGGTGCGCGCGGTGGCGGCCGCCGCGCGCGACGCGGGCGAGTGCGTGCGGCTGCTCGACATGCTCGGTCTGCGTGCCGACGAGGGTGTGGTCAACGTCCCAGCACCCCGGGGGTGATCGCGGCGTCCCGCGCGCGTGCTATTGGTAGGAGACAGCAGCGCGAGACGGGGGACTGATGAGCGAGGGCACCGAGCAGGTGATCGCGGGCCGGTACCAGCTGTTCGAGCAGCTCGGCAGCGGTGGCATGGGCGTGGTGTGGCGTGCCCACGACGAGCGGCTGCGGCGCACGGTGGCGGTGAAGCAGGTCCGTGTGCCCGCCGAGCTCACCGAACCGCAGGGCGAGGAGATGGTCCGCCGCACCATGCGGGAGGGCCGGATCGCCGCGCGGCTGCACCACCCGCTGCTGATCACGGTGTACGACGTGGTCTCCGACGGCGGGCAGCCGTACCTGATCATGGAGTACTTCCCCTCGAAGAGCCTGGCCAGGCTCGGAATGCTGCCGTACGACGAGGTCGCGCGGATCGGCTCCGAGGCCGCGGGCGCGCTCGCCGCCGCGCACGACGCCGGGGTGGTGCACCGGGACGTCAAGCCGGCCAACGTGCTGATCGGCGAGGACGGCACGGTCAAGATCACGGACTTCGGCATCTCGCGGGTGATCAGCGACCTCACCCTCACCGCCACCAGCACCTTCGCTGGCACGCCCGCCTATCTCGCGCCCGAGGTCGCACGCGGCTCGGACGCGACGTTCGCCTCGGACGTGTACTCGCTGGGCGCCACCCTGTACGCCGCGGTCGAGGGCTCGCCACCCGTCGGCGAGGACACCAACGCGATGAAGCTGCTGTACAAGGTGTCCTCCGGCGAGATCAACCCGCCGACGCACGCCGGGCCATTGACCGACGTGCTGCTGTGGCTGCTGAGCGACGATCCCGCCAAGCGGCCGTCGATGACGGAGGCCAGGGACGCACTCGCCGCGGTGGCCGAGAAGCCCGCGGACCTGGCGGTCGTGCCCGCGCCGGTCCCACCACCGACCGCCAAGTCCGCCGCGCCGGCCACTGCCGCGGCGCCGGCCGCCGCACCCGAGGCCACGCCCCCGCCCGAGGCCGCGCCCGGCGGCGCGACTCCGCCACCGGAGAACCGGCGCAGGAGGGCCGTGCTGATCGGCAGCGGTCTGCTGGCGATCGCCGTGGTGGCCGCGCTGGTCACGTGGCTGCTCGACCAGCAGGGCACGACGTCCGGCTCCAACCACGCGGCGGCGCCCGCGTCGTCGCGGTCGCACACGAAACCCACGGGCACGACGCCGGCCCCGACCACCACGACGACGACCACCGAGGTCACGACCACCACCACGACGACACCCCCCGCGGCGGGGCACAACCCGCCGCCCCAACAGGGGCAACCCGCGATCGCGGCCACGCCCGTCGCGGCGGTCACCGAGTACTACGGACTGGTGCCGGGCAACCTGGACGCGGCGTGGGCCCGCCTCAGTCCGAAGTTCCAGCAGAACCCGGGCGGTGGACGACACGGCTACTACGAACGGTTCTGGGGTGCGATCAGGTCGGTCACGGCGTCCAACGTGGTTCCCGTTGGCCCGAACAAGGTGCAGGTGAGCCTGCTGTACGTGAAGAAGGACGGCAGCCAGGAACGCGAGCGCCACGAGTACACGCTGATCAACCAGAACGGGATGTGGCTGATCGACTCGGTGCGGCGCCTCAGCCCGGCCTGAGCCGACTGGGCGAGTCGGCGGTTCGGGGTACCGCCGATGGTACTAATGTGATGACTTCGTCACAGTACCAACGCAGGTGAGGATGCAATGGCAACACCGACGTCGCCAAGCCAGGTTCCCGTCGGGGTGGACCCGACGCGGCCGAGTATCGCCAGGGTGTACGGCGGGTTCCTCGGCGGCAAGGACCTGTACGAGGTCGACCGGCAGGTCATGGTCAAGATCAGCGAGGCGGTGCCGGAGGCGGTCGACATCGCCCGCGGCAACCGGGGTTTCCTCAACCGTGCCTGCCGTTTCCTCGCGCAGACCAAGATCGACCAGTTCCTCGACTGCGGGTCGGGGCTGCCGACCGCGGAGAACACCCACCAGATCGTCCAGCGGTTCAACGACGAGGCCAGGGTCGTGTACGTCGACAACGACCCGGTGGTGCTGGCGCACGGGCGGGCGTTGCTGGAGGAGAACTTCCTCGTGCACATGGTCGACGCCGACATCTTCCAGCCGTCGCAGGTGCTCCAGAACGAGGTCGTGCGCACGAACCTGGACTTCACGCGGCCGATGGTGATGTTGCAGGTCGGCACGATGCACCACGTCGAGGGCGACCACGCGCCGGAGATCATGCGCGAGTACATAGACGCGCTGCCGTCCGGGAGCTACGTGGTGTTCTCGCACTTCTTCGACCCGGAGGTGCCCGAGCTGACGGAGATCGCCCGGCGCATCGAGGGCATCCTGGTCAACGGTCCGATGGGGGCGGGGCGGTTCCGCACGCGCGCCGAGTGCCTCGCCATGCTGGACGGCATCGAGCTGATCAAGCCGAACGCGACGTCCGGGCCGGGTCTCGCCGTCTGCGACGAGTGGTGGCCGGACGGTCCCCGGCTCACCCCGCTCAGCAAGGCGGGCCGGTGCATCGTGGGTGCGGTGGGCCGCAAGCCGTAAGGCTCTCACCGGGGGAAAGCCATCGTGTCGAGCAGGCCGGCGGCCAGTTCCGCCGCCGGCTTCTCGAGTCGGCTCTCGATCTCGTGGAAGGTCTTCTGGGCCGCGATGGCCGGCCAGTACTCGGGCAGGTGCCGCACGGGCAGCCGCGGGTCCTTCCGGATCACCCGCAGCCACTCGGTGACGATCGACAGGTGCGCGGCGAGCGGATCGTCCTGGTATGGCGGGGAATCCGTCCACCGGTCGAGGAAAGCCCGGTACCCGGCGGAGATCGTGACGAGGTCGTAGGCATCCGCGACCAGCTGGGCGATGTCGGTCAGCTCGTCGACGGTCGCGCGGAACACCCGCACGTGCGCCGCCAGGCCCAGTGACGCGACGATGTCGTCGACCGCCACGTGGCCGGGCGCGATCCACAACCCGCCCTGCAGCGGGCCGAAGCCGGCCCACGCGAGCTTCGAGCGCAGGTCGTGGCGCTGGCGCTGCCACGCCTCGGGCAGCGAGAAGCCGAGCAGCGTCCAGGTGCCGTCCCAGTCGTCGTTGACCGCGCCGGTGCGCCAGATGCGTTCGTAGCCGTCGCGCAGGATGGCGGCCGCGCGCGGGGTGAGGCCGAAGTACATGCGCCTGCCCTGCTTCTGCCGGTGCAGCAGGCCGCGGTTGACCATGCGGGTGAGCGTCGAGCGGGTCGCGTGCTCGGACACGCCGAGCCGGTCGAGCACGTCGATCACGCTGCCCGAGAACACACACAGGTCCGTCTCGTACAGGTAGTCGCCCAGGAACGTCAGCATCAGCGACTGAGGACGGGGGTCGTCTGCCACGAGCGCATTGTTAGGCAGTTTCTTGACGGCTGCAACCAAGACGCCTAACTTTGGGTGCGGCCTCGCGGCACGTACGAGGAGGTACGGTGCGTCGACTCGTGGTATCCCTGGCAACCCTTTCCCTTGTCGTGGCTGGTTGTGGTGCGGACACCGCGACCTCGAGCGACCCGATCCGTGTCGGCCAGATCGTGTCCCTGACCGGCAACTACTCCCCCCTCGGCAGTGAGAACAAGAAGTCCGTGGAGCTCGCCGTCGAGAAGGTCAACCGCGACGGCGGCGTGCTCGGCGGCCGCAGGCTCGAGGTCGTGGTCAAGGACGACAGGAGCCAGCCGGACCAGTCGGTGCTGGCGTTCAACGACCTGCGCGGCGATGACGTCGCGGCGGTCATCGGGTCGCCGTTCTCGAACTCGGCGCTCGCCACGATCCCGTCCGTCGACCGGGCGAAGATTCCCTACCTGTCACTGACTCCCGCCGACGAGCAGGTGAAACCCCCGCACCCGTACGTGTTCGTGGTCCCGGCACTGGCCTCGCTCTACGCGGAGCGGATCCTCCAGTACTTCAAGGCGACCGGAGTGTCCACTGTGGCCGTCGCGCACGACACGCGCAGCTCCTACGCGGTCGCCGGCTACGCCGGCATGAAGGACAAGGCCGCGAAGTACGGCGTGAAGATCGCGGCGGACGAGGAGTTCCAGACCGACGCCACCGAGTTCGGCGCGGTGCTCGGGCACGTGCGGTCGTCCGGCGCGCAGGCGTTCGTCGTGTGGGCGACCGGGGCACCGGCGGTCGCACTGACCAAGCAGTACGCCACCGCCGGGGTGGACATCCCGCTCGTGCTGACCGGCGCGCAGGCGAGCAAGCTGTTCCTCGACCCGGTCGGCGCCGCGGCCGAGGGCGTGACGGTGGCAAGTTCCATCGGCGTCGTCGGACCGGACCTGCCCGCCGGTGAGCAGAAGGACGCGATCACCGAGCTGACCACGTCGTTCGAGAAGAAGTACGGCTACCCGCCGCCGCAGTTCGCGCAGGACGGCTACAGCGCGGTGAAGCTGCTGGTGGCCGCCATCGAGAAGGCGCGGAGCGCGGACCCGGCGAAGATCCGGGACGCGCTGGAGGGCCTGTCGCTGGTCACGCCGAACGGCGAGTACGCCTACAGCAAGGACAACCACGCCGGGCTCGGACCCGAGTTCATCTCGATAGACACGGTCACCCAGGGCGCGTTCAAGCCGACGGAGTGGGCCGGCGAGCAACTCGCCGAGCTGGGTTCATGACGGAGACCGACCTCCTGCTGCGGGCGGACGGGCTGTGCCGCTCGTTCGACGGGGTGTTCGCCGTACGCGACGTCGACCTCCACGTCGCGCAGGGCGAGCTGCGGGCCGTCATCGGGCCCAACGGCGCCGGGAAGTCGACGCTGTTCGGCCTCATCGGCGGCCAGCTCCGCGCGGACGCGGGCACGGTCACCTACGACGGCGCGCGCATCGACCGGCTGCCCCCGCAGCGCCGCGCGCGGGCGGGGATCGCGGTCGTGTTCCAGGGAGCGCGGGTGTTCGCCGGCATGACCGTGCTCGAGAACGTCATGGTGGGCGCGCACGCGAGCACCGGCGCGGGATTCGTCTCGGCGGTGACGCGGCTGGGGCGCCACCGCCGAGACGAACGGGCGATAGTGGATTCGGCACGCGAATGCCTTGCCAGAACCGGACTTCTGGACTGGGCTGACCGGCCGGCGGAGGCGTTGCCGCTCGGGCAGCAGCGTGTGCTGCAGGTGGCGCGGGCGCTGTGCGGACGCCCTCGGCTGCTGCTCCTCGACGAGCCGGCGTCGGGCCTGCGTGCGGCGGAACGGCAGCGGCTGGCGAGTCTGCTCGCCGATCTGAAGGCCGAGGGCCGCACGATGCTGCTGGTCGAGCACGACGTGGCGTTCGTGACCCGGCTCGCCGACCGGATCACCGTGCTGGACCTCGGACAGGTGATCGCCGAGGGCACGCCGGCGCAGATCCGCGCGGACGAGAAGGTGGTCGCGGCCTACCTGGGCACGGAGGTGCCGGCATGACCCGCCGCGCCGACGGTGCGGCAGCGGGGATCGAGGTGCGGGATCTCGTGGTGCGGTACGGGCCGGCCACCGCGCTGGACCGGGTCGGCCTGCACGTGGACGCCGGCGAGCTGGTGGCGCTCATCGGGCCGAACGGCGCCGGGAAGTCCACTCTGGTCAACGCGCTCTCGGGCATCCTCAAGCCGGCCCACGGTTCGGTGTCCGTACGCGGTCGCTTCGCGCACGTGCCGGAGGGCCGGCAGGTGTTCGGCGACCTGACCGTGGAGGACAACCTCCGCCTCGGCGGCCGGCGGTACCGGGAGCGGGACACCGCGCCGGTGCACGCGATCCTCCCCCGCCTGGCCGAGCTGCGGCACCGGCGGGCCGGCACGCTGTCCGGCGGCGAGCAGCAGATGGTCGCGGTCGGCCGGGCGCTGATGAGCCGGCCGGACGTGCTCGCCATCGACGAGCTGTCGCTCGGCCTCGCGCCGCTGGTGGTGGCCGACCTCGTCCGGCACCTGCGGGAGCTGAACGCGGAGCACGGGCTCGCCGTGCTGCTGATCGAGCAGAACGCGCGGCTCGCGCTGGACCTGTGCACGCGGGCGTACGTCCTGGAGGCGGGCCGGATCGTCGCGGCGGGCTCGGCCCGCGAACTCGCCGCCGACGACCGGGTTTCCGCCGCGTACCTGGGCGGGGTGGTCGCGGATGCTGGGTGAGCTGGCCGGCTACCTCGTCACCGGGCTCGGCACCGGGTGCGGGTACGCGCTCGTCGGGAGCGGGCTCGTGGCCGTGTACCGGGTCACGCGCGTGGTGAACTTCGCGCAGGGGGCGTTCGCGGTCGTGGGCGCCATGTGCGCGTCGTCGTTCCTGACCGCGCTGCCGCACGGCATCGCCGAGCTGGGGGCCGTGGCCGTCGCCGCGGTCGTGGGGTTGCTGGTCGGGCTCGTCGCGACCGGCACGACACCCCAGGCCGCGTTGATCGTCACGCTCGGGCTGGCCGTGTTCGCGTACGCGGTCGAGGTGCTGGTGTGGGGCGACCAGCCGAGGTCCTTCGCCGGCGTGCCGGGTGCGGTGACCATCGGGGACAGCCGGGTGCAGAGCCACTACCTGCTGATCATCGGGGTGACGCTGCCGGTGTTCGCCGGCATGGCGCTGTTCTTCACCCGCACCGACACCGGCAAGGCGCTGACCGCCTGCGCCTCGAACCGTTACGCCGCACGGGTGATCGGCATCGACGTGCGGCGGATGGGCCTGCTGGCGTTCACGATCGGCGGGGCACTCGGTGGACTCGCCGGCGTGCTGGTGACACCGGTCCAGCAGATCACGTTCGACACGGACGTGACGCTGATCGTGAACGGCTTCGCGGCCGCCATCCTCGGGGGGCTGACCCGCCCGGCCGTCGCCCTCGCCGGCGGCCTGCTGCTGGGTGTCACACAGGCGCTGGTCGCGGGCTACGGCAACGCGGCGCACCAGACCGACATCGCGCTGGGCCTGATGCTCGCGGTGATGATCTGGCGCGCGGCCCGTCGACCGGCGGCACAGGAGGAACCGGCATGAGAACCGCGCTCCTGGCCATCGCTGTCGCGGGAACCCTTGCGCTGCCGGCCTTTCTGGACGGCGAGCAGCTGGGCATCTACGTCCTGACCGGCCTCGCCGCCATGATCACCGTCGGCCTGTCGCTGCTGATGGGGCAGGCCGGGCAGATCTCGCTCGGCCAGGCGTCGTTCTACGCGATCGGCGGGTACACGACCGGTCTCCTCACCGTGCACGGCACGCCACCGCTGTTCGGGCTCCTCGCCGCGCCGGTCGTCGCCGCCGCGTTCGCGACCGTCGTGGGCATCGGGGTGCTGCGCCTGCGCGGGCACTACCTGGCGTTCGCCACGCTCGCCATGCAGCTGATCCTGCTTTCCGTGCTGGCGCAGTCGGACTGGGCGGGCGGCGCCATCGGCCTGCAGGGCATCCCCCGGTTCTCCGTCGGCTCGTTCGAGTTCTCCGACGACATCCAGTACGCCTACCTGACGTGGGTGTGCCTGGCGGTCGTCCTCGTGGTCGCGCGCAACCTCGTGGCCTCCCGGGCGGGGCGGGGGCTGCGGGCGCTCGCCACCAGCGAGGTCGCGGCCGCGGCCAGCGGGGTGCCGGTGGGCCGGTACCGGCTCGCCGTGTTCGCCCTGTCGGCCGCGTTCGCGGGCCTGGCCGGCGGGATCTACGCCTGCTACCTCGGCTACCTCGGTCCCGCGTCGTTCCCGGTGCTGCTGTCGGTCGAGTACGTGGTAATGGCCGTCGTCGGCGGTCTCGGCACGCTCGCCGGCGGGGTGGTCGGCGCCGTGGTCATCACGCTGCTCGTCCAGGTACTGAGCGATCTCGGCACGCGGCCGGGCATGCCGAGCTACGCGCCGAGCGTGCTCTCGTACGCCGTCTACGGCCTGTTGCTGGTGCTGGTCGTGCTGTTCCTGCCACGCGGGATCGTGCCCGCGCTCACCCGAAGGGAGCGATCGTGAAAACCCTGCTCGCGGCCACGCTCCTGGCCGGTCTCCTGTCCCCGACGACCGCGGCTCCACCGTCCCATGTGGCGGGTCAGCTGCCCGGTGGCGCCAGCTACGTCATGGACGTGCCGGCCGGCTGGAACCACACCGTCCTGCTGTACAGCCACGGCTACACCCCCGACGGCGCACCGAACCCGGCCCAGAACGCACCGAGCGACGCGGTGCGGAACACCCTGCTCGACCGCGGCTACGCGTTGGTCGGCTCCTCGTACCGGGACACCGGGTGGGTGCTCCGGTACGCGTTGCGCGACCAGATGTCCACACTGGACACCTTCGCGCACCGGTTCGGCCGGCCGGCGAGGGCGATCGCCTGGGGCACCTCGCTGGGCGGCATGATCACCACCGGCCTCGCCGAGCGGTACGGCGGCCGGTTCGCCGGCGCGCTCGCGATGTGCGGGCTGGAGCACGGCGGCATCGCCAACTGGAACAACACCCTCGACCCGGTGTTCGCGGTGCGGACGCTGCTCGCCCCCGGCTCGACCGCGCCGCTGGTGGACCTGCCCGACCAGGCCACGGCACTCGCGTCGGCCGGTGAGCTGACCGCCGCCGTCACCGCCGCCCAGGCCACCCCGCGGGGCCGGGCCCGCACCGCGCTCGCCGCGGCGCTGCACAACCTCCCCGCGTGGGCCGACCCAGCGGCGCCCGAGCCCGCGCCGGAGGACTACGACACCGCCGAACGCAACCAGTTCCAGTCCCTGCTCGGCACTGTCTACGTCGGGCTGTCCTGGCGGCAGGAGATGGAGACGTGGGCAGGCGGCAACCCGGCGTGGAACGTCGGCGTCGACTACCGCCGGCTGCTGGCCAACTCGTCCATCCGCACCGAGGTGGAGGCGCTCTACGCCCGCGCCGGCCTGTCCCTCGCCGGCGACCTCGCGACGCTCGACCACGCGGCACGGATCTCCGCCGACCCGGCCGCGGTCGCGTACGTCATCCGGAACCTGACGTTCACCGGCAGGCCGGCCACGCCGCTGCTCACCATCCACACGACCGGCGACCCACTCGTCCCGGTGCAGGTCGAGCACGCGTACGCCGACGCGGTGCACCGCTCCGGCCGCGATGGGTCGCTGCGCCAGGCGTTCGTGCACCGGGCAGGGCACTGCACGTTCACCACCGGCGAGATGCTGGCCGCGTTCGAGGCCGTCGAGAAGCGGGCGGACACCGGGCACTGGCCCGACACCGGACCGGCCGCGCTCAACGCGGCGGCCGCCCGCCTCGACCCGAGCACGGCACCCGCGTACCTGTCCTACCGGCCGGCGCCGTACCCGCGGCCGTTCGACCTGGCGCACTAGAGGAGTCCACCGTGGATCTGACGGGACGAGTGGCGATCGTGACCGGCGCGGGCCGGGGCCTCGGCTTCGCCTACGCGTCGGCGCTCGCGGCAGCCGGCGCGGCCGTCGTGGTGAACGACGCCGACGCGGGTGCCGCGACCGGGGCCGTCGCCCAGATCGCCGGGGTCGGTGGGAAAGCCGTCGCCGAGGCCGGGGCGGTCGGCCCGACGGCCGTGGCGGAGCGGCTGGTCGAGCGGGCCGTCGCGGAGTTCGGGCGGCTCGACGTGCTCGTCACCAACGCCGGCGTGCTGCGGGACCGCATGCTGTGGCGGATGTCCGACGAGGAGTTCGACACCGTCATCGACGTGCACCTGCGCGGCACGTTCACGTGTGTGCGGGCCGCGGTCCGGCGGATGCGGGAGCAGGGCGACGGCGGCCGGATCATCGTCGTCGGCTCCCCCGCCGGGCAACGCGGCAACGTCGGCCAGACCAACTACTCCGCCGCCAAGGCCGGCATCGTCGCCATGGCCCGCACGTGGTCCATGGAGTGCGCGAAGGCCGAGATCACGGTCAACGCGGTGATCCCGGTCGCGGCCACCGCCATGACCGCGACCATGCCCGCGTTCGCGCCCCACATCGAGGCGTGGCAACGGGACGGGACGCCACTGCCGGACTGGCTGCGCGCCGGTGAGGGCTTCGGCACGCCGCAGGACGCGGCCGGGCTCGTGGTGTACCTGGCGTCGGCCGAGTCGGCGGGCGTCACCGGGCAGGCGATCGGCGTCGGCGGCGACAGGCTGTCCCTGTGGGCACATCCGGAGGAGATCGCCGTGTCCTACCGGGACGGTGGGTGGCGCCCGGACGAGATCGCCACGACCTGGCCGGCGACGCTGGGCAGGAACCCCCGGTCCGTCGGCATCCCGCTGCCGTCGGGGCCGTCATGAACGTCCAGGACCTCATCGCCGTCGACGTGCACGTCCACGTCGAGGAGGGCGCGGACGGGCGGGTGTCGCTGCCAGCCGACCTGATGGCCGGCTCCGCCGCGTACTTCAGGGCGGAGAAGCGGACCGCGACCGTGCCGGAGATCGCCGACCACTACCGGGAACGGCGCATGGCGGCCGTGGTGTTCACCGTCGACGCCCAGTCCGCGACCGGGCACCCGCCCATCCCGAGCGAGGAGATCGCGGCCGCCTGCGCGGAGCACGCCGACGTGCTCATCCCGTTCGGGAGCGTGGATCCGTGGCGGGGCAGGGCCGCCGTGCGGCAGGCACGCGCGCTGATCGAGCAGTACGGCGTGCGCGGCTTCAAGTTCCACCCCAGCGTGCAGGCGTTCCACCCCAACGATCCGACCTTCTACCCGCTGTACGAGGTGCTGGCCGAGCACGGCAGGATCGCGCTGTTCCACAGTGGACAGACCGGCATCGGCGCCGGCCTGCCGGGTGGCGGCGGCATCCGGCTCAAGTACGCCAACCCCATGGCCGTCGACGACGTCGCGGCGGACTTCCCCGACCTGCCGATCATCCTCGCGCACCCGTCGTTCCCCTGGCAGGACGAGGCACTGGCCGTCGCCACGCACAAGCCGCTCGTGCACATCGACCTCTCCGGCTGGTCGCCGAAGTACTTCCCGCCGCAGCTCGTGCGGTACGCCAACACGTTGCTGAAGGACAAGGTGCTGTTCGGGTCGGACTTCCCGGTCATCACCCCGGACCGGTGGCTCGCGGACTTCGAGAAGCTCGACATCAAGCCGGAGGTGCGTCCCATGATCCTCAAGGACAACGCCGTGCGCCTGCTCGGGTTGGACCATGCGTAACAACGGCATCGGCTCGTGGACGGCGCGGCGGGCGCGGATGTCGCCGGACCGCGTCGCGGTCGTGCACGGCGGCGAGAGGTCGACCTACCGCGAGCTGCACGAGCGGGCCACCCGCGTCGCACACGTGCTGACCGGGCTCGGCGTGACCGGCAACGACCGGGTCGCCTACCTCGGGCCGAACGAGCCGGCGTTCCTGGAGACCCTGTTCGGCACGGGCCTGGTCGGCGGGATCTTCGTGCCGCTGAACACCCGCCTCGCGACACCCGAGCTGGCCTACATCCTCGCGGACAGCGGCGCGTCCGTGCTCGTGCACGCGCCGACCCACACCGAGCACGCGGAGTCGTTGCGGGACGCGGTGCCGCACGTGCTCGACCACGTGACCTACGAGCGGCTGCTGGCCGGTTCGTCGACCGAGCCGGTGGACGAACCGGTCGACCAGGACGACATCGCCATGATCATGTACACGTCCGGCACCACCGGCCGGTCGAAGGGCGCGGCGCTGTCCCACGCCAACATCCACTGGAACACGGTGAACCTGCTGATCGACGTCGACCTCGCCGGCGACGAGGTGACGCTCGTGAACGCGCCGATGTTCCACGTGGCGGCGCTCAACCAGACCGTGCTGCCGACGCTGCTGAAGGGCGGCAGGGTGGTGCTGGACTCGTTCGACCCGGCCCGCACGCTGTCGACGATCGCCGAGCACCGAGTGACCTACCTGTTCGGTGTGCCGGCGATGTTCCAGGCGGTGGCGGCCGCGGCGGACTGGCCGGGCGCGGACCTGTCGTCGGTGCGCACGATGATCTGCGGCGGCGCGCCCGTGCCCGAGAAGGTGATCACCACCTACCAGGAACGCGGCCTGGTGTTCCTGCAGGGCTACGGGCTGACCGAGTCCTCGCCGAGCGCGTTGTTCCTGCGTGCCGCGGAAAGCGACCGCGTCGGCTCGGCCGGCACACCGTGCTTCTTCACCGACGTGCGGGTCATCGACGCGGACGGCGACGACGCGCGCCCCGGCGAGCCGGGCGAGGTGATCCTGCACGGTCCCAACGTGATGACGGGCTACTGGGGCAAGCCGGACGCGACGGCGGCGGTGCTGTCACCGGACGGCTGGCTGCGCACGGGCGACGTGGCAATCGCCGACGAGGACGGCTTCCTCTACATCCGCGACCGCATCAAGGACGTCATCATCTCCGGCGGCGAGAACATCTACCCGGCCGAGGTGGAGGACGTGCTGCACAAGCACCCCGCGGTGGCGGACTGCGCGGTGATCGGCATGCCGGACGGGAGGTGGGGCGAGGTGGGCCGCGCGATCGTGGTGCGGCGCGAACCCGTCGAGCCGGCCGAGCTGTTGGCGTTCCTCGACAACCGGATCGCCCGCTACAAGATCCCGAAGTCGGTGGTGTTCGCGGAGACGCTGCCGCGGACGGCGTCGGGGAAGCTACGCAAGAGCGCGCTGCGCGAGGAGTACGGGGAGAACGCCTGAGGGTGGTGGGGACCGCGGAGCCGCAGGAGGCGGGGGACGAGACCTGGACCCGGTCTACTCCACGTACCAGCGCTGGTTCGCGTTGCCGTGACAGGTGTACATGATCACCGCGGCACTGTTGCCCGGATCAGCACCCTGAATGTCCAGACACTTCCCGTTCAGCTCGGAACGGATGGTCGAACCGTCGAAATACCAGCGCTGGTTCGCGTTGCCGTGGCACGTGTACATGATCACCGCGGCACTGTTGCCCGGATCAGCACCCTGGATATCCAGGCATTTTCCGTTCAGCTCGGAACGGATGGTCCCATCACCGGTCCCGTACCAGCGCTGGTTCGCACCACCGTGACAGGTGTACATGATCACCGCGGCACTGTTGCCCGGATCAGCACCCTGAATGTCCAGACATTTCCCGTTCAGGTCGGAACGGATGGTGCTGCCGTCGTTCTGCGCGGCGCCGGCCGCGGCGGGTGCCGCGAAGACGGCGAGCAGGAGAGCGGCTGCTACCGACACCAGTTTCCCGGTCGTTCTCATTGACTTCCCTCTCGGGTGTGAGCACGTCGTGCGGTGTGGCTCCGGATCCGACGCTGTCGTCGACGGAGCGAGTACGCCAACGACAGTCGCGCGTCACCGCCCGTGTCCACAAGCACCATCACTCCTGCGGTGCGGCGATACACCCGGCCAGTGCCCTGACCTGCACCAAGCGCAACGGAACGTGACTCGGCTCCCCCGGTCGCACACCTGTCCGAACTCCTCCGGGAAACGATCGCCAGCTCGTTGACGTCCACATCGGACGGTTGGGCCAGCGCGGAGGAGACGGCCGCCGCGCGGAAGGTGCGCATGAACTCGCGGGCCCGGTGGACGGGGCCAGGTCGACGTCGCGCGGCCACACCAGCTGGCGCCGGGCCCGCGGGAACTCACCGATCACGTTGCCTTCCACGTGTTCGAGGTCAGTTCGGGTCGCCCTCGGCAGGGTGGCCGCGGCACTCCCACCACGGACGTGACAATTCGTGGACACCAGCTAACACTGCGCCACCGCCGGGCGACCACACGTGTGGGAGGGGTTCGATGGCCAGAACCGGTGACCCGGCCGCCCGCGCGGCGGTCGCGGTGCTGCCCAGGGCGCGCCCGCTCCTCTGGTGGCTCGCGCTGGTCCTGTTCGTGGCGGTGGGCGTGGCGCTGATCGGCGTCCCGTACCTGCTGGTCGCCGCGCGACCACGGCCGGCGGTGCCCACCGCGGTGTCCACGACCATCACCTGGGTCGTGCTCCAGCCGGCGCTGCTGGTGCTGACGTCGCTGCTGGCCATGTACTCCTTCGGCCGCGCCCGGCTCGAGGGCAGCGCGTCGCGCGGGCTGCACGTCGACGTCGCCGAGTTCGCCGAAGGGCGCACGGAGGCCCCTACGCCCTCGGCTCGCGAGCTGACCGCGAAGTTCAGCAGAAGGCTGACCGAGTCCCGCATCTACAGCCCGGCCGCGTTGCCGGGCGCCGCCGGGTCCTACGACTTCCTGCAGGTCGTGGAGAACGCGGGCGAGGCAGCCTCCACCGGGTGGTGGCGGGTGGCCGCACGCGCGTTGCGGCTGCTGCTCCCGCCCGGCGCCTACCGCGTCACCGGCACGGTCGTGGCGGCCGAGCGGCCGAGGCTGGTCGTCGAGCTGATCCGGTTGCCGCGGTTCGCCGCCACCCCGCTGGTGATCGAGGACGACAGCTGGGACCGCGTGCTGGAGCGGGCCGCCAACTCCGTCGCCGCGCAGATCTTCCCGCGCAGCAAGATCTGCCGGCAGCGTCCGCAGTGGGCGGACTGGTGGGGTTACGCCTTCCCGACCGAGCTGTTCGACGCCTACCAGCGCGCGCACCAGTTCCAGGCCGCGCGCCGGTTCGACCAGGCGCTCGCGGAGTTCTACCGCGCGCTGCGGCACGACCCCGCGAACGTCTACATCAGACTGGAGATCGCGCAGCTGCAGGAGCGGCTGAACATGCACCTGGACGCGCTCGTCACCTACGACGACGTGATCACCATCTGCAGCCGCGGCGACGAGGGGTTGGCGAGCTGGTGGGACGGCGACGAGCAGTCGCCGACGCAGGGCCACCGGGCCGTGGCGCTGCTCGTCGCGCGGTACCGGCACGCGCTGATGCTCGGCCACGGCGACCGGATCGCCGAGCAGTGGTGGCTGCGCGGCGGCGGGTGCGACCACGACCAGCACTGGGACGCGCGGCAACGCCACCGGCGCTACCTGCGCAGGCTGGCCGGACGCAGGCTGGAACGCTACGAGCGGGCGGCCGCGGGCATCCTGGCGGACCAGCGACCGGACGCGTACGAGCAGGCACTGGACATCGACTGGCCCAGCAGGACGCCACTCGAGGAGCGGCGGCGGCACGCGAAGGTGTTGCGGCTGTACCTGTGCACGCTGGGCCAGTACGAGTTCGAGCGGCTGATCGCCGACTACCCCCGGCTCTCCGGCCGCCTCCGCCGCCTGGCCATGCGGAACCCGGTCGAGCTGATCACCCTGCGCGGCCTGCGGACCTCGCTGATCTGGACGGTGCTGCGCCGGGCGCTCGCGCAGGCCGAGCTGGGTCTGCGCGTCGGCTACCACCCGGTGTGGCGGCGGGCCAGAGCCCCGCGGTGGCTCACCGCGCTGCTCGACCAGTGGCCGGTGTCCGAGGCCCGGCTGCGGGAGTCGATCAGCGCGGTGATCCCGCGGCTCGGCCGCGCGAACTGGCAGGAGCACTACAACGTGGCGTGCTTCTGCGCGGTGGCGCTGCTGTCGCCGGGCAACGAGGCGGAGACCGAGTTGCGCAAGCTCGCGATCAGCCACCTGTACCGGGCGGCGGCGGGCAGCCACAGCGGCTACCTGGCGGAACGGCGGCCGTGGCTGCTGTACGAGGACCGGGACCTGCAGTCGTTGCGTGGCACGCCGGAGTTCCGGAACTTCGAGATGATCACGTTCTCGCCGGCCCGCGAGGTGCCGCTGCGACCGCGGCAGACGCACGTGTGGGAGCTGGTGTGCTACCAGACGCTGCTGGTCTCCGGCATCGCCCGGCGGATGCGCGCGACGTGGTTCGCACGCGGGCTCGACGGGGTCGCGCCGGACGCCCGACCCGGCCCGACGCCGTGGTACGCGCTGGAAGTCGAGGCGTGGCGGCAGATCATGCGGCTGGCCGTGAGCCACCGCGACTGGCGCACCCGCCGCGACGCGGCACTGTTCCTGCCGGACGAGCTCGGCCTGCCGACGTTCACCCAGGAGCGGCTGTACACGCGGTACGTCAACGTGTTCGGCGAGGAGCGGCTGCGTGTGCGGCGGGCCGACATGCCGGACCGGATCCGGATGGTCAACGAGATCGCGGACGAGTACATCGACCACTGCGACGGGCGGATGACCGACCTCGCGCGGCACATCCACCGGCTCGACCGGCGCGGCGCGGACCCGTGCGACAACGCGCACGGCGCCGTCGGCGGCATGCGGATCACCGGCTCGCCGCTGCTCTCCGGGCTGGAGCACGAGATCCGGTCGCCGCGGGGCGTGCGCAAGCTGTGCGCGGACCGGGCGGAGCTGTGGGGCACCCTGGCCGACCTGTTCGACGACGACCTCGAGGGTGCGCCCGCGGCGGACCGGATGCGGGCGTTCCGGGCCGCACTGCGGCGGCCCGGCATCCTGGCCCGTCTCAGCTCCTGACCGTCAGGTCTTGTCGTTGTCCGGGAAGGTCGCCTTGTAGCCCAGCGAGGTGAACAGGCCGGTGAGCATCTGCTGGAGGTTGCGTTCCGCGCGCCTGGTCAGCCCGGCCTCCTTGGCGGCGTCGCCGATCTTCCTCTCGGCCAGGACGAACAGTTCCCGCTGGTCCTGCGGCTGGAACAGGGACTTGACGCTGTCGAACACGCCGCGGTCCTGGGAGTAGATGTAGGTGTGCTCCTGGTCGATGTTCGGCTTGGAGAGCTTCGGGTCCGGCAGGCGGACCTGCACGGTCTTCTTCTCCTCGTTGACCGTCAACGCCTTGTCCGACAGGTTCTCCAGGTCGATGTAGGCGTCCACCGAGCCGTGCGCCACGAACAGCGTTCGGCTGCCGGCGATGAAGTCCGGCACCCACGCCACGTCGTGCTCCAGGTCGACGATCACCTGGAAGTTGCCCTCCGCGGCGTGGTACTGGCTCAGGTCGCGGACCGACTGCAGCAGCGCGGGCTGGCTGCGGTCGGTCGTCTCGGAGGCGAACGGGTTCAGGTTGGGCACCCTGCTGATCAGGAACAGCAGTGCGAGGACCACCACCAGCACGATGGCCACCACGCGGCCGACTCTCCATAGAGGACTGAGCGTTCTGTCGGACATCTCAAACCTCCCGCCGAGGACAATCCCCCGTTCGAGGGTTACCCCCGAACGAGGGATCTCAATCGTCGAGCGGTTCGAAACAGGTCGACGGGCGCCCCGGGCGTTCAGACCTCGCTGATGTTCACCTTGTCGGGGTAGAAGGCGACGTGCCCGGCGATCTCCGCTACCGCGGGGTACGGCTCGCGGTAGGTCCAGATCGAGTCGGTCAGCTCGCCGTCGGCCGTGACCAGCGAGTAGTACGAAGCGTCACCCTTGTAGGGACAGTACGTGCTGGTGTCGGTCTCCTTGAGGAACGCCGGTTCGACGTCCGACAGCGGGATGTACTGCACGGCCGGGTAGTTGGACTCGCGCAGCGCCAGCGCGGCCGTCGTGTCGGCGACGACCTGGTCACCGACCCGGACGACGACCCGCGCCGGGTTCTTCTCGATGGTGATCGGGTGGTCGGGGCCGGGGGTCCTGATCTCGCGGGACATGGTCACCTCTCCTGGATACGTCCTATCACTTTGTCAAGTCCTGGCCGGCGCGCGTTGTTCCCGCCGAAGCCCTAACCTGTCAGCGCGCGGCGCGGATGGAGAACGGCGGTGTTGGTGCGCGGGATCGACTACTACGAACTGCTCGGCGTGGCGCGCGACGCGTCGCAGGACGAGATCAGATCCGCGTACCGCGCGCTCGCCAAGGCCATGCACCCCGACGCCGGCGGCACGGCGGGCGCGTTCCGGCTCCTGCGCGAGGCCTACGAGACGCTGGTCGATCCGGCGCGCCGCGCGGACTACGACCGCGGCGACGAGCCGGAGTACGCACCGGAGGACCTCGCCCCGCCGCGGCCGCGCCGCGCGGCCCGCGCCCGAACCGAACCCGCCCACGAGCCGGCGCTGCCGGTGCTGCCGGTGCTCCGGCCCGACACGATCCCGTGGTGGGACGAGGTGCGCCGCGACCGCCGCGTCGTGCTCACCCCCACGGCCGGCCCGAGCCAGGCCGTGGCGCTCGGCGCGGCGGTGGGCGCCGGCGCGCTCGTGCTGCTGTTGGCGGTCGTCGGCGCGCCGGCGTGGTTGGTGATCGTCGTGCTGCTGGCCGGTCTCGCGACCGCGGTCGAGGTCGGCCGGCGACACCTTGCGGCGCAACGGGTCGATCGCGAGTTCACCGCCGAGTTCGGCGACCGCGTGGTGTTCGGCCGGCCCGGCGCGGAGGACGACGAGCTGGCCGAACGCCTCACCGCGGAGCTTTTCGACCGGTACCTCAGGCGCGTTCCCGGCGTGCGGATCTTCCACGGGCTCGCCACCGAGGAGGGCTCGGTGTTCGCCGACCTCGACCACGCCGTGCTGTGCGGGCGGCGGCTGGTGCTGGTCGAGTCGAAGCTGTGGCTGCCGGGCCACTACGAGGTCGACGAGAACGGCGAGGTCCTGCGCAACGGCCACCGTTTCCGCGGCGGTGCCGTCCGCCTGCCGGCACACCTCGCGGCCTACCGGGCGCTGCTGCCGGACGTCGAGCTCCGTGGCGTACTGCTGATCTACCCGAGCCGAGCAGGCCAGATCACGGTGGGCGACGGGGTCGCTCACACACCGGAGCGGTTCGTCCGGGAGATCGGCGACTGGCTCGCCACCGATCCGTCCACTGTGGACCGTGAACTTTTCCGGATCGTACTACGCCAGGTCGTCACAACCGGCTGAGCAGCGAACTCCAATGCGAAGATCATTTCCCCCTGTCGGGCTGCAAGGTGCACTAGGACGTTTGCGGTAGCATCACCTCCGCCATCCGGACGGTGACGCCGTTCCCTGCCGTCCTCATTACACCGGAAGGAAGCGATGTCGGACGCGCCTACTCCGCCCTGGGGGATACGGGTGGAACCCGATGTTGGAGTTGGAAACGAGTACGCAGAGGGCATCGAGCGCCTCCAGACAAGACTTCTGCACACCGGTCTCTTCCTGCTCACGGTCGTGATGCTCGGCGGCGGGGCCGGTGTGCTGATGGTGCTGACGGACGACTCCCGCGCGGCGACCGCGTCGATCGCCGTGGTCGCCGGCTGCGTGCTCGCGGTGCTGGTGGCCCTGCTCACCGCCATGTCGGCGACGCGGCAGCTCACGGCGCTCGCGCGCCGACCACGGCCGGTGGCGCTGCGGCCCGCGCCGCGCCCGGCACCGGAACCCGTTGTGCGCCAGCGGGAAACACCGCAGGAGGCGCCCCGGCCGGAGCGGCGCCAGGCGGAGGCCGCGCCACTGTGGGCGCGGCCCGGCGAGCAGCAGGTCACGCTCACCGACGACCCCGGCCAGCGGCGCGAGGTGTTCGTCAAGCTGGCGCGGCGCCTGCAGTCCCTCATCAACCGCGCCATCAAACGGATCGACGAGCTGGAGCAGGACAACGAGGACCCCGAGCTCCTCGACGGCCTCTACGAGATCGACCACCTGTTCACGCTCGCCCGGCGCCAGGGGGAGAACCTCGCGGTGCTGGGCGGGGAGGCGCCGCAACGCCGGTCGAACAGGCCGGTCAGCGTGTACGCGGTGCTGCTCGCCGCGGTGTCGGAGGCCGAGCACTACCGCCAGATCGCGATCGTGCCGGTGGAGGACGTCGAGATCCACGGCCACGCGGTCGCCGAGATCATCCACCTGCTGGCCGAGCTGCTGGAGAACGCGACCCGCTTCTCCGCGCCGGACGGGCCGAAGGTCGAGGTGCGCGCGCACATGGTCACCGCGGGCCTCGCGATCGAGGTGCAGGACCGCGGCCTCGGCATGAGCCACGAGGACCTGGAGCGCATCAACAACCTGCTCGACGGCTCGACCCGCATCGACCTGTCCGAACTGCTGGAGGACGGCCGGATCGGCCTCGCGGTGGTGCGGGAGCTGGCCCGGCGGCACAGCATCCGCGTGCGGTTGCAGTCGAACATCTTCGGCGGCATCGCCGCGGCCGTGGTAATCCCGCCGCAGCTGCTGGCCGAGCCGGAGCAGGAGTCCCGCCACCGCGCCACCCCCCAGCCGGGGCGGTCGTCGGCACTGCCGAGGCGACGGGCGGAACGGGACGCCGCTCCCGAGGCGCTCACGCCGCCGGCCCCATCGCCCATGCCCACGCCAACGCCTTCGCCGCTGCCGAGAACGGGCACCGCGACGGAGTCGTCGCCGGCACTCACGCCGGTCGTGGTGCGCTCGGCCGAACCGGCCCGGGTTCCCGTACCCACCCCGATCCCGTCGGCACAGCAGAGCCGGGCGGAGAACGGGTTGCCGGCCATGTCCGCCGCCGAACCGCCGGTGAGCACCGACACCGTCCGACCGTCCACCTCGGTCTCCTCGGCGTCCGGTGAGCGGGCCGCCCCGGTCCAGGTGCCCGCGCCCATGCCGATCCCGTCGGCGTCGGTGCCCGCGTCGGTGCCCGCGTCTCCCGGCCTCGGCCCGATCCGCCCGTCCCAGCCGAACCGGCACCGCGTGGCCGATGGCGCCACCGCGGACGAGCTGCCCGCGCTGCCGGTCCGCGCGCCCGGCCGGTCCTACGAGGACCTGCGGACCGGCGGTGACGGCCTGGTCAGCGAGGAAACCACCGCATGGCAGGGGGACCAGCCACCACCACTACCCCAGCGGCGTGGCAGCCACCTGCGTGAGGAACTGCTGGAACCGCCATCAACGACCCGGCCCGTGCCGGGTCACAACACGAGCCTCATGAAGACCGTTCAGGCGGGCCGGGAGAACTGGCTCGCCCAGCAGAACACGACGGACGAGAACAGAGGAGACTCATGGCCGACGACCTGAACTGGCTGCTGCGTAGGCTGGTTGAGGCGGTACCCGACACGCACAGTGCCCTGCTGCTGTCGGTCGACGGCATTCCCAAGTACTGGTACGGCCTCGACATCGACAACGCCGACCGGCTCGCGGCGCTGGCCGCGAGCATGTGCTCCCTCGCCAACCAGGTCGGCAAGAAGTTCTCCCAGGACGGCAGCGACGGCGTCCGGCAGGTGATCACCGAGCTGAACGAGATCATCCTGTTCGTGACGGCGGCGAGCGTCGGCAGCGTGCTCGCCGTGGTCGCCGCGCGGGAGGTCGACGCCGGCATCCTGAGCTACGAGATGCAGAGGCTGTGCACGCAGGTGCCCGCCGTACTGACCACCCCGACCCGATACGCCGCACATCAGGCCAATGGGATTCGGTGACGATGACCGGTCCGAACGAGGACCCCGGTCTCTTCGGCGTACGGCCGTACGCCATGACCAGCGGCAGAACCCAGCCCAGCACCCCGCTCGACCTCATGTCGATGGTGCGGGCGACGGGCAAGGGTATGATCACGCCGCGCCAACTGGGGGTCGAGCACGCGAATGCGTTGGAACTGTGCGAGAAACCGACCTCGGTCGCCGAGCTCGCCGGCCTGTTGCGCCGGCCGGTGACGGTGACCAAGGTCGTGCTGTCCGATCTGATCGAGCTCGGCGCGGTGATCGCGAAGTTCACCCCGACCGAGTACTCCAACGATCCGGCCATTCTGGAGGCGGTGATTGATGGCCTCCGACGGTTCGTCTGACCTGTTCCCCATCCAGGTCAAGATCCTGGTCGCGGGTGGCTTCGGCGTCGGCAAGACGACGTTCGTCGGCTCGGTCAGCGAGATCGAGCCGCTGACCACCGAGGAGACGCTGACCGCGGCGAGCGTCGGCACCGACAGCACCGCCGGTGTCGAGGCCAAGGCGACCACCACGGTCGCGATGGACTTCGGCCGGCTTTCCTTCACGGACAAGAACCTCGTGCTGTACCTGTTCGGCACGCCCGGCCAGGACCGGTTCTGGTTCATGTGGGACGAGCTGTCCCGCGGCGCGGTCGGCGCGGTGGTGCTGGCGGACACCCGCCGGCTCGCCGACTGCTTCGGCGCGGTCGAGTTCTTCGAGCGCCGCGGCATCCGATTTCTCGTGGCACTGAACGAGTTCGACGACGGCTACCGGTACAAAGACGCCGACGTGCGGCAGGCGCTGGCGCTCAAGCCACACGTGCCGCTCGT
Source organism: Actinophytocola sp. (assembly GCF_045807065.1). Taxonomy (GTDB): domain Bacteria; phylum Actinomycetota; class Actinomycetes; order Mycobacteriales; family Pseudonocardiaceae; genus Actinophytocola. The sequence continues at coordinate 8,201 of NZ_JBJMIE010000712.1, read as the reverse complement.
GCGGTGCGACGCGCGCACGACCCCGTCCGCGAGCCGGGTGCTGATCACCCTGCTCGAGTCCGTCCTGGCGTCCGCCCGCGCCGCCAGTCCGATGATTGGGAGTCCACAATGAACGGTGAGATCCTCGACCAGCGGCTCATGCCCGCGCCGCACGACCCGGACATCCCGCAGCGGTTGGCACGCCTGGCACAGCTGGCCCAACTCGGCGTCGGCGACCGCCCGGACCCCGAGTTCGACCAGTTCGCGGCCCGCCTCGCCGCGGCGGCCAACGCCCCGTACGCGATGGTCAACTTCGTCGGCGACGAGGAGCAGTACTTCGCCGGCCTGTACGGCCCCTCCAGCTCCAAGGCGGACGCACTGGAGGCCGCGTCGTCCGCGTCGCGCGCCGCACCGGGCCGGACGATGTCACGGGAGCACGGCTACTGCCCCCACGTCGTGGTGCGGCGCAAGGCTTTGGTGCTCGACGACGTGTGCGCCTACCCGCGCTTCGCGGTCAACCCGGTGGTGAACTCCATCGGCGTGCGGGCGTACATGGGCGCGCCGCTGATCGACCGCACCGGCACCGCGATCGGCACGATCTGCGTGGTGAACACGGAGGAGAGCAACTGGGGGCGCAACGGCCTGGACATGATCAAGTCCATGGCCAACGAGGTGATGGAGCTGATCCACCGCCGCGAACAGCAACTCGGCTGACCAGGCCGGCGGCGATGCCCTGAGGGGCGCCTTCAGGACGTCGAACGTCCCGAGGGTGCCCCTCAGGGCATTGTGGTTCTCAGCGGCGCCACCAGCGGGCCGGCGTCTGCTCGGGAACCCTCAGCTGGTCGGCGAACCGGGCTGACCACTGCTCGCGGTAGGTGCCCAGTGCCACTTCGGCCAGGCGGAGGCGCTGGACGTCCGAGGTGCCGGCCGGGGCGTAGATGTGGTTGGCGTCGCGGAGGAAGCGTTCGATGTGGCGGCCCGGGTCCAGTCCGTAGGCGGCGTGCACCTCCATCGCCGTGCGTGCCGAGTCCAAAGAGGATTCGACGTTGGTGAGCTTGGCACTGATGAGGTCGGCGTCGCACGGCATGCCCTCGTCGAGCAGGTGTGCGGCGTAGTAGGCGGTGAGCCGCGCGGTCATCAGCTGGGACTGCAGCTGTCCCAGTTTCTGTTTGACGGTGGGGAGTTCGGCGAGCGGTGCGTCGTAGCGGCGGTGCGTGCGCGCGAAGTGGACCGTGTGCTCCACGATCGCCTGGTGGATACCCAGCGCGACGGCGGTCAGATTCGGCCGCCCGTAGAGAATGCTGGACGAGTACGCGACGGCGAGCCCGTCCCCTTCCGCACCGAGCCGGTTCCCGAGGGGCACGAAGCAGTTTTCGAATATCAGTTCGCCAAAACTGAAACCGTGCAGGCCCATTGCCGGCTGGTGCGGTCCGAGGGAAAGTCCGGGGGAGATGGCCTCCACGAGGAAAACCGACAGGCCGCGGGAACCCGGGCCGGTACGGACGACGACACCGTGCAGGTCACCGATGTGGCTGTTGCCCACGAACACCTTGCGCCCATTGAGGACGTAGCCGCCTTCCACCCGATCGGCGGTTGCGGACATGCCGAGCACGTGCCCGCCGGAGTCCGGCTCGGTCACCGCGATCGTCGGTAGGCACCTGCCGTCGGAAACCGCTGGTAGCCAACGCTTCTTCTGTTCCTCGTTGCCGAAGTGCACGATCTTCGCGACGCCGAGCTGCGAGGCCTGCGCCATGGCACCCATGGCCCCGCTGACCCGCGACAACTCCTCGATGATGATCGTCTTGGCGAGGTGCCCGAAACCCATTCCGCCGTAGCGGGGATCGACGGTGACACCCAACCAGCCCTGCTGGGCGATGAGTCTGGAGAGTTCGACGTGGACCGCTTTGCCTTCCTCCATCTCGGCGACCCGGGGCGCCACCTTCGACTCCGCGAAGTCGCGCACCTGCGCACGCAGCCGCTCGTGCTGCGGCGTGGTGAAATAGCTGGTACTGCCGGCTGCGGCGCTCACCTGACGGCCCCCGATTTGTCACCGACCAATGCGAACTTCCAGTGTGCAGGGTGCAACTTTGCCATCTACCACCCCGTCAACGGTACCTCCCAAATGGTGACGAGGATTACGGATAGTTACGGAAGGTGATCATCACTTTGACACTTTATCTATACACAATGGACAGGCCGCGCGCCTGACCACCAACAACGGACAGGCGCGCGGCCACATCCATATTCGGTTGTCGATCACGTCCTACGCACGGGCGCGGCGGCGACCTCCGGTGGGACGCTCGACGGCCGGCATGTGGTCGTAGGAGTCCTCCGGACCCGGCCGGGACGACGGCACGCCGTAGTCCTCCGGCCGGCCGTGCTTCGGCATCCGCACCGCGGGCATCTCGATCGAGTCGTCCATGCTGGACAGCGCGGGGACCATGCGCACGCCGCTCAGGTCCGGGTTGACGTTGCGCCGCTTCGGCGGGCGGCCGAACTCCGGCGTCAGGTCCTCGGCCCGGTGCGCCGGACGGTGGCTGTCGTCCACGACCGGCAGGCGGCTGTACGAGTCCTCGGCGCGGCGGCGGCCACCACGGCTGACCGGCGCCATCCCGGTCACCGACGTCTCCGCGACGTCGTTCGAGTCACGCCGGACCGGCGGGAGCGCGCTGAACGAGTCCTGCGGGCCGGCGGACCGGCGCACCGGCGGCATGCCGGTGATCGAGGTCTCGGGACCGTCGTCCGACGACCCGCGTCGCGCGGGTGGCAACGCGCTGAAGGAGTCCTGGGGACCGCGCACGGCCGGCATCCGGCTGAACGACTCCTCCGGACCGCGACCAGCCGGCGGTAACGCACTGAACGAGTCCTGCGGACCACGCGCGGACCGGCGGCCCGCCGACGCACCGGCGGCCGGGTCCTGGGCACCGCGCCGGACGGGCGGCATCGCGTTGAAGGAGTCCTGCGGGCCACGCACCGCGGGCATCCGACTGACCGACTCCTCCGCACCGCCACGCCGCACAGGCGGCATCGCGCTGAAGGAGTCCTGCGGGCCACGCACGGCCGGCATCCGACTGACCGACTCCTCAGCCGAGTCGTGGGCACTGCGCCGAGCCGGCGGCAACGCGTTGAAGGAGTCCTGCGGACCACGCACCGCAGGCATCCGACTGACCGACTCCTCAGCAGCCGAGTCATGGCCACCACGCCGAGCCGGCGGCAACGCGTTGAAGGAATCCTGCGGGCCACGCACCGCGGGCATCCGACTGACCGACTCCTCCGGACCACCGCGCCGCACAGGCGGCATCGCGCTGATCGAGTCCTGCGGACCACGCACAGCCGGCATCCGACTGAACGACTCCTCCGGACCACGACCAGCCGGCGGTAACGCACTGAACGAGTCCTGCGGACCACGCGCGGACCGGCGACCAGCCGACGCACCGGCGGCGGGCTCGTCGGCACCGCGCCGGACCGGCGGCATGGCGTTGAAGGAGTCCTGCGGACCACGCACGGCCGGCATCCGGCTGAACGACTCCTCCGGACCACGACCCGCCGGCGGCAGCGCACTGAACGAGTCCTGCGGGCCCCGGCGGGCCGGGGGCATGGCGCTGAACGACTCCTCCGCGGCGCGGCGGATCGCCGGGACGCCGCCGAAGGAGTCCGACGGCCCGCGCCGGGGCGGTACGTCCGAGAACTCCGGCGCGCGCACGTGCCCGTTGGCGTCGAGCAGCGCCATCTGGCCGGTGACGTCGATGGCCAGGCCGGCGTCGGGACCGAGGCGGCCGCTCAGCGGCTCCGGCAACGGGCCGCGGACGTCGGTCATCTCGGCCGCGCTGAACTCGGGCTCACGCGGGGCCGTGCCGGTGTGGCCGGTGGCCGGGCCCAGTGCCGGGGGGTGGGACGGCGTGCCGAACGGCGCCGCGCCCATCGGCGGCACCGTGGCGCCGCCCCGCGGCAGGCCGTTCGGGCCGGACCTGCCGCCACCCGGGCCGCCGGCGGGGCCGGAGGCGTTGACCGGACGGCCGTTCGACACGCTCGGGAACGTGCCGCTCGCCGCCGCCTTCGGGAACACGCCACTGCTGGCGGCGCCGTCACCGAACGGGCCGCGTGGGCCGCCGGCGAAGCCGTTCGCGGGCGGGGCGCTGATCGGCGGCACGGGCAGCGGGCCGGAGGGGTGGCCCGGCGGCAGGCTCAGCGGACCGGACGAGTGGGTGGGCACGGGCGGGAAGACCCCGGTCGTGGGCAGCGTCCGGCCGCCGATCATCCGCGGCGGGCCGGCCGGGCGGGCGGGCGGGATCGGGCCGCCGGTGTACGGGGGGCGGACGGCGACCGGGAGCATGCGGCTGAACGAGTCGACCACGCTCTGCGCGCGGGCGGCCGGCACCTGGCCGGCGCCGACACCGATCGGGCCGCTGACCTCGGCCGGCTGGGGCTGCTCGACGAAGCCGATCTCCTGCTCCTGGCGCTCCGGGCGCTGGAACTGCTTCTCGCGGGGCGGCGCCAGGTGCTTCCCGGGCCGCTTCTTCAGCGAGCCGCCGCCGACGGTGATCGGCAGCTTGGTCGGGGTCTCCACCTCCTCGCGGCGCGGCTCGGGGTTCTGCCGGCTCAGGCTCTCGGACCACGCGATCATCGCGGAGGGGCAGTCGACGCCCGCCACCGCCATGAGCCGGCCCTCGAGCGAGTAGCCGTACACCGTGCCGGTGCCCTCGTCGGGGGTGCCGAGCTTGACGATGTCCTTGCCGAGCTTGATCATCCCGGCGGCCTGGATGCGGTAGCTGTACTGGTCGGTCCAGAAGCGCGGCATGGGGCAGAACGGCTGCGCGTTCTCCCGGCCGGCCAGCAGGCTCTCCGCGCAGGCGCGACCCATCTCGACCGCGTTGAGCCAGTGCTCCACGCGCCGCGGGACGTTGTCGAAGCGGAGGTTGGGCCACTGGGCGACGTCGCCGGCGGCCACCACGTCGTCGGCGCCCACCACGTGGCAGGTGGCCTCGCAGACGACGCCGTTGTCCAGCGGCAGGCCGGAACCACGCAGCCAGTGGGTCATCGGCCGGGTGCCGGCGGCGAGGATCACGCAGGAGACCATCAGCGTGCTGCCGTCGGTCAGCTTCAGCCCGATGCCCTCCGCGGTGGGGTTCCACTCCTCCACCGAGTTGCCCAGCGCGAGGTCGACGCCGTGGTCGCGGTGCACGCCCGTCAGCCACTCGCCGAGCTCGGGGCCGAGCACGTTGCCGAGCAGGTTCTTGCCGCGGCCGATGAGGGTCACGTCGCGGGAGAGGTGGCGCAGGCTGGCCGCGAGCTCGCAGCCGGTGAACCCACCGCCGATCACCGCGACCCGACCCTTGGTCGAGCCGAGCACCCGCTCGAGGTCCAGGCCGTCGGACATGGTCCGCAGCACCAGAACGCGCGGGTCGTGGTAGGGCACGCCGCTCTGCTTCCCGGCCTCGACACCGGTGGCGATGATGAGACCGTCGTAGGTCATCTCCTCGCCGCCGGGCAGCACCAGGGTCTTCTTGGTGGGGATCAGCTGGCGCACCTGTGTGCCGAACCGCCAGCGGGCGTTGAGGTCCTCGTATGCGGGCAGGGTGAGATCGCTCGATCTCAGCTCACCCTTGAGCAGCTGCTTCGAGAGCGCTGGTCGGTGGTACGGCGGCAGCTTCTCGTCGCCGAGAATGGTGATCTCACCCTCGAACTTCAGCTCACGGAGCCGTTCCGCCGCGCGCAGGCCGGTGAGTCCACCGCCGACGACGACGATCCGTTCGTCGCGGTTCATCGGGTACGTACCTCCTGCAACTGGATCGCCTGCATCGGGCAGACTCGCGCCGCCGCCTGCGCCTGGGCGCGGCTGGCTGTGTCGGGGTCACGGACGTAGCGCAGTCGCCCGTCTTCCATGAGTTGGAACAGCTGCGGCGACTCGGCCTGGCAGATGCCGTACCGCTTGCACCGCTGGTTGTCGACGCTGACCTGCACCTTCCGGCCCATGCGCGGCGCGATCACCGGCGGCTCGATGACCGCGAGCTGGGTCTCGGCGGCCTGGGGCGCCGCGGCGAGCAGGCCGGCGCGGGTCAGGATCCTCGGCGGGAGGAAGCGCAGCACGGTCAGCGTCACGGCCGGGGTCAGCACGGTGAGGCCGCCGAGCCACAGGTAAGCGAGGTGGCCGTTGTGGATGGAGCCGAACCACGAGTGGATGACCGTGATCGCGACCGCGGGGTAGGCGAACTGGTGGAACCGCAGCCACCGCGTGTAGCGGATGAACCGCCGCAGTCCGGTGGAGATCAGAATCGCGGTCATCAGCTCGAGGCCGAGGATGCCCATCGCGTGCCGGAGCGTGCCGCTGAACGGCACCGTGATGCCGATGAGGTTCAACCCCTGCTCACGGAGCAGGAGGAACACGATCGCGTGCATGAAGCCGGTCGCGATGGTGAAGGTCGCGAGGATCATGTGGCTCGAGCGGATGGCCTGCTGGCCGGTGAGCCGCTTGATCCAGCCCGTGTAGGTGAGGACGCCCCAGCTCAGCGTCAGGCACATGAAGACGTAGGCGAGGCGGGCCGACAGGGCGGCCACCTCACGGATGCCGATGTCGTGCTGTGGCAGTGCGACGACGTCGATCATTCCGCCGTCCCCGGCGAGCTGAAGGTGCGGACGATGGCGATCGTGGCGCCCATCATCAGGGCCGCCACCACACCGCCGAGCGCCAGGTCACCGCTTGACAAGTGGTTCTCCGGGGTGTCGTAGGTCCGGGCGCCCGCCTCGGCGAACATGCCGTGATCAGCGTCCACGTCGCCCGTGCTCTCCAGGATGGTCATGTGTTTCATCACGATGGTGTTGGCCGTCGTCGCGAAGTCGCGGAGGACCGAGTTCTTGGTGCCGGCGCGCTCCTCGGCGATCACACTGAACACGGTGCCGTGGGCCGCACGCAAGCGGTTGGCGAAGGCGTCGTCGAACGCCTTGCCCGAGGAGGCTCGGATCTCGGCCATCCACTTCTGCTGTGACGAGGTCGCCTGGTCCGCCAGCGGCACGCCGAACTTGCCGGCCAGATCCTTGACGGCGACGTCCAGCTTCCGGTGGTCGGCGGCGATCGTGGCGCCCACGTCGCGTACCCGCTGGGTGCTTCCCTTCTTGGACGCGAGGTCGCCCATCGGCATTTCCCACAGGTTCGCGAAGTTGATCAACCTGATGAACTCACGATCTCGGTCCGAGATGGGTTCCTGTGCACTCTGCGCGTTCACCTGGGGCTGGGCCTGGCTGACCACGGCGAAGCCGATCGCGGGGAAGGCCGCACCGAGGATCACCAGGAACGCAGCAGCGATCCAGCGAACAAATCTGCGTCGCATGAAATGTTACCGCCCGCGCCTCAGTTCTTTTCTGTTCCGTTTTGTGCGGTTAACATTTTGGCGGGCATGCCGCCGTACTCGCTGCTGGGACCTTCCCGCAGCTGGCAACCACCAAGGAGGAGCGCGAAGACTGTTGCCAGCACTGCGATCCCGGCAACTCTACAGCTACGCATCCTCATGCGTGGACTCCTCTGCAGTAGATATCAGAACGATTACGCCGCGTCAAGATTTTTCTTCCAGGCACGCCTCGTTGCTGGTGCTACCGGTATATACGTTTGATAACGACGGGCGCGTTCAGTTCACTCAGGGGTAGATCTGTGACGTGGGTCACATCACCCGATCGGCCGCTCAAGTACCCGGGCGGCCCAACGCCCTGGTCGGCGCATCGTACCTGGTCAAATGTGGATGAACACCCGGTTCGAGGGGGCTGTTTGGAGTAGCGTCACCGGGTGGTAAGTGATCTGCGGGGCCAGTTCACGGGCGGTGAGCTGGTCGTCGCGGGATGCGTGCGGTAGCGGTCCGTGGCGCGGTGCCAGGGTTGTCTCTTGCTGGCAGCGGTGGTGCCGCGTTCTGTGGGGCGCGCTGCGTCCTGGGGGTTCCGTGGGTTCCCGTGGTGCGCGCTGCGTCCCGTGGGTCCCGTGGTGCGCTGCGTCCTCGGTGTTCGGTGGGCGGCGGTGCGCGTCCTTGGGGGTGCCGTGGGTTTGGTGCCGCCTGCCGCGTGCCGGGGTGTTCGGTGGGGCCGTGGTGCGCGCCTCGTCCTAAGTGTTCGGTGGTGGTGGCGGGATTGTACGGGCGGCGACTCACGCCTCAAGGGCGCCTTCGGCGTCGGGCTTCGCCCGATGACGGCCTGGCGGCCGTCACCCTTGACCCGCGAGCCTCCGCCGCCCTGGGCAGGCC
>NZ_JBJMIE010000711.1:0-16876 GCF_045807065.1 Actinophytocola sp. | reverse complement strand
GCGGACCCGCGTGTCCGACGCTGCGGTCTCGCGTGTCCAACGCTGCGGTCCCGCGTGTCCGACGTCGGTGACCGTGTGTTCGACGAAGGCTGCCGCGACCCTCGGCACGTTTCGTCGAACTCAGCGGTCGTGCGCGTTGGACACGCGGGTTATGGGCGTTGGACACGCGCGGTGGGGCGGGAGCTGAGGCTTGTGGCGGGCCTGCGGCGAAAAGGGGGCGCGTCAGCGGCGCTGGCGGTCCGCGAGCTCTGAGTGCATGCGGATGAGGATCGCGTGTGCGTCGACCACCTCGCCGCGTAGCAGCAGGTCGGCGGCCAGGCGGACGCCGTCGCACTGTGGGCGGACTCGGCAGCTGTCCCCCAGGGCCGCCGTTCTGGCGAGGGCGGTGCGGAGGTCGTCGGCCAGGGCGATGGCGTTCCGCAAGCCCCTCGCCGTCAGCTGTCCGAGCACCTTCTCCACCCCTACGAACAGTTCGTGGCCGGCACGCGGACGGATGTCCGGGGGAGCCACCAGCCGCGGTCCCGGGATTGGTGCTGATCTTGGTACGGCCTCTGTCGCCATACGGTCCTCCTCGTCCTTGAGGTCTGCCCTCCAGTTCCCTCGGCAGGAAGGGGTCAAACCTGAAGACATTCCAACGGGTGACGGCCCACATGCGACAGTCCCATCACGCGAATCCCGCCCGACTCGCCAGTGAACCTCAAGCCCGTCCCAGTTTCTGGGCACGCTGGCCGAATCGTGGGCGCCGTGCATACGGTTGCTCCGGTCGGGTGACACGCGAAAGGGGACCTGCGCATGAGAGCGCATGGGGTGATCTTGCTACTGGCCGCCGGAGTGCTGGCAGCCGGGTGCAACGCGGCGGCGAAGGCTCCCGCGGGCGGGGATGCCGACGGACCGTCGATCGTGTTGGTCACGCCCAACCCGGTCGGCGTCAACGACTTCCTCAAGCTCGCCGTCAAAGGCGCCGAGGACGCTGCTTCCGCGCACAAAGGCACACAGTCGGTCTACCAGAGCACGGACCCGGCTTCCATACAGCAGAACGTGGCGGCCGCCGTCCGCGACAAGCCGGACGTGGTCGTCGCGGTCGGGTTCAACTTCGCCGACGTGCTCGCGCAGCAGGCCGAGCAGCACCCTGACCAGCAGTTCCTCTTCGTCGACTCGTGCACGGAGAAGCAGTACGAGAACGTGACGTGTGCCGTCTTCCGCGAGTACGAGGGAGTTTTTCTCGCGGGCGCCGAGGCCGGGGCGCTCACGAAGACGGGCAAGGTCGGCGCGGTCGTGGCCGTCGACGCACCCCAGTTCCACCGCTACTCCGACCCCTTCGGGCTCGGTGCCCAGAAGGTCAGGCCGGGTGCGGCGCTCTCGCCGCTGTTCATCGGAGGCGCCAACCCCTTCAACGATCCGGGGCGGGCCAAGGAACTGACCGCGACACTCGCCGGCCAGGGCGTGGACTACGTGATGGGCGCGGCGTCCGCGTCCGGCAACCTCGGGGTGTTCGAGGCCGCCAAGGAGCACGGCGTCTTCGCGTTCGGCGTCGACGCCAACCAGTGCCCCGCCTCGCCCGGGGTCGTGGTGGACAACGTGATCAAGCGCACTGATGTGGTGATATCCGACGGGGTGACGGCGATCCTCGACGGTAAGCGCGGCAACACCCGCTCGTACGGGATCAAGGAGGAGGGCATCTCGCTCACCGGACTGCAGCCGGACGTCGACAAGTCACAGTGCGTCATCGCCGATCACCCGGACGTGCTCACCCAGGTCGGCAAGCTGCGAGACGAGATCGCCGCGGGCACCCTCAAGGTCGATGACCCCGCGGCATCCTGAACCGCCGGCGGTCGCGCTCCGGGGGATCGTCAAGCGGTTCCCCGGGGTGCTCGCCAACGACCACGTCGACCTGACCGTCGCGCCGGGCGAGATCCACGCGCTGATGGGGGAGAACGGCGCCGGCAAGTCCACGCTGATGTCGATCCTCTATGGACTGGCGCGGCCGGACGCCGGGGTGGTCGAGCTCGCCGGGCGGCCGGTGTCGTTCGGCTCGGCGGCGGCCGCCATCGAGGCCGGGATCGGCATGGTGCAGCAGGGGTTCGCCCTGTTCGACACGCTGTCGGTGACCGACAACGTGATCTTCGGCGCCGAGCCGCGACGGCGTGGGCTGCTGGACCGGCGCGCGGCGCGCGCCGCGGTCGAGGAGCTGATCGAACGTCACGGTCTGCGACTGCGACCCACGGATCGTGTGGGTGACCTGCCGGTCGGACTGCGGCAGCAGGTGGAAATCCTGAAGCTGCTGTACCGGCAGGCGAGCGTGCTCATCCTCGACGAGCCGACCGCGGTGCTCACACCGGCCGAGACCGACCGGCTGTTCGACGTGCTGCGCGGGCTGGCCATCGAGGGCCGCACGATCCTGTTCGTCTCGCACAAGCTGCACGAAGTGCTTGCGCTGAGCGACAACGTCACCGTGCTGCGTGATGGCCGGGTCACTCTTTCGTCGGCAACAGCGGACACGGACCGTGCCGCCCTGGCCGCGGCGATGACCGGCCGGGACGTCGAGCTGGACAAGATTCATCCGGTCGGGACGCCCGGCGAGGTCCTGCTCTCCGTCCGCGGGCTGACCCTGCACGGCCATCCGGCGCTCCACGGGGTGTCGCTGGAGGTGCGGGCCGGCGAGGTGGTGGGTATCGCCGGGGTGGCGGGCAACGGGCAGACGGAGCTGGTCGCCGCGATCGCCGGCCTCCGCCCGGTCGACGCCGGGACGGTGACGGTGAACGGCCGGGACGTCAGCGGGTTGCCGGTGCGGCAGCGGCGGGCGGCCGGCCTCGCGCACGTGCCGGAGGACCGCGCGGAGGTCGGCAGCGCACCCGGGGCGACGGTCGCCGACAACCTGGCGGTCGGGTTCCAGCGGCGGCTCGCCCGGCGCGGGTTCCTGCGGCCGCGCGACATCAGGAGGCACGGCGCGGCGATCGTCGACGAGTACGGGGTGCGGGCGGGCGGCGTGGCGGCGCCGATGCGGACGCTGTCCGGCGGCAACCAGCAGAAGGCGATCCTCGGCCGGGAGCTGGCGCACGACGCGCCGGTGCTGCTGGTCGAGCAGCCGACGCGGGGCGTGGACATCGGCGCGATCGTGCAGATCCACCAGCGGATCGTCGCCTACCGCGACGCCGGGCACGCCGTGCTGCTGGTGTCGGCGGAGCTGTCGGAGATCCGCGCGCTGGCCGACCGGGTGCTCGTGCTGTACGAGGGGCGGATCGTCGCGGAGTTCACCAAGGACGAGGCCACCAACTCCGCCCTCGGGCTGGCGATGGCCGGAGGCGCCGGGTGAGGACGGTTCTCGTCACCCTTGTGGGTGCGTTGGTGCTGGGCGCGGTGTTACTGGCCGCGACCGGCGCGAACCCGCTCGACGCGTACTGGGCGATCGTGACGGGCGCGTTCGGCCCGGACGGCATCCAGGACACGCTCGCGTACGCGGTGCCGGTGGCCGGCATGGCGACGGCGCTGGCGATCCCGTTGCGTGCCGGCATGGTGAACCTCGGCGGCGAGGGCCAGCTGGTGCTCGGTGCGATCAGCGCGATCGTGGTGGGACCGCATGTGCCGGGCGTGCTCGGCATCGTCGCGGCGCTGGTGGCGGGGACGCTGGCGGGTGCGCTGTACGCGTCGGTGGCGGCGGTCTGCGAGACCCGCTTGGGTGTACCACTTTTGGTGTCGTCGCTGCTGCTCAGTTACCCGGCGATGTCGTTCGCGGCGTACCTGGTGCGGTTCCCGATGCGGGACGCCGGGTCGAGCCTGCCGCAGAGCGAGCAGCTGCCGCCGGATGTGCGGCTGCCGGCACTGGGGTCCGTGACGATGGGCGTGTTCCTGATCGTGGCGGCGGTGGCGGTGTTCGCGGTGGTCGACGCGCGGACGCCGGCGGGCTTCGAGGCACGCGTCACGGGGTGGGGCCCGCGGTTCGCGGCGTACGCGGGGATCGAGCGGCCGGGGCTGACGGTGCGGTTGCTGGCGTGCTCGGGCGGCTTGGCGGGCTTGGTGGGGGCGGTGGTGGTGCTGGGGTTCCCGTACCGGTTCATCGACGGGGCGTTGATCACGCCGCAGTACACGTGGGTCGGACTGCTGGCGGCGCTGCTGGCGGCGGCGAACCCGCTGGGCACACTCGTGGCGGCGGTCTTCTTCGCCGCCCTGACGAGCGGCGGCTTCGCGATGGAACGCGCGACCCAGGTCCCGAGGGAGCTGACCGCGGTCCTCCAGGCGATCCTGATCATCTTCCTGGCCGCGGCGACGGGCCTGCTCCGCAAGAGGAGGACCTCGACATGACTGTGGACAACCCGCCGCTCACCCGGCGGAATCGTCGGTGCTGCCCGGTAGCGTTGAAATCGGGGGGCCCCTTGGGTGATGAGTGGGACTTTCGTTCGGGTTGGGTGGGTGAATTTGGTGGGCGGGTTGCGTTGGTGGTGCGGGATTGTCGGTGGTCGTCGGTAGCGTTGAAATCGGGGGACCCCCTGGGTGATGAGTGGGACTTTCGTTCGGGTTGGGTGGGTGAATTTGGTGGGCGGGTTGCGTTGGTGGCGCGGGATTGTCGGTGGTTGCCGGTAGTGTTGAAACCGGGGGATCCCCTGACCTGCACGAATGGGACTTTCGTGCAGGGGAGGGGGTGTCGGCATGATTGACGCCGCTCTCTTCGCCTCTGCCCTCGGGGCGCTCACGCCCATCCTCTTCGCCGCGTTGGCCGGGGCCTTGTGCCAGCGGGCCGGGGTCTTCAACATCTCGCTCGAGGGGACCATGCTCGTCGGGGCGTTCGCCGGGGTCGCCGGGTCCTGGTACGGCGGGAGTGCGTGGCTCGGGGTGCTGGTCGCCGTGGTCGCCGGGACCGGCTACTCGCTCATTCTCGCCGTCGGTCATGTGTCCTTCGGTGGGGACGCGATCGTGCTCGGGGTTGCCATCAACCTGCTCGCCGTGGGGTTGACCAGCTTCCTCATCCGGACCGTGTTCGGGACCCGTGGCACCTTCAGCGATCCCACGCTCCAGGGGTTGCCCGACCTGGACCTGGGTGGCATCCCGGTGCTGTCCGGGCACTCCCTGCTCGTCTACCTCTCCTGGCTCGCCGTGCCGGGGCTCGCGGTGCTGCTCTACCGGCACCCGTGGGGGCTTCGGCTCCGCGGCGTCGGCGAACGGCCGGAAGCCGCCGCCAGCCTCGGGGTCAGTGTCACCCGGTACCGCTACGGCGTGATCCTCGCCGGGGGCGCGCTCTGCGGGCTCGCCGGCGCGCAGCTCGCCCTCGGCAACGTCACCCTCTTCTCCGAGAACATGACCGCCGGGCGCGGGTGGATCGCCGTGGTGGCCGTCATGCTCGGGCGGGCCCTGCCCTGGGGTGTCCTCGCCGCCGCCGTGCTGTTCGGGCTCGCCGAGGCGTTCGGGTTCCGGCTCCAGGGCGTCGGGTTGCCGCAGCAGGCGACCGACGCCGCTCCCTACGTCGTCACGCTCGTCGCGTTGTTCCTCTCCAGCGCGCGGCTTCGCAGGAGGACCTCCTCATGACCCTGCCCATCACCAAGATCCCCCGGACCGGGTTGCCCGGGCACGCGCTGGTCGTCGGCGACCCCGAGCGCGCCACGGCCGTCGCCGGGCTGCTCACCGATCCCACGCTCATCGGGCAGAACCGGGAGTACCGCAGCTACCGGGGCACCTGGCAGGGCACGCCCGTCGTCGTGTCGTCACACGGGGTCGGCGGCCCCGGCGCGCTCTGCCAGTTCCGCGAGCTGGCCGAGGCCGGGGTGCACACGTTCATCCGGTTCGGGACCGCCGGCTCCCTCCGGGACGACATCCTCGACGGGGACCTCGTCATCGCCGAGGCCGCGGTGCGCGACGACGGGGTCACCCAGCAGCTCGTGCGGCCCGAGTACCCGGCCTTCGCCACGCCGGAGGCGGTCCTCGCGCTCACCGCCGCCGCCACGGCCCACCAGGCGCGGGCCCACCGCGGTGTCGTCTGGACCCGGGCCGCGTTCAGCCCGATGGTGCGGGAGCTGCCCACGCGGGAGTACCTGGCCGCCGGGGTCCGCGCGATCGAGATGGAGCTGTCCACCCTGCTCGTGTTCGCCGGCCTGTCCGGGCTGCGTGCCGGCGGCGTGCTGGTCATCGACGGCAACGCTACCGTCGACAACACCGACCCGACCTCGTACAACCCGCACCGGCACGTCGTCGTCGACGCGGTCGCCAGGGGGAGCGCGGTCGCCCTCGACGCACTGGTGGCCCTGGCATGAGCGGAGCTTTCCGGCGCCACGGAGCGGATGAGGGGACGGCATGAGCTGGCGGGAGAGAACGGACAAGCTCGTCGACACCCTGCGTGCCGACGCCGCCGAGCGGGACCTGGCCGGCGCCGAGCCCACCCGCGAGGTCGCGCTGCTCAAGGAGTCGGGCCTGCTCACACTCCTCATCCCGGCCGACCGCGGCGGCATGGGCGAGAGCTGGCTCACCGCCAACGCCGTCACCCGCGTCGTGGCCGCCGCCGACGCCAACGTCGGTCACCTGCTCGGCTACCACTACCTGCAGCTGTGGCGGGGCGAGCTGTTCGACCGGCCCGACCTCGTCGCGCGGCTGCACCGGGAAACCACCGCGGACAACCACTTCTGGGCCGGCATCAGCAACCCGCTCGACGCGGCGCTCCAGCTGACCCCGACCGCCGGCGGGTTCCTCGTCAACGGCCGCAAGACGTTCGCCACCGGCGCCTCGGTCGCCGACCGGCTCGTCGTCAGCGCCACCCGGACGGACGCCGAGGAGAAGCTCACGTTCGTCATCGACGCCCGCACGCCCGGCATCGAGTACCTCCGCGACTGGGACAACATCGGCCAGCGGCTGACCACCAGCGGCGGCGTCGTGTTCACCGACGCGTTCCTGCCCGCGGACGACGTGCTCGGCGCGCAACCCGAGGAGCTGGTGCCGCGCCAGTCGCTGGCCGCGATCTCCTTCCAGCTGTTCCTCGCCCAGATCTACGTGGGCATCGCGGAGGGCGCGCTCCTCGAGGCCGCCGACTACACCCGCCACCGGAGCCGCCCGTGGTTCCTGTCCGGAGTGGACAGCGCGGTGGACGACCCGCACGTCGTGGCCGGCTACGGCGAGCTGGTCGCACAGGTCCGGGCGGCGGGCGCGCTCACCGACGAGGCAGCCCGCGCGCTCGGCGAGGCGTTCGACCGCGGGCCCGAGCTGTCGGCGGCCGAGCGGGCCGAGGCGGCGGTCGCCATCTCCGCGGCGAAGGTGGTGGCGACCAGGGTGGTCAACGAGACCACGTCGAAGGTGTTCGAGTTCGTCGGCGCCCGCGGCACGGCCAGCAAGTACGCGTTCGACCGCTTCTGGCGCAACGCGCGCACGCTCACCCTGCACGACCCCGTGGTGTACAAGGCACGCGAGGTCGGCGCGCACTTCCTCACCGGGGAGAACCCGCCGTACACGGGGTACACGTGATGGGCCCGGTCCTCGCCGACAGCGTCCGGCTCACCGACGACGGCGTCGAGATCCTGGACCGCAGGGTGTTCCCCGCCGAACGCGTGTGGGTGCACTGCGCGTCCGTCGAGGACGTCGCGAAGGCCATCGAGGACATGGTGACCCAGTCCTCCGGCCCGTACTTCGCCGCGCTGTGGGGGATGGTGCTCGCCGCGCGGGAGGCCCGTTCCCTGGCCGCGGAGGACGCCCGCGCACACCTGGCGAAGGCCGGAGAACGGCTGATCGCCACCCGCCGCACCAACAACCACCTGCGCAAAGCCGTCGCCGCCGCACTGTCCGGCGTGGACGGGCAGACCGGTGACGACCTCGCGGCCGCTGTGCTGGCGGGCGCGCGGGCCGGTGACGAGCGGTACCGCTCCCGCAGCGCCGCCCTGGGCCGGCACACCGCCGAACTGCTGCCGGACAAGGCAACCGTGCTCACCCACTGCTGGGCCGACCTGTACCTGGTGGAGCTGGTGCGCGCGGCCGCCGGCAAGGACCTCGCGTTCGTCTGCACCGAGACCCGGCCGTACCTGCAGGGCGCGCGGCTCACCGCGGAGACGTTGGCGGAGATGGGCGTCGACACCACGGTGATCACCGACGGCATGGGTGCGGCCGTGCTGTCCAGCGGCCGGGTCGACGCCCTCGTCACCGCCGCCGACCGCGTCACCATGGACGGCCACGTGGTCAACAAGATCGGCACGCTCGGGCTCGCCGTCGCGGCGCACGCGTTCGACGTGCCGTTCCACGCGATGGTGCAGGCACCCGACCGGCTCGCACCCACCGCGGCCGACGTGCCGATCGAGTACCGCGACGGCACGGAGGTGTTGAACCGGCCGGGGATCCGTGGGCTCTACCCGGCCTTCGACATCACCCCGCCGCGGTTCGTGACGACCGTCGTCACCGACCGCGGTCCGTTCTCCCCGCGCCAGCTGGGTTCCTACTACGAGGAGATTCCGTGAAGGTTGACTGGGTGGTCCTCGACATCGAGGGCACGCTCACCGCGACCAGCCAGGTGCACGTCGTGCTGTACGACTACGCGCGGCCCCGGCTCGGCCCGTGGATCGACGCGCACGGCGACGACCCCGTGGTGGCGGACGCCGTCGCGGAGATCCGCGAGCTGGGCGGCCTGCCACCCGCCGCGGGCACGGACGAGGTGGTCGCGGTCCTGCACGGCTGGATGGCCGCGGACCAGAAGATCGCGCCGCTCAAGACGTTGCAGGGGCTGATCTGGGAGAAGGGCTACGCGGACGGCGACCTCACGACCCAGCTGTTCGCCGACGTGGCGCCGAAGCTGCGGCTGTGGCACGCGGGAGGGCCGCGGCTCGCGGTGTTCTCGTCCGGCTCGGTGGCCGGGCAGGTCGCGTCGTTCTCCCGCACCACCGACGGCGACCTGACCGCCCTGTTCAGCCGGCACTTCGACACCGTCAACGCCGGGCCGAAGCGCGAGGAGCCTTCGTACCGGGCCATCGCCGCGGCACTCGGGGCGGAGCCGGCGCGGATCGTGTTCTTCTCCGACGTGCCGGCCGAGCTGGACGCGGCTCGTGCGGCCGGCTGGCAGACGGTCGGCGTGGCACGGAAGGGCGAGCCGTTCGGGGACGCCGACTTCGGGCCGCACCGGACCATCGGCTCGTTCGACGAGGTCGACGAGATCGACGAGGTGGACCTGTGAGCGTCGGCCAGGACCTCGCCGACGAGGCCGCGCGCTACGCGTCGATGGGCTGGATGCGGGGCACGTCCGGCAACCTGTCCGTGGTGCTGGACCGCGACCCGCTGCGGCTCGCGGTCACGGCCAGCGGCCTGGACAAGGGCGAGCTGACCGCCGACGACCACGTGGAGGTCGACGCGCACGGCGAGCCCCTCGGCCCCGGCGTCCCGTCCGCGGAGGCCGGGCTGCACGCCAGGATCGCGGCGGTCTCCGGTGCCGGCGCGGTCGTGCACGTCCACGCGCTGGCCCCCGTGCTGGCGGCCGAACGCTGGCCGGGCGGGGTCCAGCTCGCGGACCTGGAGATGCTGAAGGGCTTCGGACGGCAGGCCCACGGCGACCTGGTCACCATCCCGGTCATCCCGAACGGCCAGGACATGCGGGTCCTCGGCGACGCGTTCGAACGCGGCTACCGCGCCGACACCCCGGCGCTGATCGTGGCCAGGCACGGCAGCTACGTGTGGGGCGCGGACCTGCGGCAGGCCCGCCACCGGCTGGAGTGCCTGGAATGGCTGCTGCGGTTCATACTCGAAACGGGAAGGGGAGCGTGATGACACTGCTGACCGTGTGGGCCGACGACGACCCGGACACCGTACTGACCCGGACCACCGACGCGGACACCATCGCCGACGAGCTGAAGCAGCACGGGGTGCGGTTCGAGCGCTGGCCCGTGGTCGAGGACCTGCCCGAGCGCCCGACCTCGGACGAGGTGCTGGCCGCCTACGAGCCGTACGTGGCGCGGGTGGTCGAGAACGAGGGCTACGTCCTGGTCGACGCGCTGCACATGACGCCGGAGGACACCGACGAGTGGCGCGCGAAGGCCGCCGAGGCGCGGCAGAGGTTCCTGAACGAGCACACCCATGACGACGACGAGGACCGGTTCTTCGCGCGGGGCGCCGGGGTGTTCTACCTGCACGTCGGCGGCAGGGTCTACGGGGTGCTGTGTGAGGCGGGCGACCTGCTGAGCGTGCCGGCCGACACGACGCACTGGTTCGACATGGGCACGCGGCCGGACTACGTCTCGATCCGGTTCTTCCATGACGAGGACGGCTGGGTCGGCAACTTCACCGGGGCGCGGCTGTCGGACCGCTTCGCCGACTTCGACACGCTCATGTCCATCCGGCGGGGCTGAGTTTTCGGTTCGCCACCAGTTCCACGGTGATGAGCACGGCGATGCCCTCGATCGCCAGGAGTGCGATGAGGACGAGGAGCTGGGTGGCGCCGGCCTGCAGCGGTGAGCCGCCGCCGAGCAGGATGCCGACGAACGTGCCGGGCAGCGTGACCAGGCCGACCGTGCGGGTCTGGTCGAGCACGGGCACGAGGGCCTGACCGGCGGTGGGTCGCACAATGAGACGGACGGCGTCCTGGTCGGTGAACCCGAGTGCCAGGGCGGCCTCGTACTCGCCGCGGCGGGCGGTCAGCTCGTCCAGCGCGCGTCTGCCGGCGAGCGAGGTGGCGGTCATGGCGCCGCCGATGAGGATGCCGGCGATCGGGACGACGGCCAGCGGGTTCGCCGGCACGATGCGGGTCGCGAGCAGCAGCCCGAGGATGGGCGCGACCCCGACGCCGATCGACGCCGCGACCCACCGCCCGTGCCTGGCCCTGGTGATGCGCCGCGCGGAGGTCCACGCCGCGATGCCGAACATGAACAGCACGAACGCGGCGGTCAGCCACCCGCTCCTGAGCACGAAGACGATGACGAGGCTGACCGCGGCGAGCTGGCCGACCGCCCGCACCGCCGCGGTGACCACCGGCCGCCACGAGCCGAGCCGACCTACCCCGATGACAGCGGCGCCACCCACGATGAGCAGGGCGAGCACAGTGCCCAGCGGCCACCCGAGCACGACGTTCATGCGCTAACCGTAGGCAGCACGCACTCGAACCACAGACTTGCCCACACCGCGTGTCCAACGCTCCGACCCCGCGTGTCCGACGCTCCGACCCCGCGTGTCCAACGTTCTGGACCCGCGTGTCCGACGTTCCGAACTCGCGTGTCCGACGTTCCGAACTCGCGTGTCCGACGTTCCGAACTCGCGTGTCCGACGTTCCGAACTCGCGTGTCCGACGTTCCGAACTCGCGTGTCCGACGTTCCGGACCCGCGTGTCCAACGATCCGGCGAATGGCGGAGCGGCCGGATTTGTCGAACTCAGCAGTCGCGCGGGTTGGACACGCGGGTCGTGCGGGTTGGACACGCGAGGGATTAGGCTCTGCGCGTGACCCGCGCCTGTGCTGTCGCCACGGTCCTGCTCACGGCCGCCCTGGCCCTGACCGGGTTGACGGGGGTGACCGCCGCCGACCCGCGGCACGGCCTCACCGTCACGGTCCTGTCCAACACCAAGTCCGAGTTCGTCAGCGGCGGCGACGTGCTGGTGCGGGTGTCCCGCGACGAGCACGTGCGGGTGCTGCGCAACGGCGCGGACGTCACGGCCGGCTTCACCGCCCAGCCCGACGGCTCGCTGCTCGGCGTGGTGCGCGGCCTGCGCGACGGCCGCAACACGATCTCCGCGTTGGCCCGGGACCGGCAGGCGTCCGTCCGCGTGGTGAACCACCCCATCTCCGGCCCGGTGTTCTCCGGCCCGCAGCAGCACCCGTTCTACTGCCAGACCGAGGCGTTCGGGCTCGCGCCGGCGCGGCAGCCGCTGTGCGAGGCACCGACCGTGGTCCGGTACGCCTATCGCACCACCACCGGCCAGTTCAAACCGCTCGCCGATCCCGCGAGCCGGCCCGCCGACCTCGCGACCGCCGACGTCGAGGGCGTGACCGTGCCGTACGTCGTGCGCGTCGAGGTCGGCGTCATCGACCGGGCCGTCTACCAGCTGGCGGCGCTCTACGACGGCAAGGACCCGTCGCCGGTCAGCCCGGAGACCGGCTGGAACCGCCGGCTCGTCTACAACTTCGGCGGTGGCTGCAACAGCGGCTACCGCCAGGGCACGACCACCGCCGACGTGCTGGTGGACCTGTTCCTGTCGCAGGGCTACGCGGTCGCGTCGTCCACGCTCAACGTGCTGGACAACAACTGCAGCCCCATCATCTCCGCCGAGGCCGCGATGATGGTCAAGGAGCACTTCCTCGAGACCTACGGCCCCGCCCGGCACACGATCGGCTGGGGCGGCTCCGGCGGCGGCATCCAGCAGTACGACATCGCCGACGCCTACCCGGGCATCCTCGACGGGATCATCCCGGGCATCTCGTTCCCCGACCCGCTGACGACCACGGCCCCGGTCACCGACTGCGGCCTGCTCAACGCCTACTTCGCGAAGGGCGGCTTCACGCCGGAGCAGCAACGGGCGGTCTCCGGTTACAACACCTACGACACGTGCACGTCCTGGGGCGTCACGTTCCTCAACCGGACGACGGCGACCGGCAGCTGCGACCCGGTCATCCCGCCCGCGACGCGCTGGGACCCCGTCAGCAACCCGAACGGCCAGCGCTGCTCCGCGTCCGAGCAGTGGGTCAACCAGCTCGGCCGCGACCCGAGGACCGGGTTCGTGCGGGCGGTGCTGGACAACACCGGTGTGCAGTACGGCCTGAGCGCGCTGAGGGCCGGGCAGATCACGCCCGCCCAGTTCGCGGCACTGAACGCCGGCGTCGGCGGCTACGACTACGCGGGCCGGCCGATCCCCGGCCGCACCACGGGAGACCCGCGCGGCCTGAGCGCCGCGTACGCGAGCGACCTGGTCAACACGGCGTCGCAGGGCCTGCGGTACACACCGGTCATCGACCAGCGCACGTACCTGGACCGCATCCCGGTCGGGGACATCCACACCGCGGAGATGTCGTTCATCATGCGGGACCGCCTGCGCTCGGCCAACGGCACGGCCGCCAACCAGGTGATCATCTTCTCGTCCGCGGACCCGGCCCAGTCGAACGCCGCGGCCGCCTACCAGCTGGACGCCATGGACCGCTGGCTCTCCGCCCTCGACGACGACCCCTCCCACCGCGACCGCGCGGCCAAGGTCATCGCGAACAAGCCACGCGACCTGACCGACGGCTGCTTCGTCTCCGCGACGGAGCGGATCAGCGAGAAGCTCTCGTACCCGCCGACGGGCCGCTGCGGCCAGCTGTACCCGGTGGCCGCGAACCCCCGCCTGGCCGCGGGCGCGAACCTCTCGATGACGACGATCAAGTGCCGGGTGAAGCCGTTGAACTTCAACGATTATCCGGTGACGTTCACCGCCGAGGAGAAGGCCCAACTGCGCCAGGCCTTCCCGAAGGGCGTGTGCGACTACAGCCGGAAGGGTGTGGGTGAGCGGCCGGCGGCGGGGGTGTGGCGCAGCTACTGAGTTTCGCTTTCGGCTGGCTCGGGTAACGATGGTGGCATGCCATCGAAGCGAGTCGTGATCGTGGGTGGCGGGTTCGCCGGGTATGAGGCGGCCCGCGCACTGCTCAAGATCGTTTCCAGAACCGGTGACGACATCGAGGTCGTGCTGGTCAACCCGACCGACTACTTCCTCTACCTGCCGCTGCTGCCCGAGGTCGCGGCCGCCGTCCTCGATCCGCGGCGAGTGACGGTGTCGTTGCCCGCCACCCTGCCGGGGGTTCGGCTCGCGCTCGGGACGGTGCACGCGATCGACCTCGAGAGCCGCAAGGTCGCCTACACCGACCCGGAGGGCGCCGAGCGCTCGCTCGACTACGACCGGCTCGTGCTCGCGGCCGGCAGTGTCAACAAACTGCTGCCCATCCAGGGGGTCAGCGAGCACGCGCACGGCTTCCGCGGCGTGCCGGAGGCCCTGTACCTGCGCGACCACATCGTGCGGCAGATCGAGTTGGCCACCGCGGCCGACGACCAGGCCGAGCGGGACGCGCGCTGCACCTTCGTGGTCGTCGGCGCCGGCTACACGGGTACCGAGGTCGCCGCGCAGGGGCCCGTGTTCACGGCGGCGATCGCCGGGCGGCACCCGGAGCTGGCGGGGCAGAAGATCCGCTGGATGCTGCTCGACGTCGCGCCGCGGGTCCTGCCCGAGCTGGACAAACGCCTCTCCCGCGCGGCGGACAGGGTGCTGCGCGAGCGCGGCGTCGAGGTCCGCATGGGGGACACGGTCGAGGAGGCCACCGGGGAGGGCGTGCGGCTGAAGAGCGGCGGCTTCGTGGCGAACCGGACCCTCGTGTGGTGTGTCGGGGTGCGGCCGGACCCGCTGGTCGAGAACACGGGCCTGCCGACGCAGAAGGGCCGGCTCGTCACCGAGCCCACGCTGGTCGTGCCCGGCCACCCCGAGGTCTTCGCCTGCGGCGACGCGGCGGCCGTGCCGGACCTGACCCGTCCCGGTCAGGCGACCGCGATGACCGCGCAGCACGCGACGCGGCAGGGCAAGCTCGCCGGGCACAACGTGTACGCGTCGCTGACCGGTGGGCAGCTGCGCCCGTACAAGCACCACGACCTGGGCTTCGTCGTGGACCTCGGACGCGGCGAGGCGGCGGCGAACCCGCTGCGGATCCCGCTGGCCGGGTTCCCCGCGCGGGTCGTCACCCGCGGCTACCACCTGATGGCCATGCCGGGCAACCGCGTCCGCACGGCCGTGGACTGGGCGCTCGACTTCCTGCTCGGCCGGCAGTCGGTGCAGCTCGGCCTGGTGCGGGGCCCGCACGTCCCGCTGGACACGGACAGCCCGGAGCTGCCCCGAGTCACCGGTAAGTGAGGAGGTGCTCGCGGAACCGGGCGGACAGCGCGGGTAGCGTCCGCCCGGCGAGCCATGCCACGCCGATGTCGCGCTCCGACGGCACGTCCGTCACCCGAAGGTGTGGAGCTGTCGATGGCGCCTGCGGCGGTGGCAGCAATGCGACGCCCAACCCCGCGGTGACCAGGCCGCGCAACGTCTCGCCCTCCTCGCCCTCGAAGCCGACGCGGGGCGTGAAGCCGGCGGCGGGCTGCCCGGGATCGCCGCTGGTCACCACGAGGTCCGCGGTGCCGTCGAGCAGCTCGGCGCCCACCTCGCGCTCGGCTCGCCGCAACGCGCGGGACAGCGCAGGCTGGGTCAGTCGGGCGCGTGTGCCGGTGTCGGTGACTGTCGCCCCGCTCGCCACCTGGCGGAACAGGCGCAGCGCCGGCACCGCGGGGCGCACGACGAGGTGATGTCGCTGGCCGCCCCGGTGGGGCGCTCGCTGGGCGGCAAGGAGTGCATCCAGTACGACAACCCGTACGACGTGGGCATGAGCGGCCTGCTGGGGTACGGCGCCTGCTACGAGGCGATGCACGAGGCGGACCTGGTCGTCCTGCTGGGGACGGACTTCCCGTACGACAACTTCCTGCCGGGCGAGCACACCGTGCAGATCGACAGCGACCCCGCGCACCTCGGCCGGCGCACGCCGCTGGTGCTGGCCGGGCACGGCTCGGTGCGGGAGACCGTGCGGGCCGTGCTGCCGGAGCTGCGGTCGGGCCGTGACCGGACGTTCCTGGATCGCTGGTCGACGGCCTGCCGGACTACGGGACGGACCACCCCCCGGTGGACTTCGCGGCGGTCGCCGCGGGCTGTGGTGTGTGGTCGACCCGCGTGACGGAGCCGCCGTCGATCCGCGGGGCGTTGGAGAAGGCGTTCGCCCACCCCGGCCCGGCCCTGGTCGAGCTGGTGACGGACCCGAACGCGCTGTCCATCCCGCCGAAGATCACCGGTGAGATGGTGCGCGGGTTCGCGCTCGCGGCGAGCAGGACCGTGCTCAACGGCGGGGTCGGCAAGATGCTCGAGTTGGCCCGCAGCAACCTGCGCAACGCGCCGCGGCCGTAGGGCGCCGCCGGCTCTGCTCGGTGCCGGCCGTGCTCGACCGGCTCAGGTCTTCTGCCAGGCCTGGACGCCGAGCTTGCCGGTGTTGCCGAGGTCGATGGTCACCGTCGTCGTGCCGGTGACGTCATTCGGTATGACCAGCGGGACGTCCTGCCACGGTTCGCCCTGTGTCGGCGCGGCTTCGAGGCGTGTGGCCGTGGTCGCCTTCACCGTGGAGTCGGTGACCAGGTTGCGCCACAGCAGTCCGGAGCGGGCCTTCTCGCCGGGTTGCAGGACCACGTCCCGCGGTGGGTCGTCGAACTCCGGCACCACCGCGATGTCCCCGGACCCCTGCCGCACCGCGACCTCGACCGGCTGGTCGTCCTCGTCGTAGAGCCGCAGGGCGGGATAGCCGTGCACGGTGACCGGGGCCCTGCCGCAGTTGGCCAGCTCGATGCTCAGCGTCCGCAGCCCCATCGCGGCGTCGCCGCCCACGACCGAGATGCGCACACCCTTCGGTGCGCACCGCGGCACCTTCTGCGGCGGCGCGGGCCTGGTCGAGGTCCTCGGCACGGGAGGGATGTCCGGGCCGCTCGCCGCGGGCCGGACACCGCAACCCGCCAGCAACGCCAGCCCCAGAACGCCCAGGAGAACCCGTCTCACGCCGAGGAGCGTACCGAGCGGCTGGCCCGCCTCCCCGCAGTTCTGTGTTCCGGCGAAGGTGCCGGTGTCGAGGTGGGTTGTGGCTGGGTGCCGGCACGTTCCCCTGAGGTGACCGTCGGTCGGGGCGAGACTGGGCACAAAGGTCCAGAGGCCAGGCTTCAGCCGCCCGGACGTCGGGGGCGTTCGGCGATGTCGAGAGCCTCTTCGCGTAGTGCCGAGCGCACCGCGGTGGCGGGACCGGTGAGGGCGCCGATCCGCGCGAGCAGCATCGAGCGGCCCGTCCACCGCGGGTCGTCGACCTCGACGCAGACGACGCCGGCGGGCAGGGCGCTCGCCGCGAGGCTCGGGACGGTCGTG
>NZ_JBJMIE010000710.1:0-23828 GCF_045807065.1 Actinophytocola sp. | reverse complement strand
TCTTGCGATCGCGACCGAATGGTCGTCCGGGCATGGTGGCCTCAGCACCTTCAATCGGCGATTGTGCATCTCACTGGCCCAAATAGGTGCTGAAGTCTTCTGCTACGTCCCCGACGCGACCGATGCCGAGGTACGGGACGCTGCGGTAGCAGGAGTCGAATTGATCGTCGCCAAACGCACCCCCGGCGAAGCACGCGGCAAGTCGCTGACCCGACTACCGGCGCTGCCCGCAGGAACCGTCCCGGATGTCGTCATCGGCCACGGACGAAAGACGGGGCCAGCGGCCGTCCGCATCGTCGAGGACTACTTCAATGGCGCGCAGCGTGTGCACTTCCTTCACACCATCGCTGACCATGTCGAGTTCGACAAAGTCGGCCCGGAGCCGGGCGTCATGGAGCGGGGTGAGGAACGCGTTGAGGACGACTGGGAGCTGGCGAAAGGCGCCACGCTTGCTTACGGAGTTGGTCCCGTACTCTACGACCGGTTGTGCACCGGCCTTCTTGGATATTCCGAAGCTCGGACTCCCCTAAGGTTTGACCCTGGGTTCGATATCGCCGAGCCCGAACTGAACCACAACTCACCCCGTAGCAGCCGTACCGTCCAAATTCTAATAGCCGGTCGGCTCGGCGAAAGCGAAGTGGACATCAAGGGCCTTGACTTGGCTGTTCGTGCGATCGCTTATCTGCTCGAGTTGAGAGATCCACGGGAACCCGAAATCGAACTGGTGATCCGAGGCGTTCCGACCGGCGGTGAGACGCGTCTACGCGAACTGGTCGATGGCTGGACCGACGGCAAGCCCGTACGGATATTGCCTCGGGCCTACACGGCGCGCGCTGAAGCCGTGGAGCAAGACATGCGGCGGGCCTCGTTGGTTGTCATGCCGTCCCGCACTGAAGGCTTCGGGCTAGTGGGTTTGGAGGCGATCGTTGCCGGGAAGCCGGTGTTGGTCAGCGGCTCGAGCGGCCTCGGGGTACTCCTCGATGATGTTCTTCCCCACAACTTGTCCGTCCGCGTGGTCATACCGATCAACCGCGACAGCTTGGACGTTCGACGCTGGGGCGAAGCCATCAGGTCCATCCTGATGAATCCGGAGGCTGCGAGCGCCACTGCGGTTGCTGTCCGTGAGATAATGGCACGCAAGCGCACTTGGACGATGGCAGCGGAGAAACTGCTCGCTGCCTTGGATCCGCGCCGGGGAGCGGAGAATCCAGGTCTTGGAGCGCCAATTAAGCAGGCGCCTTCCCAAGGGCTGTCACGTAATTGATCTTCTGGTTGGGGTTCTACCGGTGTTAGGTCAGCCGGCGAGTGTGATGTTGTGGAGGTGGGCGATTCCGGAAACGGTGTCGGCGAGTGTGTTGGCGGCGCGGCGGTAGTCGCGGAGGGTCTTCCAGCACTTCGTGCGTGCCAGAGTGTGCTCGACGCGTGCTCGGACTTTCCGGTGGACGGCGTCCAACTCTTCCTTCCATTCGGGAGTTCGCTGCCGTCCGTGGGTTTGCGGTAGGGCATGATCACTTCTGGGTTGCCGCGGTAGCCGCCATCGGTCATCACTGGCCGGTCGTCGACCTGGTCTTTGATGCCGGAGTCGCGGTAGGCGGTGCAGTCGTTGCGGTTGCCGGGTTGCGGATCGCCAGTAGCGATGACCAGGCGCGTGTCGGCGTCGATCGCGATCTGGACCTTCGTGGAGTACCGGTAGTTCTTCGACGGCGCCGCCAACCGGTGGTCCCGAGTCGGGACCAGTGTGCCATCCACGATCGCCACCGAGTCGATTGACTCAATGAATCCCTGAACAACCTGCCTCAACAATCTTGACATGCACCGAGAGACTGGCCAGCCGATAGCGCACCCCGCGGGGATCACGCGGGTCAGGCACCTCGGCCAGACGATCCAGTAATCATCCGGCGCCACAGCCGCATCCACACAGGGCGCGGCGCACGGCACCGAGGGCATGAGAGATGATGAAGTGACGAGCACTCGACCCCGGAACACCTCAAACCGGACGAATCCGGAGAACTCCGGGCCCTGACTCCCGGGCCACCTGCGCGATCGGCCGGCCCGTCTCCCGCACGATCCGGACCGCGCCCTCCCGGAACTCTCGATCAAACTTTCGTCGTTCCATCGCCGGTCACTTCCTCATGGCGATGTCTCCACGATACGAGGGGAAGCCTAATAAGGCTGCCGTGGGGAGAACGTCGTCTGCCGCTGGATGACGGAGTCGTAGAACCGGATGTCTTCGCGGGGGATGAACGGTGGGGGCTCCGACTTCCGCCATCCCGAGGAGGGTGTCGAGTTGGGGTCGAAGTGCCACGAGTTGCTCGAATGGCGGATGCAGATGTAGATGCCGTGGCTCATGACCGGGGTGAAGCGGGCTTCCTGGCTGATGAGCTCCATGAGCAACCGGACCTCTTCGCCTACCGAGGTGTCCGGGTAGCCGGTGGACCGGCGCAACCTCGACTTGGTGAAGGCCAGCGTGCCGCACACGATGTTGTCGATGTAGTTGTCCCGGGTCCGGGTCGTCTTCCGCCAGAACGTGCGCTCCCGCGCGTCGTACAGGTATCCCCACAGCAGGCCGGAGATGTCGGCGGTACCCGACGCCAGCGGTGCCACCTGGCGACGCAGGCGCAGGCTTCGTACCAGTCGTCATCGTCCCACTGC
Source organism: Actinophytocola sp. (assembly GCF_045807065.1). GTDB lineage: Bacteria > Actinomycetota > Actinomycetes > Mycobacteriales > Pseudonocardiaceae > Actinophytocola. The sequence continues at coordinate 21,176 of NZ_JBJMIE010000710.1, read as the reverse complement.
ATGAGTATTTCGCCGTCGGCACGGTCGCTCGCGAACTGTCGCTTGTAGCCGATGGTTCTGCGGGAGTCCAGCCGGTAGTACCTGATCAGGTCGCTGTCGGGGACGACGTCGGCGATAGGCACCTCGCCGTCGTCGACGATGACCAGTTCGCGGTTGGGGTAGTCCTGCACCAGGAACTGTTCTGCCGCCCGTTTGACGAACAGTCTCCGGTTGTACGTCGGCATGAGGCACGACACCGCAGGCAGCCGCGCGTCGGGCGCCGTAACATGGATGGTCATACGCTCCGCCCGATCGTGAAGCTGCTCATGAAGTCCGACGGCCCGTCCGGGCCACCGAGTGGACGGCCCCACCGGTCGAGGACGGGCCTCGCCGCCGTACCGAGCACGCGTAGCGTGAAGACTTGGGGCTCGGTGAGCGCGGCCTGGAAGACCTCGGGATCCGCCGGTACGAACGCCACAGCCGTGACCAGGTTCGTCGGCCACGAGGCTCTCCAACGCACCCGAGATCAGCCAGCGGGGGAACCTGTTGGTCCGCATGTGGTCGCTGAGCAGCTTCGCGACCCGTGCCTGGTCCTGTGCGTCCTTGATGTCGGCGCGGAGCTGGGTGACCTCGGAGATTCGGCGGCGCATCTCGTTCTGCGCTGAGGTGGCGCTGGCCAACGCACCCGCGACGGCGGCGGCCGCGTGGTCGCGGCCAGGAGTTTTCCTCGTTCGGAGTTCTCGCGCGCAACCCAGTTCAGCAGCGTCGTCCACGCGTCGAGGAGACTCCTGTCGTCGAGCTCCGGAGCGCCAAGGCTCACCACGAAGTCCCGGGCTGCCCGGAAACCCGCTGCGCGACGACGGTTTTCAGCTCGATGCTCTCCTGTAGTTCGGCGGCCTGCCGCAGCGACGCTCGTGCCGTTGCGAGCGCTTTCTCGGCCGCTTCGGCCGTTTTTCGAGTTCGCTGATCCGGGCGAGCTGTGCGGCGACCTCGTCGGCGGTCGGGGCTGCTGCCAGCTGTTCCCGCAGGCGCCGACAGGTTTCCTCGGTGTCCGTCAGTTTCGACAGTGTCTGCTGCTCTTCGGCGATCGCTTTGTTGGCTGCCTGACGCCGCCGTTCGGCGTCCTTGTCGGCGACACCGACTTCTTTCGGAGTACGTCGACTTTCTCGGCCGCAGCAGCGTGTTCCTGTGCAAGCCGACTGAGCGTGGTTCGGCGTTCTTCCAGAGCGACACGCGCCCAGGTCGTCAGTTCATGCCAGCCCGCCACGATGTCGTCGACGTCTACGGGCGTTGCGTCGAGCGACACCAACGGGTCCCGTGCCGTGCGCAACCCGTCACGGGCCAACGACAGCACCCTGTCCGCCTCAGCGATCCCGGTCTTGGCGGTGTCTTGCGCTTCTCGTGCGACCGCCAGCTCGTCGTTCGCCTGGTTCAGTACGTTCTCGACGTCCATGCGTTCGGCGATGGCGGTGTCGAGCGCACGGACGGCCTCGGCCACCGCCGACCGCAACGCAGTCAGGTCGGTGTCGTTGGTGTCCTGTCGCAACGACTGGCTCAACTCGGCGGCTTCGGCACGACGGCGGACTCCGAGAGCACCTTCCGGTGTCGTTCAGCAAGCGCGAGCGCGTTCGCCCGTACTCCGGTGTCCTCACCCATGGCAGCTCGCAGTTCGCCCACCTTCGACTCGGCTCGTGTGCGCTCGGTGTTCAACGCGGCCTCGGCCTCGCGGGCTTCGGAGATACGCGGGTCGGGCTGGTGCGCTGGCAGCACGTGCACTTCCTGCTCGCACACCGGGCAGGGCTGGCCCGCGACGAGGTGGGCACGAAGAGCCAATGCCTTGTCTGTACGTTCCGCTTCCTCGGCGGCGGCCCGCGCGGCGGCGAGATTCCCGTTGATCCGTTCGAGACGGGCCTGTGCTCCCGCGAGCTGTTCGCGACGGCTGGCGTGTTCCGGCGCCATGGCGAGCTGTGTCGCACAGATCTCCCGCAGTTCGGTTGCACTCGTGAGCGCCTTCGACAGCGCGCCGCCGTCCGGTTGCGTCGCGAGCGCTTCTCGTGCCTTGTCCACAGCCGACTTCGCCTCGGCGAAGCGGGTGTCAGCGTCAGCGAGGTGTTGCCCGGCACGCGCTCGCGCGATCACGTGTTCTGCCAGATCCGCCGGCGGACGAAGGCCTTCGAGGAGTCCGCACTCGTCGTGACAACGGCCAGCTTTCTCCTGCGCCTGCCGGAGTTCGCTCCCCGCCCCGACGAACGCCTCCTGGGCTCGCTTGGCGGCTTCGAGCGCGGCTTTGGCCTCCGATCCCGCCGTGTCCTTCTCCGTCGTGTGCACTTCGGCCTGGGTGCGCAGAGCGGAAGAGCCTCGGTGGCCGCGGCGAGCTCATCCCAGTTGGGACCGGATCGTCTCCAGCTCGTGGCGATCGGGCTCTGCGCGGAGCGCTGTTCTCGCCTGGTCGTACTGCCCCTGGGCGGCGGCACGCTGTTCCTCGTCCAGTTCCACCACGCCGGCCGGTAGTTTCGACAGCGGTGAGCAACATCCGCTCGAGTTCGAGTGCGGCGACCTCCCCGCTACCTCGGCCCTTCTCGCACTCGCCTTGTCCAGCACCGGTAGGGCCGCCCTGACGCGTGTGTCCACCAGTCTCAGGTCCGTCACCCGGGACTCAAGTACCCTGACCGTCTCCTCGGTGACGTCCATATAGGAGTCGAGTTGACCGGTCAGTGTCTCGGCGCGCTGGTTCTGCCGTGTCGCGAGATCACCGGCGAGGCGGGCGATCCGGTCATAGACGTTGAGGCCGAGTAGTCTGCTGAGGATCTTCTGCCGCTCGCCCGGGGTCGTGTGGAGGAACTCCACGAAGTCACCCTGTGGCAGAGCCACGCAGGTGCAGAAGTGCTTGAAGCTCAGGCCGAGCAGCTTCTCGACCTCGCCGGTGACGGCGGAACCCGCTGCGAGCACCTCGGTCTCGTCGTCGGGGCCGCCGAGTGCATCGGGTCGTGGAACCGTTCCAGCCGGATATTCGTTGCTGTGACGATTGACTTCTTCTTGTTGCTGATGCGGCGTACCTCGCGTGCCACGCTGTACCGCGCTCCGGCGAGGTCGAAGATCAGCCGTACGGTCCTCGGTTCGTGGTTGGCGCGAGTGCCGGGGACAGAATGGCCTCGTGGTCCCAACGCGGGACGGTGCCGTACAGCGCGAAGGTCATCGCGTCGATGACCGCGCTCTTTCCCGCGCCGGTCCGTCTGACGAGTGTGAAGTGCTCGACGTCCGCGAAGCTCACTCGCGTCTCCTCGCGGAAGGACGCGAAGCCATTCATTTCGAGAAGGATCGGTCGCATGGCTATCCGCGTCCGTTGTCGGCGACCCTCGCCTCGTCGTGCAGGCGGACGAACAGGGCTTGGACGGCGTCGGCGGCGACCGTGCGTTCGCCGCAGTAGGCCGCGAACAGTTCTCCCGGCGAGCGATCGGCGGCCGCGCTGTCGTTGCCCCGCTGTGTGTGCACCGGTGCCGCGAACTCGGGGTCGATGCGGATCTGCAGCACGTTGGGCAAAGACTCCTGGATCTCCTCGCGCAGTCCGGCACGGCTTGGCACAGACATAGACCCGCAGGTAGTCGTCACCGAACTCCGTGGCACGAGCGAGGAGTTCGGCGACGGTGCCACGGACCGTGCGTAGCCGGCGCCCTTGTGTCATAGGTACGGCCGTGACGGTCGCGGGCGTCGTCGGGGTTACCTCGACGGAGAGCACCACGTTCTCGTTCTCCTCCTCACCGAAGTCGACCGCGATCGGTGAGCCGCTGTAGTAGACGGGGCATGAGGCGGGTATCGACTGATGCCGGTGCAGGTGGCCAAGGGCCACGTAGTGCGGCTCCGCTCCGAAGGCGTGCGCCGGCACGTAGTACTCGAAGATCGACTGAGCGTCTCGCTCGCCTCCGCCCTTCGCACCGCCGGTGACCGTGAGGTGGGTCATCACGATGTTGACGGCGTCCGGCGTGAACCCGCCTTTCAGGTTGTCGAGCATCGCGCGGATCTGCTGGTCGTACTTGCCCGCGTTCTCGGCGGATGTGCCGGTGAGCAGTTCGGTGGCGCGGATCGCGTACCGCTGCGAAACCAACGGCAGCACCGCCACGTTCACCCGCTCCCCCGTCGAGCGGCGTTGAACGTGATGACTCCGCCGTCCGCCGCAGGTCTTGCGAGACCGGCGAGGTGTTTGCCGGCGACCGCCATGAGTGGGCGGTACGCGTCGAACGTCGCGGCGCCGGTCGCCCGCAACTCCATGAGCGTCCGCACGACGAGTTTCTGGGCGTCGGCCGACGGCGCGGACGTCTCATAGATGTCACCGGCGATCAACACCGCGTCGAACTTCTCCCTTCGCGAGATCTGGATGATCTCGGTGAGCACCCGTGCCTGTTCCTCGAGCCGGTTGCTTGCGCTTGAGGGTCTTTCCGACGTGCCAGTCGGACGTGTGCAGAAACCGCATTTCTCTTCCTTTCCCGGCGGTTCGTCTCAGGCTCCGACCCGGACCAGGTCAGAAGGATGGTGCGTCGTCGTTCAGAAGGCCTTCGAGCGGATCCGTGTCCTTCGGCATCCGTGCGAAGGCGCCGCCTTCCCGTTCGCTGTCCGCGCTGGCGACATGTGGTGCGCCGCCTACTTCGGACTGTCGGGTGGCCCACGCCGGGAATGGGAACCCGACCGCGATGGGCACCGGCAGTTCCGGTTGGCTGACGAACATCGTGCCCGGTGTCGCCAAGGTCGCCCGGGCGCGCTGGCTGGCAGGCAGGAAACTGTACTCCGACCGCGCTGCCTCGGCGGCATCCAACCGGCCCACGACCCGGATCGAGCTGTTGCTCACGATCCGGCGTTCGACCTCGCTCGCGGTCTGCTGGGCGCCAATGAGGATCACACCGAGCGATCGTCCACGTTCCGCGATGTCGAGCAACACGTCCTTGATCGGACTGTTTCCCTCGCGGGGCGCATACTTGTTCAACTCGTCGATCATCGTGAAGAGCAGACCGCGGGACCGGCGGCCTCTTTCCGGTCCGTTTCAGCGGCGAGGACGACGCCCACCACGAAACGTTGTGCGCGCTCCATCAGGTTGTGCAGATCGACGACCGTTACCTGGTGGTGCTCGGTGGACAACTTCCGGCTCGGCGTGTGCGGAAGGTCGCCCCGAACAAAACCTCCCAGCGCCCGTTGGCTGGCTCGCAGCCGACGTACGAACGCGTTGACCGTGCCAGCGCCGATCGCCGGTCCCGCCCAGTCGAGGCGGGTTTCGTCTTCTGTCACACGGGAACAGATGACGTCGACGAGATCCGCGTAGGTGCGGCACAATGCCCCTTCCACTGTGGCCGCTCCGTCCTGGCCTGCGGTGACCGCCGTCTGACGAAGCCGGTTGGTCACCTGGTGCACCACGAGCGTGTACTGATTGCGCTCGTCCTCGACCTCGGCGAAGACGTACGGCAGCGGCTCGTCCGCGCAGAACTCCGCGATGGTCCACAGAACGCCGCGACTCCGGACGTGCGGCCGGTCACGTGCGGTCTGCCGGTGGTGTCGAACGGCGTCGGCGGGGCGAAGAACCCCACGGACTCGAACGGCTCAGCAGGAAGTCCGAGCATGGCGTACTGCTCGGCGTGCTCGGCACTCAGCCTGCTGTTGGTCTGGTCGAGAAACAGCAGGTCCTCACTTTCGACCGAGAACACCAACGCCGTGCCGTGCCGACGCCCGGGTGGCGTGACGGCGGACGAGCCGGAGGACCAGGCCGAGGGGTCAGCCCGCACCCTCGGCCTGCACCGCGACCAGCACGGTCACGGGGTCGCCGCAGCGCACCGCGCCGCCGCGGCGCACCGAGACGTACGTCCCGAACGTGGCACCGGCCCGACTGATGATCGAGCGCAGCACCTCGCGGTCCTTGGGGAGGCCGCGCTGCGGCTGCGTCACCATGACGCACCTCTTGCAGGAGCCCGTCACCTCGACGATGGCCTGGCCGACCTGCAACTCGTCCCCCACGGCGCCCTCTCCGGGCCGGGTGGCCGGGGTGTCCCGGCCGGGGTCGGGGACGGCCGACGTGAGCACGATGTTGGGCCGGAACCGGCGCAGGTCCCAGTTGCCGCCGGGGTACCACCGCTGCCCCGCCTGGACCGAGTCCCAGCTCAGCAGGTGCACCGGGGCGTCGTCGACGAAACTCCACGCCGGCAGGTCGAAGGTGGCCAGCTCGGCGGACCCGTCCGGGTCGCCCTGGTACTCCTCCACCGCGACCGTGCGACCGGCGGGCCGCGCCAGCCGCACCGGCTGGCCCAGCCACCGGCTGATGGCGGCGTCCACGTCCGGGTTGTCGCTGCGGATGGTCGGCCCGCCCGGCAACGTGATCTCCGCGGCCGAGCCGAGCCAGCGCGCCGTGGCGTCGAGCAGTTCGGGTACGCGCTTGGCCGTCAGCACCCGGCCGGTGGCGACCGAGACGACAGCGAATGCGCGATCGCCCACCACCCCGTGGTCGAGCATGAGCTCGGCGACCGGCTCGCCGCCCATCGACTTCACCGGGTAGCGCCACAGCTCCCCCACTGCTGCCCGGTTCATAGGTCCAACACCAGGTTCGCGGCCGGCCGCGAGATGCACAGCAGGATGCTGCCATCGCCCAGGTCGACCTCCGGCCGCACGTAGTAGCTGACGATGCCCTGCTTCAGCCCGCTGCTGCACGTGCCGCACACCCCGCCCCGGCACAGCGACGCCGTCTCGATGTCGTTCTTCTCGGCGAAGAACAGCAGCGAGTCGCACCCGTCGTCCCACACCGCCTCCAGGTCGGACCGGTCGAACCGCACCCGCAGCTCGGTGATGTGCGACAGCGCGTCGATGCCGTCCGCGGCCCGCACGGTCGACCGCACCATGGGGATCGACTTCCGCTCCGGGTCCAGCATCGCCAGCCGCTCGGCGGGCAGCGGCACGGGGTCCATCGGCACGAACCCGTAACGGGCGAACCAGGTCCTCGTCGTCTTGGTGAAGACCACCGCTTCGGGGAACCCCTCCGAATCCAGCACAATCAACATGCTGGCCAGCAGGAACCGGCCGATGCCGAGGCTCTGCCAGCGTTGGTCGACCACCACGTTGAAGATCTCGGCGAGGTGGGTGAAGCGGCGGATCCCGGCGCACGCCACCACTTCCCGGTCGATCTCGACGACGTAGAACTCCTCGATGTCGGTGTCGAACAGCTCCAGGTCACGCGCGATCAGGCCGCCCGTCGCCACGAATGGCTTGGACAGCTCGTACATCGCGGCGACGTCGCCGCGCTGGGCGCTGCGGAACGTGGCGTGGATGACCTTGGCCCCGCCCTGGCTCATGATGACGTCGAACCGCTGACGTCCGCTCTCGTCAGACACTGTGTCCCCTCAGAGATATGATGTGAGTTCGCCCGCGCGGCGCACGTCGAGGCTGCAGCAGTGGAATCCGCCGCCGAAGGTGCGGCCGTGGCGGTACGGCACCGGTATCACGGTGAAGCCCGCTGATTCCAGCAGCTTCGCGAGCCCGTCCTGCGCCTGCGGCACGATGACCGTCTCCTCGTCCACGGACAGGATGTTCATGCCGATCCAGGTGGAGGCGCGCGGCCACCCGAAGCCGAAACCGTCGTCCTGCGGATCGTCGAACCACAGGGTCTTCCAGCCGCGCAACGGCGCCGGGATGTGGTCCGGGGCCAGTCGGCCGGCGTTCGCCAGCAGCACCCCGGGCTTGAGCACGTGCAGCGTCGTGCCGACGTGGTCGGCGCAGATCGACATCTCGTGCACGCGGTACTCGGACCCCAGGACCCGGCCCAGCCAGGCCGCGCCGAAGCGGTTGCCCGTGTTGCTCACGTTGTAGAACAGGTCGCGGCCGCACCGGATGATGTTGGCCGCGTCGAACAGCGGCTCGAGCTCGGCGAGCACCGGTTCGCCGGCCTCGTCGTACTGGTAGGTCTCGGCGGGCAGCTGGGGTTTGGGCGCCGCCATCCAGCGGGCTCCGTCGTCAAAGTACTCGCGCAGCAATCCGCGGAACGGGAAGGTCTCGGCGTACCTGGCCCGCACGGCCATCGGCGCCTCGATCACCGTCTCACCGACGACCAGCAGACAGTCCCGCGGCATCAGGGCGTGGTTGGCGGTGCTGGCCCATTCCAGGAGGCTGATCGGCCGGTTGTGGTCGACCCGGTCCGGCCGGCGCACGTGCACCCCCAGCTCGTCGAGGGTGTCGGCGAGGACCTGCAGGTCCTCCTCGGTCTCCGCCACGACCCTGGCGAGGGTGTCGGCCGAGACCACTTCGGACTCGAACTCGGGCGGCGGTGTGAAGAAGTGCTTGATGGACTCGTCGTTCGGCGGGAAGTGGAACCCCTCGGCGCTGCCGACGACGATCTCCTGGAGCTTGTTGAAGTCGTTGAACGACCGGACCGCGCTCATTCCTGTTTCCTCTCTCACGTACGACGGCTCAGGGCCAGACCGAAGGGCTGATCGACCGACATCAGCTCGACGTAGTTCACGTTCACGTGCGCCGGCGTGCTGTGCGCCCACAGGACGGCGTCCGCGACGTCACCGGGGGTCAGCGGGTTGATGCCCTCGTACAGGGCGTCCGCCTTGGCGCGGTCGCCCCCGAAGCGCACGAGGGCGAACTCCGAGCGCACCATCCCTGGCGCGACACAGGTCACCCGGATACCCGAGCCCTGGATGTCCGCCCGGAGGTTCGCCGACAGGTGGTGGACGAAGGCCTTGGTGGCCGCGTAGACGTTGCCCCCGTAGAACGCGTACTCGGCGGCCAGCGACCCGATGTTGATCACGTGGCCCGCCTCGGCCTGACGCATCCTGGGCAGCGCGGCGCGCGTGCAGGTGAGCAGGCCCGCGATGTTCGTGTCAAGCATGGTCCGCCAGGCGTCGGGATCCCCCTCGTCGAGGGGCCCGAGGCCGAGGGACAGCCCGGCGTTGTTGACCAGCACACCGATCCCGTCCAGGGCGTCGAAGGCCTGCTCGACGGCCGAGCGGTCCCGCACGTCCGCGGCCAGTGCGCGCACCCGGTCCGGGCCGAAGGCGTCGGCGAGGTCGGCGAAGCGCTCGGCCCGGCGGGCGAGCAGCGCCACTCGGTGACCCTTGTCCAGGAAGCGCTCGGCGACGGCCCGGCCGATGCCGGAGGACGCCCCTGTGATCACGACCCAGGCGTCAGTCATCGCGCATCCTCTCGATCGAGGCCGTCGGTGCACGGCCGAAATGGACAGATCCAGTCCGGCGAGGTCGCGCGGCCGGAGTACTGCAGGGCTTCCGAGCGCTCGCCGAAGTCCGAGAGGTTGGGGTTGATCGATCCCTGGAGCGCCATCTCCCGGGACCGCACCTCGTTGCGGATGCGTCCGTAGATCCCGCGCTCGCGCAGCCGCTCGAACTGCACGTGCGAGTTGAAGACGAGCGTCGGGTAGCTGAACCGGCGGGTGATCCGCGACGCGCTCGCGTGCATCCCGACCACGAAGAAGGCCTGTTGGGCGATGCTGAACGCGAAGCGGTCGGACGCCGGGTCGGGTTCGGCCAAGTCCGCCCAGGCGAACCAGCGGACGTCCCGGTCGTGCAACCCCTGCAACTGATCCCACACCAGCGCCTCGAAGTCGGCCTCGTCGAGGCCGAAGGGCCCGTCGAAGGTGGCGACGAACGTCGCGAGCAGCTGGTCGATGTCGTCACGGCGCAGTGCGAAGTCCGTGACCGCCGCCGACAGCTCGTCCGTCGTCGCGGACTCGCCCATCGGTCCGAAGTGGCGGTGCACCATGCTCCCGCGCAGCCACGCCGTCTTCCCGGCCACGCAGGAGAACGTGTCGCCCTGGAGCTTGGCCTCCAGCGCGGCGCCGACGTCCTCGTGCTTGCCTCCCCCGGTTGTCATGGCGCTGTCACTCCCTGTTGGGTCTCCTGCGTTCGTGCGTGGGCCTGGTCGCCGTTCCCCCAGGGCTCGCGCTGGTCGCCGGCGGTCGTCCGACCCCGGTACACCAGGTCGGCGACCGGGAACTCGGCGAGCGCGGCGCGGTCGACCTTCCCCGGGCGGTTGAGGGGCAGCTCGTCCAGCCACACGTAGAACCGCGGGACCATGTGGCCGGGCAGCCGCTCGCGCAGCCGCCGCACCAGCACCTCGTCAGCCGACGGCGTACCTGCCAGGAAGGCGACGACCGCCGTCCCACCCGGGGCGTCCTCGCGCACCAGCATCGCGGCGTCGGCGACGCCGGGGCACTGGCGCAGGGCATGCTCCACCTCGCCGGTCTCCACCCGGAAGCCGTTGATCTTCACCTGGTCGTCGATCCGGCCGAGGAAGACCAGGTCCCCATCCGGCTGCAGCACGACCCGGTCCCCGGTCGCGTACATCCGCTCGCCCGGGGTGGGCGAGTACGGGTCGGGCAGGAACGCCGCGGCAGTCCGGGCCGGCAGGCCGAGGTACCCCCGGGCGAGGGCCGCTCCGGCGAGGTACAGCTGCCCGGCCTCGCCGACCGGGACCTGGCGCAGCTCGTCGTCGAGGACGTAGGTGCGCACCCGCCGGATCGGCTTGCCGATCGGCGCCCGCTGCGGGGTCGAGGGGACGCACCGGTACCAGGTGACGGCGACCGATGCCTCGGTCGGGCCGTAGCAGTTCTGCACGACCATGGAACCGGCGGCCTCCGCGAGGCCGCGACCGTCCAGCTGCGAGCTCCCGGCCGCGACGAGCCGTACCCCGGCCGCGGCCAGGCGCGGCAGCAGGGCGCGGCCGTAGGGCCCGACCATGGCCGCCGGGATGTCCAGCACCGTGGCGCCGAGCGTGCGGGCCTCGTGCACGATCCGGGTCGCGGGCAGGTCGCCCGCCCGCGGGATCGCGACGGCGCCCCCGCAGCACAGGGCCATCAGACAGTCCTGCATCGTGATGTCGACCGTGACCGGGCACGTCCACAGGACGACGTCGTCCGGGCGGATCAGGTCCAGGTCGTCCCGGCTGGCCACGATGAGGTTGACGATCCCCTCGTGCAGAACGCCGACCACCTTCGGGCGGCCGGTCGAGCCCGAGGTCGTGATCGCGTAGGCCAGGTCCTGCGGCGCCGGCACCGGGAGACCTTCGCTCGTCGTGGCCTCGTCCTGGAGGCCGGGGTCGTCGAGGAGCTGCGCGCCCGGGAACCCCGCGTCGCGGGAGAGGGCGAGGATGTGCTCGCACCCCACGTCCCGGAGCACCTCCCGGTTGCGGGCAGGCGGATCGTCGGGGTCCAACGGCAGGCACGCCGCGCCGCACCGCAGCGTGGCCACGAGGCCGATCAGGGCTTCGGGACCGCGTGGGACCGGCATCCCGACGATCGTGCCCGGGCCGGCACCGAGGCGGCGGAGCCGGTGTGCCAGCCGGGCCGTCTCGCGGCCGAACTCGGCGTAGGTCCACGAGCGGTCAGCGGTTCGCACGGCCGTGGCGTACGGGCGGAGCCGGACCTGGCGGTCGAACAGTTCGCAGACCGTCCGGGCCGCGGACACGTCCATCCCGTTCTCGCGAGGATCGTCCATGGTGCACTAACTCCTTGGTGCGTTGTCCGCTGCGGTCCGGCGCATGCTCAGCGGCCGCATGTCGGTCCAGACCTCGTCGATGTGGCCGAGGCAGTCGTCTCGAGAACCGACATGGCCCGCGGCCCGCCAGCCGGCCGGGAGATCGCGGTTGGCCGGCCAAATCGAGTACTGCTCCTCGTCGTTGACCACGACGCGGAACTCGCGCTGCTTGTCGTCGAACATCCGGTGTCCTGCCCTCTCCCCGCTCGTCGTCCTGTCAGTGCTCACCGAGGACCCATGCGACGGCCTCGGGGAGCACCGCCTCCCAGGCGGCATAGGTGTGGCCCCCGTCGCCGCACTCGTTGCGCACGACGTGCCCCTGCCCGCTCAGTTCCGCGGCGACCTTCCTCGTCGCCTCCACCAGGTCGAGCCCGTCGTCGAGCTCGATGTCCGCCTCCTCCCGACCGGCGGCCAGGAAGAGCCAGGCCGGACGGGTCACGCCGCCGCTCGGGCGGGGGGTGAGCTCGTGGTCGGTGAGGGGGCCCGAGATGCCGACCGCGCCGTCGAAGCAGTCCGGGCGGCGCAATGCGGCGCGCAGGGCGGCGACGGCGCCCAGGCTCGCGCCGAGCGCGGTGACCCGGTCCACACGCCACCGCTCGCCCAGCCAGCCGCGCAGGTGCGGCACCAGGTCGTCGGCGAGTACGTCGACGTAGGAGTCGTCGAGCAGTTCCGTCCGGCGGGCCGACCAGTCGGCGGGACTCAGGAACACCGCCGCGGTCACCGGGACGCGCCCGGCGAGGGCGAGCCGGTCCAGTATCGCCGGGAGCCGCATGACGTCCACGAACTCCGAGCCGTCGAGCACCACCAGGGCCCGAGTGATCGGCACGTCCTGGTCCACCGCGGGGACGAACAGGTCCACCCGCCGGCGCCCGCCGAGGGTCCGGTTGTGCCAGCTCTGCCGTTCCAGGCGGTGCTCCCAGGACACGGCGCCGAGGTCGGGCAGACTCTCGTCCGACAACGCCCTCGCGTACGACGCCGGCGTCCGGTGGTCCATCATGAGCCGGAGCGGGACCTCACGCCCGAGGAGCTGCCGGATCGCCGCGGTCGCCCGGGGCACCAGCAGGGAATGGCCGCCGTGCTCGAAGAAGTCACCCGCGGCCGGCACCGGGCGGCCGAGCACCGTCGACCAGGCCTGCGCGACGCGGGCCTCGAGGCCGGTCTCGGGCGGCGGCCCCTCCGCCGGCTCGGCGGGTCCCAGCGGGATCGCCGCGAGCGCGGCCCGGTCCATCTTGTTGTTGGTCGTCAGCGGGATCCTCGGCACCTCGACGATGTGGTCGGGAACCATGTACGCCGGCAGGGTCTCGCGCAGCTCCCGGCGCAACTCGGCCCGGTCGACCGCGCCGGCCGCCACGACGTATGCCGCGAGGCACGGCCCTGTTCCCAGTTCGGCCCGCAGCACGACCGCCGAGGTGATGCCGGGGTCGCGCAGCAGCGCGTGCTCCACCTCGCTCGTCTCGATCCGGAAGCCGCGGATCTTCACCTGGCGATCCGTGCGGCCGAGGAAGTCGATCTCGCCGCCGGCCAGGTACCGGCCCGCGTCCCCGGTGCGGTACATGCGCGATCCCGGTGGCCCGTACGGATCGGGGACGAACTTCTCGGCGGTCAACCCGGGACGCCCGTGGTAACCGCGCGCGAGCCCGTCGCCGGCCAGGTGGATCTCGCCGCGCATCCCAACCGGGCAGTGGTGGAGGTCCGGGTCCAGGACGTAGGCCCGCGTGTGCGGGACGGGATGGCCGATGGGCACCCGGCCGGTCCCGGAGCGGCCGTCGAACACGGTGGCCAGCACCGTGCTCTCCGTGGGGCCGTACGAGGCCGTCACCCGGCAGCCGGGGAGCTGTTCGCGGGCTGCGGCGAAGCTCTTCGGGTTGACGACGTCCCCACCGACGACGAGCTGCCGCAGCCCGGCCAGCGACCGGATGCCTCGCTCGACGAGGAGGTCGAGCTGCGGGGACACCAGCTTCAGCGTCGTCACCCCGTAGTCGCGGACGACGGTGTCCAGGTCCTCCTGCAGCGTTCCGGTGTCCGTCACCACCACGCGACCGCCGTGCGCCAGCGCGGTCCACTCGAGCACGGCCACGTCGAAGGTCAGCGGCCCGGCCTGGAGGAACGTCGTGCCGTGGCCGACCTCGAGGTAGCGCGGGGCACCCGCGACGAGCCGGCTCAGTCCCCGGTGGGAGATCGCCACCGCCTTGGGAGTGCCCGTGGAACCCGACGTGGAGATCAGGTACGCCAGGTCGTCGGGCCGCGCGGCCAGCGGGAGGTCCCCGGTCTCGGTGCCGGTCACGTCCGGCACGCCCCGGCCGAACTCGAGCACCGGACCGGCGTCCGCCGGGATCGCGGTGCGCAACGACGGGCTGACCACCGTCAGGACCGCCTCGGCGTCGCCCAGCAGGAACCGCAGCCGGTCGGCGGGGAAGCCCGGGTCCAGTGGGAGGTAGACCGCACCGCACTTGACGACGGCGAGCAGGACCACGTACCGCTCGACGTCGTTCTCGAGGCACACCCCGACGATCCGCTCGGGTCCCACACCACGGGTGAGCAGGTACCGGGCCAGCTGGTTCGCCCGCTCGTTCAGCTGCCGGTACGAGAGCGTGCCGGAGGCGCCGACCACCGCCGGGGCCTCCGGCCGGGACGCGGCCTGGGCCTGGACGAGTTCGACGACGGTGGTCTCCGGGGCGGCGCTCGCGTCGTTGCGGGCGTGCAGGGGTTCGAGCTCCGCCGCCGAAACCAGGGCGAGATCGCACAGGGGCCGCTCGGGTTCGGCCACCGCCTGCTCGATCAGCCGGACGTACCGCGCCGTCAACGCCTCGATCGGCGCCCGGTCGAACAGGTCGACGCGGTACAGGAAGGTGACCTCGATCCCGCCGTCGACCGGGAGCGTGGTGAGGGAGAGGTCGAACCGGGCCGTCGTCGGGATGTCCGGACGCCACAGGGTCGGCGCGCTGTCCGACTCCGTCGGGCTGATCCGGTCGCCGCCGTGGCTCAGCGCTACGTCGAACACCGGGTTGCGCTGCGTCTGCGACCCGCCCCGCACCGCGCCCACGACCTGTTCGAAGGGCGCGTCCTGGTGGGTGTCCGCGGCCATCCACGCGTCGCGGGTGCGGACGATGAGCTCGCGGAAGGTCAGCTCGGGCCCGGCCAGCGAGATTCGGACCGGCACGGTGTTGATGAAGAACCCGACGAGGTCCTGCAGCTCGGGGTGCGGGCGGTCGGAGACGATCGCGCCGATGACGACGTCGTCCGAGCCGGTGTAGGCACGGAGCGTCGCCGCCAGGGCGGCCATCACCACGATGAACGGGGTGGCGCGTGCCCGCCAGGCGAGGCCCGTCAGCGCGGACGTGGTCTCCTCGGACAGGAAGGCGACGACGCTGTCGCCGACCCCGTCGGCCGTGGTCGGCCGCGGCCGGTCCAGTGGCGGCTCCGGCCGGTCGTGGTCCGCCAAGGCGCCCCGCCACCACTCGAGGAGCGACGCGAGCCGCTCGTCGGTCACGAACCGCCGCTGCCAGGCGGCGTAGTCGCCGTACTGGACCGGCAGCTCCGGGAGCCGCGTGGGCCGCTCCTCCACGGCGGCCGCGTACAGCTCGGCCAGGTCACGGGACAGCACATCCATCGACCAGCGGTCCGTGATGATGTGGTGCATGACCACGCACAGTCCCGGGCCGTCGTCGAGCTCCGCGGCGACCAGCCGGAACAGCGGCGGCCGCGCGAGGTCGAACGGCCGGGTGACGGCGGCGTCGAGAGCCGCGCACCAGTCCCGACCGGCCCAGGTAACCGGGGTGTCGAGCTGGTCCAGGACTTCCTGGACGACCGTCCCGTCCGGCTGGGTGGCGAACCTCGTCCGCAGGACCTCGTGCCTGCGGACGAGCGCGGCGAGGGCCGCACCGAGGACCGCGGGATCCAGGCCCTGGGGGAACCGCCAGCCCTCCAGGATGTGGTACTGGCTGGACGCGGGGTCCAGCTGGTGGACCCACCAGAGCCGCTCCTGTCCCGCAGCGAGCGGGTAGCTGCCCGCCGCGGGCTCACGGATCAGCGGGAACGGGTTCGCCGGTCGCTGCTCTCGTCGAGGCATGATCAGCCTGGCTCCTGTCGAGGTCGCGATGGGTACGCCGCGTGCGAACGGGACGGTGCGAGGGGGCGGTTTCTCAGGTTCGCGCGCATGTCCCGTCCGCGCCGACGTCCTCCTGGGCGGACTCGACCGCGGCGACGATGGCGTTCACCGAGGCGAAGGTCTCCTGGTTGAGCTGGTCGGCCGGTAGCTCGACGCCGAAGATGTCCTCGATCTCCAGCATGAGGCCCATGCAGGAGAGCGAGGTCATGCCCAGGTTCCAGAGGTCGTCCGCCGGGCTCAGCGCGCGGTCGCCCAGGTGGAGCTGTTTCTCAGTGAGCCTCGTGACGATGTCCAGGACGGGCTCCTGCGGGTTGCTCATCGCGAGTCTCCGATGCCGCCGCCGACCGAGGTCAAGGAGGTGGTGGTGGCGCTGTCGCGCAGGCGGTTCAGGTAGCGCGCGATCCGGCGCGCTCCGACGAGGCTGCCCTCGACGTACCAGAGCACGTCGGGACCCAGCGCGTAGTCGGTGCCGAGTTGCTCGAACGCCTCCCTGGCCCGGGCCCGGTAGTAGGCCTCCAGCTGCGTGGTCGTCATCTGCGGCGCGGCCTCCGCGCCGGTCTCGAACCAGGACGCCATGCTGTGGATCACGTAGTCCTCGACGGACTCCTCGACCGTCCTGATCTCGATCGGGCGGCGCACCGGGTTGAACATCGAGTCGATGTCCCCCGGCTGGCCCTGCAGCTCGTTCGCGACGTGCGTGGCCAGCAGCGGCGCGCAGTGGAACCCGTCGCGGTACGTGCCGGTCATCAGGTAGAGGCCGGAGATGGGGAGCCAGCCGATCATCGGGAAGCCGTCGAAGGTCACCGGGCGGTTGCCGCTGAGCCACCCCACGACCTCGTGCCGCGCGATCTGCTCGTCCAGCTGCTGCATCGCGTACTGGGCGAGGTAGCGCGCGTCACCGACCCAGGTGACGCTGGAGACGTCGTCGACCAGGCGGTTGGTGGCGCCGAGGTACTCGCGTCCCGGGCCGGCGGGCACGACGTGCAGGCCGCAGGCGAAGCCGCGGTTCGGGGTCCGCACCACGCTGCGGAACGGCTCCCCGCCCGTGCGCTGCGCGATCATCGCGAAGCCGAGGCCCGCGATCATCGGGATGAGCTCGAGGTCGTCGGCCACCGTGCGCACCAGGGCCTCGCTGCGCGCCCCGACCGCGACGACCACGGACCCGGCCTCAATGATGTGGCCGTCGTTCAGCTCGACCCCGGTCACCGCGTCGCCGTCCCGGATCAACCGGCGCACGCTCTGGTCGATGCGGGTGGTGCCGAGATCGTCCAGGCGTGCCTCGAGGGCGGCCAGCACGCCCCGGGCGTCCACGGCGCCCTCGCCCGGCACGTGGATGGCACGCAGCGCCCTGGCGTCCGTCCTCGGTTTGAAGCCCGGGATCTGCTTGGGGTCGATCTCCGCCCACGGCTTGCCGTACTCGTCGAGTGCCTTGATCATCGCGTCGAAGTTGATCGAGTCCAGGTCCGCGCCGATGGCGTTGAGGACCACGTGCGACTCGGTGGCCACCTGCAGCGGGAACCCGGTCGAGGAGTACTCCTCGAGCCGGTTGAGCACGTCGGGCCAGCGGTCGTGCGCGCGGAGGCCGATCTCGAACCTCGTGCGCGAGGCGTGGGTCCGCAGAGAGTCCGCCGTCACCTCGCCGAAGCAGCCGAGCATGGCGCCGGCGGCCTTGCTGGCACCGGCGGCCCGATCGCTCGGGCCGACCACGACGACGGCGCCCGCCTGGCGCTCCATCAACTCCTCGGCGAGGAAAAGACCGAGCGCTCCGTTGCCGACGATGACCACGTCAGCCTGCGTCGGCTTCTCGGTGTTTGCGGGGTTTGGCCGTGCCATCGGATCCTCCGTTGTTCCGTAGGTATTCAGCGAGCGCCGGAGCAGGTCGGCCCCACGCTTGTCTCGGTCGCGGGCCTGCCGTCACTGCCCCGCGACCGCCGATGGATCTGGGAGCTGGCGGACGTCGCGCAGGGCTGCCGCGATGCCCGCCACGGTCGGTGTCTCGAAGAGCGCCGCGATCGGCAGCTCGGGGTCGTTCTTCCGCAGGATGTTCAGCAGCCGCAACGCCTGCAGTGAGTTGCCGCCGAGCTCGAAGAAGTCGTCGTCCGCCGATACCTCCGGCAGGCCGAGGATCTTCGTGAAGGTGCCGGCGACGAGCTCCTCCTCGGCGTCCCGCGGGACCTCTGTGGCCGCCCGGGCCTGGAGCGCGGGCAGGGCCAGTGCGGACTTGTCCACCTTGCCGGTCGGCCCGAGGGGCAGCCGGTCCAGCGGAACCACGTGCGCGGGGATCATGTAGTCCGGCAGCACCTCAGCCAGCCGGGTCCGCACCAACTGGCCGCTGACCGAGCCCGGGACGACGAAGGCCGCGAGCGCCACGTCCTCCCCGCCGCCGACGGTGGTCATCACCGCGCGCTCGACGTCCTGGATGGACTCGATCATCCGCTCGATCTCGCCGAGCTCGATGCGGTACCCGCGGACCTTGACCTGGTCATCGACCCGGCCGACGAACTCCAGCGCGCCGTCGTCGCGGCGGCGGACCACGTCGCCCGTCCGGTACATGCGGCCACCGTCGAACGGGTTGGCGACGAAGCGCTCCCGGGTCAGCTCCGGCCGGTTGAGGTAGCCGAGTGCGAGTCCCGGTCCGGCGATGTGGAGCTCGCCCGCCTCGCCGTCGCCCTCCGGGTGGCCCTGGGGGTCGAGGATGTAGAGCAGGGTGTTGGTCCTCGGGTACCCGATCGGGATCGAGGCGGCCGGGTCCGACGGCCCGCAGTCCCAGTAGGTCGTGTCGATCGAGTACTCGGTCGGACCGTACTGGTTGTGGAGGCCGGCGTTCACGGTCGCGAGGAACCTGCGGGCCAGGGCCGGGGACAGCACCTCGCCCCCGGAGAACACCTCGCGCAGCGACGGGCAGTCGGCCAGCCCTGGCTCCTCGTCCAGCAGCGCCTGGAGCAGTGCCGGGACGACCGCGAGGCAGGTGACGTTCTCCGCGCGGACCAGGTCGGTCAGGTACCGGGGATCCTGCCCGTACAGCGGGTCCGCGACGACGAGCCGCCCGCCCGTGGTCAGCGGGATGAAGATCTCCCACAGCGAGACGTCGAAGCTCAGCGCGTGGTGCAGGATCACCGCGTCCTCAGGGCCGGCGGGGTAGGTGGTGGGCTCCCACAGGACGCGGTCGACGATGCCGCGGTGCGGGATCTCGACGCCCTTCGGCTGGCCGGTGGACCCGGAGGTGTAGATGACGTAGGCCGTCTGCTCCGGCGAGATGGCGACCGCCCACGGTTCCGCGCCCGGGGGGCCGAGGACGTCGTCGAGCTCCACCATCGCGGTGCCCGCCACAGGTGGCAGCTCCGCCCCGGCGTGCAGGATGACGAGGGGGGCGCAGTCCTCGATCATGAGGCGCAGCCGGCCGGCCGGGAACTCCGGGTCGAGCGGCACGTAGCCCGCGCCGGTCTTGAGGATGCCGAGGATGGCGGCCACGGCGGCGGCCGAGCGCTCGATCGCCATCCCGATCAGCTGACCGCGGTCGGCCCCGCGTTCGCGCAGCCCCGCAGCGATCCGAGTCGCCCGCTCGTCGAGCTCGGCATAGGTCCAGGTCGCGTCGGGCGCGATCACCGCGATCGCCTCGGGTGTCGCCGCCACCTGTTCTTCGACGATGTGGTGCAGGCCGACTGCCCCCGGACCGGGGTGACCGCCCGTGCGGCCGGTGCTGGTCATCGGGAACCTTCCCTTCGGGTTGGGACCGCCAGTCGCAGCTGGGCGGCTGTTCCGTGGCGGACGGAGAACGCGCAGGCCTTGCGGTAGAACCGCTGGGCGTCCTGGTCGGACCGCAGCCCGAAGGCACCGTGCAGGTGCAGTGCGGCGGTCGTCGCCTCGACCGCGAGTTCCGCGCAGGCCGCCAGCAGCCGCGAGGCTTCCCCCAGCGGGTCGGCGTCGGCCTGACCGGACTCGAGGCGTGTGGCGACGTGCTCGCCGAGGGCGTGCACGGCCGTCAGCCGGGCGATGAGCGCGGCCAGTTGGAAGGCGACCGCCTGGTTGCTCCCGATCGGCCGGCCGAACTGCACCCGGGACTTCACGTGCCGGACGGCGGCGTCGACGGCGCCCTGCGCCAGACCGCAGAGGTAGGCCCCCGTGCGGCCGCGCAGCCGCGCCAGGGTCAGCGCGCAGGCCGGGCAGTCCGGCTCGTCGCACACGACGAGCCCGGTCACCGAGCCGGCGTCGACCGCGTGGACCTCCTCGTCGCTCAGCGAGCGCGCGGGCTGGCGGGTGACCTCGTCCGCGCCGTAGAGCACCAGCGGGGAGCCCACCGCCAGCAGCCACCCGGCCGGACCCACGGCGAGCGCCTCGCCGGCAGGCCCGGATACCAGCAACGCGACGGGTGAGGCCGCCCGCGTGACGTCGTCGACGTCGTGGCTGGCGAGGAACTCCGCGGCGATGGCGTGCTCGATGACCGCGTACGGGTCGCCGGCCCTTCCGCTGTCGAAGGCGACCCCATAGGCACCGGCCTCGTCGGACGCCGCCGCCCGCCGGGCCTCCGTGTCGGGCCCGGCGCTCATGACGTCCCTCCGAGCCCCAGGCTGGACGCGATGATGCCCAGCATGATCTCCGAGCCGCCGGCGGACAGGGTCAGGCCGGGCGCCTCGCGGAGCATCGCCACCGAGTCGCCGTCCGCCAGGCCGCCGACGTCCAGCGCCAGCTGCGCCACCTTGACGCACAGCTCGCTGTTGAACCACTTGGCCATGGCCGCCTCCTCGGCGTTCAGGTCGCCGTCCTGCTGGCACTGGACGAGCCGCCACGCCAGGACGCGTCCCGCGGCGGCCTGCGTCCGCAGGGCGATGACGCGATCGGTAAGGACGACGTCCTCGCGGGCCTCGACCTGCCTGGCCACGACCTCCAGCCAGCTGTTGGCCTTGGCGATGTAGTCGACGCCGGTCCGCTCGATCGCCAGGCCCGCGGCCAACACAAACCAGCCGCCGTCGACCGGCCCCAGCACGTTGACGTCGGGGACGTGCACCCCGTCCAGGAGCACCTCGTAGAACGGATCGGGGTAGAGCGCCTCGACCAGGCGCACCTCCACTCCCGGGTCGTCCAGGGCGACGACGAACAAGGTGATGCCCGCCTCGGCCCGGCCTCGCTCGGACGTCCTGGCGGCGACGACGGCGTAGCCCGCCCGGCGGACCTGGACGGCGTACCACTTGGCCCCGTACAGCCGCCAGCCGTCCTCGGTGCGCTCGGCCCGGGTCCGCAGCGACGCCAGGTCCGACCCCGCTTCTGCCTCGGTGTAGAGGACCACCATCGTGGCGAGGCCGGCGGCGAGTGGGGGCAGGAAGCGGGCTTTCTGCTCGGCGCTGGCCACGAAGAGCAGCAGCGAGCCGGCGTTCGTGATCGTGTTGATGAAGGGCATGTCCGGTACCCCGTGCCCGGACAGCTCTTCCTGCACCACCGCGGCATGGGCGGCGGTCGCGTCCCGCCCGCCGTAGCGCCGGGGCCAGGCCGGGGCGAGCACCTGGTGCTCGCCGAGCAGCTGGTACACCCCCGCCGGGAAGCGATCCTCCGGGGGCAGTTCGGCGATGGCGGTCAGT
>NZ_JBJMIE010000709.1:0-24392 GCF_045807065.1 Actinophytocola sp. | reverse complement strand
TCGACGTCGAAGAAGATGCGGCCGAGAAAAGCATCCCGAACGGCACGCAACACATCAGCACGCGACCAGGAGTCGGGAAAGAAGGTGCTGATCCGGAACTCGGACCCGCCATCGGTCCTGGGCCCAGCCACCCGGGCCCGATAAACCCCGTTGACATCCGGCCCCGCGACAACACGAACAACCCGAACAGGCCCGCGGTCGACACCACCTTCCCGGTGGTGATAACCCAACTCCCGATATCCGTTTCCCTGCTTGCGCTTCTTGATGTGCCCGTCGAACAGATGCTGCCGCAACCGCGGCGACAGCTGGTCCAACCCGAGCCGCATGACCCGCCGCAACCGGGCGACCCCGGCATCCCAAGCCCCTGGAAGATCCCGCAAGGTGTCATGATCAAGGTGCTGCTTCACAAGCATCAACCCACCCCGATCCTCCCTGATCGTGGAAAGCACCAACGGCCGTCCGCCAGGCCGAGGAACAACCACCGGAGGAGGAGCAATAGCCTCGAGCAACCGCACCTCGAGCGGCGCGACCTCAGCGGCAGCCCGGACCTTCCCAGCAGCTGCGCACCCGATCCGGTGCAACTGCTCCCGCGCCCGAGCCAAGGTGTCGGAGGCATCCGGCCGCGGCGCGAACGGTAGAACCTCACGCTCACCACTGCTCGCGACAAGCCCGTACTGCCGCGCCTGCTGCGCGACAGAAAGCAACGGCGGCAAGGGTTGTGCTTTCCGCGGCTCCCGAGCGAGCGCGACAGCTTCAACAGCCTGCCGCTGCGCCCAACCAAGAGCGGACGCATAAGAGTCAAGCGCAAGAGCGGCATCGCCGAAAGCATCAGCAGCCCGCATGAACCGAGAAGGCTGCCGCTCGAAACAAGCCCGAAAAGCATCGGCGGCAACTCCCTGCCACCCGCCGTCATCGATCCCCCGGAACCCCGCCCCTATCTCCTCGAGCGCGACCCCGATCCCGCCGAGCGAACCAGCCATCTCCCACACCGAAGCAGGATTTCCAGGAACAAGCGCCTCGGGGTCGTCAACAGCGGCCGACTCAGTTCCCATAGCCACCCTCCGCGAACATGGCGGCAACTCCCGAGTCGACCCTCCGATACTCGTCAACAGTCTCAACAAGCCGTCGGTGAATCACCTCGGTATCGGTAACGAGCCCCTCGACCCCGCCCCGCCACCGCTCATGAAACACCCCGACGGCCCGAGCCAACTCCTCGTGCCCGAACACTCCCGCGGGGGGCTCGTCCAGGGAAGCGACCTCCCCCAACTCCCCCGCCAACCGCTCAACTCCAGCACAGGCCAGGGAAAGCGCCCCCAGATCCACGAAGAACCCGTCCGAGCCCACGCCGGCACCCCCCAAGGATCGCCTGACACCCCTGCAAGCTCACACACCATACCGAACCACGAGAAGAAAGGGCAGACACAGAAGACTGATCCACAACCGCTCGTGGGACCACACCGAGTAGAAGAATCACAGGAACACTCGCTCGTCCGCAGGAAGATTCACCCTAATGGATGCGCACCGACAACTTCGGGGACGTTCGTGTCGATGCCTATGCTCGTTGCTTGCATTCGGCGCATGCTGTCTGCGAAGGTCACCAGGCCACATGAACGAGCAATTCGATCATTGTTCGCTGGCACCGTTGGGCACGAGACCACCGGGGAGAAGTTATGCGGGTCGTGGCGGTCATGAACTACAAGGGTGGGGTAGGGAAGACGACTCTTACCGCGAATCTCGGTGCGGTCGCGGCCAGCCGCGGTTTACGCGTACTACTCCTTGATCTTGACCCACAGACCAACCTGACCTTCTCGTTCTTCTCGATCGACGACTGGCATGATCGACTCAAGGACAACCGAACGATCAGGCAGTGGTACCACGGTGAAATGCCCGGACGAGAAGTCTCTTTGGCAGACCTCGTCGTCACGCCGGAGCGCGTCAACAAGGTCCTCACGAACACCGACGGGCGGCTCGACCTGATCTCTTCCCACCTCGGCCTCATCGAAATCGATCTCCAACTCGCCGCGCGGCTGGGCGGAACCACCCTCGCCGAGTCGAAGCGAAAATACCTGGACCTGCACGGTTGTCTGCGGAGTGCGCTCGAGGACAGCTCCTTCAGCCAGTACGACCTGGTGCTCATCGACTGTGCGCCGAATTTCGGCCTCGTCACCAAGACGGCGATCGTGGCCAGCGAGCACATCCTCGTGCCGGCCAAGGCGGACTACCTGTCGACGTTGGGATTGGACTACCTGGCAGGCAACTGCGCTGATCTCGTCGAGGAGTTCAACGACTACGTCAACCACAAACCCGGTACGGCAGATCACAGGCCGATAGATCCCAGCTTCCTGGGAGTGGTCTTCACCATGGTGCAGGTCTATGCACAAGAGGTGATTTTCACCCAGCACGGGTATATCCAGGAGGTGCGTCTGAACTCGCGGGTTCCCGTACTGCAGAGCACGATCCGCAACAGTCCTCGCCACTTCGGCAACTCCGGTGAAAGTGGTGTACCGGCAATGCTGCGCACTACCGGCAAGGACGAGATCGTCAGGGAGTTCGACAAGCTGGCCGACGAATTCCTGGGTGCGCTAGCGTTGGCGTCGGGTGATCGCAGTGAGTGACCTGAAGAATTTCGTCGTTCTGCAGTCCAGAGTGTACGAGTTCCTGGAGCAGCAGGACGAAGCCACACTCCAGGCGATTGCCAGCGGAGCCGTACAACTCGCTGTTCTCCGCACCGACGGCGCAGAGGCACCCGCCAGCTCCACACCTCCCGCTACCCGTGCGGCGGTCGATCTCTCCAACGTGCCTTTCCGTGATCCAGTTCAGACAGCGCGCGACCTTCCGATGCTGACGTCGGAGCACGATCGGCGGATCTATCTGAACAGGGCGGACCTGCGTGTTGGAGAGCTGCGTGAGGTCGCGAAGAACCTTGGCCTGCCGCGCAGCGGCAACAAACCCAAGCTCATGAGTCTCCTGGCGGGTCACACCTTCGAGCCGACCGATGCATCCGTGGACGAGCCGAAGACGCCACCACCACCTCCTCCCGACCCGGTCGGCGGTGGCTCAGCGCCCGAGCAGCAGGACACCCCGGGTGAGGTGCGGCCCTCGGACGCGGCGCCGTCGTCCGAAACCGCGAAGCCGGCTGTCGAGGCGGCGGCCGTCGCCACGCGTCTACGTGAGATCGAAACCGAGGACGAGGGCGCCGCCTACCTGCGCGCACAGCACCTGGATCGGGAGAGCCTGCTGGCCGTCGCCGCGGAGTTGGGACTCACGCGACTGGATCGCCTCAGCCAGAGAGAACTCGAGAAGAGGCTGCTCAAGCAGGCTATTGGCGCGCGGCGCAAGTTCGCCGGCCTGCGGAAGTGGTGAGCCCGGTGCCCGGCGGAACGGTGGCAGAGCAAACCGCAGGCGGGCGGTCGATGTACCTGATCGGGGGCCGCCGCGTCACAGTGTCGGACCTGCTGGAGGCCGGTCTGATAGAGGCCGGCGCGAAACTCAGGTTCAAGCGCAACCGCATCGGCAAGACCTACTACGCGACGGTGACCGACAAGGGGCGCATCCGCCTCGAACCCGACGGCGAGGAGTTCCGCTCGCCCTCGCGGGCGGCCATAGTGGCGGCCGGCATGCGGGCTGTCGACGGTTGGCGAGCGTGGCTCGTGGTCGACCAGGACCGGTTGTTGGACGCGGTGCGCCAGGAGTTCCTCGACCAGGCGATCTCCACGGCGACGGCCGCGGCCAACCAACAGAACGCGGATGTGGCGCGTCAGCGCATCCACGAACGCCTGCGGGAGGCGCGCAGGCATGCCGACGAGCATGCCCCCGAACACGTCTCGGTCCGCGATCTCCTGGCGCTCTGGGGAGCGACGGAACGAGGGGACCAGGTAAGCCAGATCGAAGCTGACCTGGCCAACCACGGGCTCGTGACGTCCCCCAGCTTCCGCGCGGTGACCCTGGACACGATGGTCTCGCTGACCACGCCCCGCGACGAGGCGGAGGAGCCCGCACCGGTAGAGCCGTCCGAGCCCGATGCCGTACCGGTCACCGAGGACGACGAAGGGGGCGGCGACCTGAACGTCCGCCTGACGGTGGGAAACCTGTCTCCCCTCGACGGCGTGGAGTCCGTCAACCCCAACAGCACGCTCGAAGAGGCAATCACGAAGATGCTCCTCAACGACTATTCGCAGCTCGCCGTCCTCAGCGGCAGTCGTAACGTGCGGGGTGCCGTGACGTGGCGGTCGATCGCGCAGGCGATGCACCAGAAGCCCGACGCGAGCGTCGCCGACGCCATCGACGAACACGTGGAGGTCGTCGACTACGACCGCGACCTGTTCGAGGTTCTCCCCACCCTGCAACAGCGAGAGTTCATGTTCGTCCGGAACGTCAACAAGGCCATCGCGGGCATCGTCACGACAGCGGACGTGGTGCAACGCTACGGCGAGGTGGCCACACCGTTCTTCCAACTGGGCGAACTGGACCAGACGCTCCGCTGGATCCTGAGCCGCACGTTCGACGTCCAGGCCATCCAAGGCCTCTGCAACAGAAAGATCAACAGCTTCGACGATCTCTCCATGGGCGACTACCAACGCATCCTGGAGAACAAGGACATGTGGGACAAGCTGAACTGGCCCCTGGACCGCCCCACCTTCATCGCCCGCCTGGAGGAAATCCGCGGCATCCGCAACAAGGTCATGCACTTCCACCCCGACCCAGTCCCAGAAGACGCAGTAGACAAGCTAAGGATGTTCAACACCCTGCTACACCAATACCGCAACCCAACATAGCCAGCACTTCAACCTCGAAGCCCTGCCCAAACAAGACCCCGCTGGTTCCGCACCGAACGCACCGTGGGGGGTTGGGGGGGCTCGGCCCCCCAACATAATGGCGGAACGCAAAAGGCGAGCGCTCTCCGCGAGCACTCGCCACCCATGCGTGGAGCTGCGGGGAATCGAACCCCGGACCTTCTCGATGCGAACGAGACGCGCTACCAACTGCGCTACAGCCCCTGGTCTGTGTGCGGAGAGAGCGTATCAGACCCCTACTCGCCCGCCGCACGACGGTAGGGCAGGTTGCCGGGCTCCTGGAGATCCGAGAACACGGGGTCCTCGTCGTCGACGTCGACGACCACCGCGTTGCCCCGGTAGACGGGGGGTGCGGGGGGCTCGTCGACGACGCGTTCGCGGGGGGTCGGCTCGTCGTCGTGGTGGTAGATCTCCTCGACGTACTCCTCGACCGTACGGGGCTCGTGCGCGGGCTCTTCGGCGGCGGCGTACTGCGCGGCTCGGGCGTAGGCCTCCGCCTGGGCCGCGTGTGCCGCCTGGGCGCGTCGGACGCGCTGCATGCGGGCCAGCCGCCGTTCGCGGATCTCGTTCTCGATGCGGACCTGGCGGCGCAGGTACACGAGGTAGGACACGAGGACGACGTCGATGAAGCCGTGCGCCCACCACAGCTGGACGAACACGACGGCGGCGCCGACGGCCGTGAGGATCGCGCCGACGATCATGGCGAGGACGACCCGTTGGCGGAACGCGTACTTGGCGCGGGCGATGACGGCGGCGGCCTCGGGGTCGAACCCACCACGGCCAGGACGGTACTGGCGCGGGTAACCGTCGTCGTAGTAGCTCATGTCGTCCTGGTCCGCGTCGTCATCCGGCACTTCCTCCGAGATGTCCGTGACCTCCGCCACCAATTCTCCCGCTAAATCCTCCCGGATCTCCTCATCTTCTTCCACGGCGGCCTCCTCCAGGTCGAGTTCCGCCTCAGCGCTGCCGCTCCGCACCACGCGCGCGGCCAGCTCGGAGTCGCCGGTCTTCGCCACCTCCTGGCGCTTGCGCACGATCATGGGCACGAGGACGACGAGCCATGCCACGACGAGCGCGACCACAACGAGTGAGCTCGGCATGACACCTCCCCTGCGCACCACGAAGACACCCGAGACGACTCGGTCGCCACGTTAGTCACAACAGTCACACGTGTGGCGGAGGCGCGCCGTACACACAACCGAACACGAACGGGCGTGATCAAACGTGTGAGGCGTGGCCCTCGGCGACCAGGCGGCTCACCAGTCCATTCGGAATGTCCTCTGTGGTCAGTGCGAAGCACAGGTGGTCGCGCCACATCCCCGCGACGTCGAGATATCGCCGGAAGAGGCCTTCCTCGCGGAAGCCGAGCTTCGTGAGCACCCGGATGCTCGGCGCGTTCTCCGGCCGCACGGTCGCCACCCGGCGGGGCAGGCCGGCGGCGACGAAGCTGTGGACCACGACCAGTGCCGCGGCGGCCGTCGCGACGCCGCCGCCGACCGCGTGCGTGCCGACCCAGTACCCGATCCACGCCGAGCACAGCGAGCCACGAACCACGTTGCCGACGGTCACCTGCCCGGCGAGCTGTCCGTCGACGGTGATCACGAACGGTAACGACATGCCGCGGCGCGCGAGGGCGCGCAGCGTCGACCACTGGCCGGGCCACGCGAGCGCGGCGTTGTTGGTGTCCCAGTCACCCGGCGTGGTCGGCTCCCAGGTCTCGAGGTGGCGGCGGTCGCGGCGGCGGATCCGGCTCCACGCACTCGCGTCGGACAGCCTCGGCTTGCGCACCTCGAGCACACCGGCGCCGACGTGCAACGGTCCCAGGCGGGCGGGCCAGCCCGGGTGCCGTCCGACGGGTCCCTGACGATGGCTCACCTCAGCCACGCTGGGCGAGGAAGCTGACCTGGACCTCTTCCCCGACGACGACCTCGGTGGTCTCGTCGTCCACCAGGATCAGGCAGTTCGCCTCGGCGAGCGAGGCGAGCAGGTGCGAGCCGGACTGCCCGAGCGGCTGGGCCAGGTACTCACCGTTGTTCTCGTCACGCAGCAGCTGCGCGCGCAGGTAGCCTCTCCGGCCCTTGACCGACACGATGGGCGACAGTAGCCGGGCGGTGATCTGGCGCCGATGCGGGTTGCGCTTCCCTTGCGCGGCACGGATCAGCGGCCGAACCATCACCTCGAACACGACCAGCGCGCTCATCGGGTTGCTCGGCAGGAAGAACGTCGGCACCGCGTCCGGTCCGAGCCGGCCGAACCCCTGCACGGACCCGGGGTGCATGGCGACCCGGGTCATGTCGACCTCGCCGAGGTCGGACAGCGCGGCGCGGATCTCCTGCGCGAGCTCGCCGCCGACGCCGCCCGCGATGACCACGATCTCGCTCAGCAGCAGCCGGCCCTCGATGATCTCCCGCAGCCGCCGCGAGTCGGTCGGCACGATGCCCACCCGGCTGACCTCGGCGCCGGCGTCCCGCGCGGCCGCGGCGAGCGAGTACGAGTTGACGTCGTAGACCTGTCCCTGGCCGGGCGTGCGGTCGATGTCCACCAGCTCGTCACCGAGGGAGATGATCGACACCCGCGGCCGGGGGTAGACGAGCACCTTGGCCCGGCCGACCGCCGCGAGCAGCCCGACCTGCGCCGAGCCGATGGCCGCGCCCCGGCGGACCGCGACGTCACCGGTCTGGACGTCCTCGCCGGTGCGCCGGACGAACGCGGCCGACGGCACGGGCTGGTTGACGGTCACCCGCGCGTGGTGCCCGTCGGTGTAGCCGAGGGGCACGACCGCGTCGGCGAGCGTGGGCAGGGGCGCGCCGGTGTCCACCCGTACCGCCTGCCCCGGCTGGAGGCGCCTCGGCTGCCGGGAGCCAGCCTGGATCTCACCGACCACCGGCAGCAGGACGGGCTCGGTACCGGCCGCCTGGACGTCCACGCTGCGCACCGCGTAGCCGTCCACGGCGGCCTGGTCGAAGCCGGGCAGGGCGCGTTCCGCGACGACCTCCTCGGCGCACAGCAGTCCCTGTGCCTCGGAGATGGCCACCCGCACGGGTGCAGGCCGAACTGCGGCGGCAAGCGCCCGGCCGAGCTGCTCGTCGACTGACCTCATCGCGGTGACCTCACCGTTGACTTACTCCCCGATTCTCCCGCGCAACCACTCGCGCAGTTCTGGCCCATATTCGGGGTCTTCGAGCGCAAAGTCCACGGCGGCACGCAGGAAACCCCCAGGATTGCCCAGGTCGTGACGTCCACCCCGGTGAACGACGACGTGGACGGGGTGTCCCTCGGAGATCAGCAGCGCGATCGCGTCGGTCACCTGGATCTCGCCGCCACGGCCCGGCTTGGTGCGCCTGATCGCGTCGAAGACCGCCCGGTCCAGCAGGTAGCGGCCTGCGGCGGCGAACGTGGACGGCGCCTCTTCCGGCGACGGCTTCTCCACCATGCCGTTGACCTTCTTGACATCCGGGTCGTCGGTGTCCTCGACGTCGAACACCCCGTACGGCGAGATCTCCTCCCGGGGGATGTCGAAGGCGCACAGGACCGTGCCGCCGTACCGCGCGCGCGTCTCGATCATGCGGCGGAGGACACCGCGCGGGAGGACGAGGTCGTCGGGCAGCAGGACCGCGACGGCCTGCTCGTCGTCGTCCAGGTTGGGCTCGGCGCACCCGATGGCGTGACCCAGGCCGAGCGCCTTCTCCTGGATGGCGGTCTCGACCTTCTCGAGCAGGTTCGGGGCGCGCCGGATCTTCTCGACGAGCTGTTCCTTGCCCCGGCTCCTCAACTCCTCCTCGAGCTCCGGTTGCGGACGGAAATATTGTGCGACGGCGTCCTTGCCGGGTGAGGTGACGATGACGAGCTTGTCGAGGCCCGCTTCGGCGGCCTCGGTCGCGACATGCTCGATTCCCGGGGTGTCGACGACCGGGAGCAGCTCTTTCGGCACGGACTTGGTGGTCGGCAGGAACCTGGTGCCCAGCCCGGCGGCCGGCACGATCGCGGTTCGGATGCCCGCCGTGCCGCGCCCGGAAGTGACTGCGGTGGATTGCGCCATGGACAGCGACTCTAACCTCATCATGTGGCCACGCCGGGGAGTGATCCGCGCCAGCAAGCCGCACACACCAAGTGGCGGTGGCGCAAGGAGCTGCTCGCCGAGCGCAGACGCGTGCCCGCGGCCGTCCGGTTCTCGGAGGCCCTGTCCCTCGCCACCCATCTGACCAGCGGACGAATCGTGCGTCCCGGGCAAACCGTGTGCGCGTACGTGCCGGTCGGCTCGGAGCCGGGCTCGGCGCAGATGCTGGAGGACCTGGCCGAGTTCGGTGCCCGGGTGCTGCTGCCGGTCGTCATGGGTGAGGGTCCGCTCGACTGGGGCTGGTACGCGGGCAAGGAGGCGCTGCGGGCCGGCCCGTACGGGTTGGTGGAGCCTATCGGTGAGCTGCTGGGGTCGTTCGCGCTGCGGATCGCCGACCTCGTGCTCGTGCCGGCGCTCGCGGTCGACAAGAACGGTGTTCGACTCGGACGTGGCGCTGGTCACTATGATCGTTCCCTGGTGGACATCTCGTCCGGGACGCACCTGGTGGCCGTGGTCCGTGACCAGGAGATTTTCGAGCAGTTGCCCGCCGAGCCGCACGACATCCGGATGACCGCGGTCCTCACGCCGAACCGGGGACTACTGCGGTTCGTGTGAGACGCGACCCGGTATTTGCGCTCCGCGCCCGGTCTGGCGCATCATGGCGGTTAGCACTCCACGGTGACGAGTGCCAGCGAATTGGGGAAGAGGGAGCCACCGGTGCCCACTTATCAGTACGCGTGTACGGCGTGCGACCACCGCTTCGACGCGGTGCAGTCCTTCAGCGACGCGTCGTTGACCGAGTGCCCTGAGTGCGGCGGCAAGCTGCGCAAGCTCTACGGCTCGGTAGGCGTGGTGTTCAAGGGCAGCGGCTTCTACCGCACCGACAGCCGTTCGGAGAGCAAGGCCTCGTCGGCGTCGTCTTCGTCCTCGTCGGAGAAGCCGTCGTCCACCGAGAAGTCGTCGTCCACGGAGAAGCCGTCCACGCAGAAGCCGTCGTCGCCCTCCTCGGCGAAGTCCTCGACGTCCTCGTCCACGGAGAAGAAGGCCTCCTGACGGAGTTGTCCACAGCTCACTGAGTTATCCACAACCGCCCGGTAACTCGGGCGGTTGTGTCGTCTCCCCGCCGTACCGTCAACGGCATGCTGTTCTCCCGTTCCCGACTCCACCATCGAGTCCACCGCCGGCCTCGCTGGCTGGCGCCGCGCCGGATCACCGCGCTGGTGCTGGTGCTGCTGGCGGCCGTGCTCGCCCTCCGCCCACCACGCCGCGAGGCGGACACGACGGTGCCGATGCTGGTGGCCGCCCATGACCTGCCACCGGGCACGACTCTGCGCGCCGCCGATGTCGAGGTGTCCCGTCTGTCGCCGTCCCTACGCCCGCGGGCGGCCCTGACCACGCCCGCCGAGGCCACGGGCCGAGTACTGGCTAGCGCGACGACCGCCGGCGAGCCGTTGACGCGTGCGCGCCTGGTCGGCCCGGAGAACAGCCGCCTGTCCGCGGGCGATCCCACGGCGTCGGCCGTCCCGTTCCGGTTAGCCGACCCGGCGGTGGCGGACCTGCTGACGCCGGGAGCACGGGTGGACGTGGTGACAGTGGCGCGGAGCAGCGCGGACCCCCTGGTACTGGCCACGAACGCGACGGTCCTGACGATCCGCCGAGCAGACGCGGACGCGAGCCTGGTGGTGATAGCCCTGCCGAGAGAGGAGGCGACCCGAGTAGCGGCGGCAGCCCTGGACCAGCCGGTGGCGGTGACCCTTCGCTGATCTGGTCACGTCCCGGCCGTGGTCAGCGAGAAGGACGTGGGCGCTGCTGAGCCGCTCCTGACCGTCTGGAGCACTCTCGGCCGTCTCCGGGCGCGGGTGGGGCGCGACGTTGTCCCTGGAGAGCGAGAAAGGAGTGCTGTCGTTGCGGTGTGCGGAGGCTCGGGCGAACTCACCGTATTCGTTGTACGTGCGCGTTCTCCCTAGCAGACGTCACCCGAGCCAGTGACTCGTCCGCTCGTGGCGCGGAACATTGACCACCTCACTACGCTGCGTCCGCACATCGACGCGAAAGGAGCCGCTGGTGTTCAAGGGCTTCAAAGACTTCCTCATGCGCGGGAACGTCGTGGACCTGGCCGTCGCGGTGATCATCGGCACCGCGTTCACCGCGATCGTCACCGCCATCACCGACAGCTTCATCAAGCCACTGATCGCAGCGTTCGGCGGCACGAAGGTGACGGGGCTGTCGTGGCAGATCGTGGACGGCAACAAGGCCTCCACGATGGACTTCGCCGCCATCGTCACCGCGCTCATCAACTTCCTGATCATCGCCGCGGTGGTCTACTTCATCCTGGTCTTCCCGATGAAGAAGCTCCAGGATCGCCGCAAGCGCGGAGAGGAGCCCGGCCCATCCGAGCCCACGGACGTCGAACTGCTCACCGAGATCCGCGACCTGCTCCGCCAGCAACAGTCCCAGCAACCGGTCCCGCAGCACGGCTACCAGCAGCAGACCGGACAACTACGCCAGCCGCCGCGTCCGCAGCAGCCGCCGCCACCCCAGCAGCCGCCGAACCGCCCGCGCTGACACCGCGGGGACCGCGGTCGGAGCAGGCGGAGACGGAATAGCACTTCGCCTGCTCATGGCGCGATGCCGGCCACCGAGCGGAGCACCGGGGGCGCCGAGCACCGACGACGCGAGCGGCCTGCTGCGCCAGGTTCATGACGCAGCTCGGCCTCTCGACGCCCACACCGCGGGATGGGTAGCGGCGACACGGGCCGCCTGCTGCGCCAGCTCCATGACGCAGCTCGATCTCTCGACACCCACACCACAGGGCGGGTAGCTGCCGCGCGAGCCGACTGCTGCGCCAAGTCCATGACGCAACTCGATCTCTCGACACCCACACAGCAGAGCGGGTAGCGGCCGCGCGAGCCGCCTGCGCGAGATTCGTGACACAGCTCGTTCCATCGACACCCACACCACAGGACGGGCACCAACGGCGCGAACCGCCTGCTGCGCCAGATTCGTGACACAGCTCGATCTCTCGACACCCACACCACAGGATGGGTAGCTGCCGCGCGAGCCGCCTGCTGCGCCAAGTCCATGACGCAACTCGATCTCGCGCCGCCCACACAGCAGGGCGAGTAGCGGCCGCGCGAGCCGCCTGCGCGAGATTCATGACATAACCCGGTCTCGCGCCGCCCACACCGCGGGACGGGCACCAACGGCGCGGACCGCCTGCTGCGCCACGTTCGTGACGCAACTCGATCTCTCGACGCCCACCCCCGCGGGAGCGGGTAGCGGCGGGGGCGGCCTGGAAGCCCGGCCGAGCCGTTCGGCTGGGGCGGCTACTCGCGGTCTTCGTGGTGGGGTGGGCGTTCGCGCTCGTACCAGTCGTCGCGGAGGTCCGGGGGCTCGGGATCGCGTTCGTCGGATGTCGTCGACGGGAGGATCTCGCCGAAGATGTCGTCCAGGTCGCGATCCCGGCGCCGCCGGTCGGGGTCGGTCATCAGTCCAGTGCGGACAGCTCGTCGATCACGTGCGGGACCAGTGCGGACAGCGTGGCCATCCCGTCGCGCACGGCCGAGCGGGAGCCGGCCAGGTTGACCACCAGCGTGCTGCCCGAGATCCCCACCAGTCCACGCGAGATGCCGGCGTCCACCGCGCCCGCGGCCAGCCCGGACGACCGGATGGCCTCGGCGATCCCCGGGATCGGCCGGTCGAGCACGCCCAGGGTCGCGTCCGGTGTCACGTCGCGTGGGGACACGCCGGTGCCGCCCACGGTGATCACCACGTCGACACCGCCGATCACCGCGGTGTTCAGCGCGTTGCGGATGTCCACCATCTCCCCGGCCACCGCCACGGTCCCGTCGACGATGAAACCGTTCTCCTCCAACAGCTCCGTGACCAGCGGACCCACGGTGTCCTCGTGCTCCCCGTGTGCCACGCGGTCATCCACGATCACGATGAGGGCTCTGCCCAGCCGCTGCGCGCTCCGTTCCATGCGCTCACCGTAGCCGGACCTACCTGTCACCCTGCGGCAACCCGGCCAGCCCGGCGAGCAGGTGCCGCAGCCCGAACTCGAACTGCTCGTCAAGATCCAGGTCGAAGTCCGCGTCCATCGCCACCGCCTGGAACGTCGGGAACGCCCCCGACGTGATGACCGCCGCGAAGGCCGCGTCCCGCGTGTCGATGAACTCCGCGTAGGTCAGCCCGGTCTCCTGCTCGGCGAGGACCTCGGGCTCCAGGTTGATGGCCAGCCCCCGGACGTAGCTGAACAGGGTCAGGTGCACCCGGAGGATCCGGCGCGGGTCGAGCCCGGCCGCGGACATCGCGCTCATCACCCACTCGCCGTAGGCCAGGACGTTCGGCGTGACCTGGGGCCGGGTGAGCGACATGACCGCGGGCAGCCACGGGTGCCGGCGGAAGGTCTCCCACAGCCGGACCGCCGCGTCCCGAACTGCCGCGAGCCAGTCGTCCGGCGGCGGCGCGGTGAACCGGTGGTCCCCGAACGCCGTGTCGATCATCCGCTCGACCAGGTCGTCCTTGCTGGGCACGTGCCGGTACAGCGACATGGTCGCCACCCCCAGCTCAGTTGCCACCCGACGCATCGACAGCGCCGTCGAGCCCTCGGCGTCGGCGATCGCCATGGCCGTGCGCACCACATCCTTCCGGGTGATCTCCCGTGGTGTGCGCCGCGCACGCGGCGTGACCCTGACCGGGTCCGTGTCCGGGGGAGCCGCACTGGCCACCACGGTGCCCACCCCCGGCCGCGCGACGACGAGCCCCTCCTGCTGCAGCGCGGTGAGCACCCGGGTGGCCGTGGCCATGGCGACCCCCCACTTCCTGGTGATCTGCCGCGTCGACGGCACCCGATCGCCGGGCTTCAGCTCGCCGGAGGTGATCCGTCGCCGGATGCTGGCCAGGATCTCCGCCGAGTCCGCCACGGCTCTCCCTTCCCGTACTAGTACACCTACCGCCGATTCCAGCTGGAAAACCCCGTGAACTAGTGCAGATACATTGTACATACACCGGCAACAAGCAGAGGGAGAAACCATGGACGTGCTGATCTCGGGGGCAAGCGTCGCGGGCCCGGCTCTGGCGTACTGGCTCAACCGCCACGGCATCC
Source organism: Actinophytocola sp. (assembly GCF_045807065.1). Taxonomy (GTDB): domain Bacteria; phylum Actinomycetota; class Actinomycetes; order Mycobacteriales; family Pseudonocardiaceae; genus Actinophytocola. Next base: position 10,435 of record NZ_JBJMIE010000709.1, on the reverse strand, counting down.
GCGCCACGATCGTCGAGCGCGCGGAGAAGATCCGCCCCGGCGGCCTGGCCGTCGACTTCCGCGGCACGGCGATGCGCGTGCTCGACCAGATGGGTATCCTCGACGAACTGCGGGCCCACGCCACCCACTCGGGCGACGCGAGGGTCGTCGACGCGGACGGCAACCAGATCGCGATCATGCCCGGCGAGATCTTCGCCGGCGAGCTGGAGGTCCTCAAGACGGACCTGACCCGCATCCTGTACGACCTGACGAAGAACGACACCGAGTACGTCTTCGGCGACTCGATCGCCACGCTGACGCAGGACGCGGACGGCGTGCGGGTCGGCTTCGAGCGCGGCGCCACGAGAACGTTCGACCTCGTCATCGGCGCCGACGGCCTGCACTCGCGGGTGCGGGCGCTCGCGTTCGGCCCGAAGGAGCGGTTCACCCAGCACATGGGGTACGCCTTCGCGTCGTTCAGCACGGACAACTACCTGAGCCTGGACCGCATGGGCATGTCCCACGTGTCCGGCGACCGGTCGCTGAACGTGTTCGCCAGCAAGGAGAACACGGAGCTGCGAGTCCTCTTCATGTTCCCGGCGCAGGACGTGCCGAGGAACCGCGAGGCGCAGGAGGAGGCGATCCGCACGGCGTACGAGAACGTGGGCTGGGAGGCGCAGTCCCTGCTGGCGAGGATGCCGGCGGCGACGGACTTCTACTTCGACGAGCTGAGCCAGATCACCATGCCCAGCTGGTCCACCGGCCGCGTGACACTGGTGGGTGACGCCGGCTACTGCGCGTCCCCCATGTCCGGCCGCGGCACGTCACAGGCACTGCTGGGCGCGTACGTCCTGGCCGGCGAGCTGTCCACACAGGACAGCCATGAGAAGGCGCTCGCGGAGTACGAGCACGCGCTGCGTGACTACGTGGCGGCCGCGCACGAGCTGGGCCGCCAGGCGAGGGACTCCTTCACCATCCCGGTGTCCCAGGAACTGTTCGACGCCTTCGCGGCCGCCGACATGGGCGAGCACTCCCCGGACGAGGTGGCACTGAAGAACTACGCGGCAAGGGTCCACTGACGCGTGGAGCAGAGGCCGGCGACGCAACAGGCGACGGCGGCCTCTGTGGACAACCGGTCAGCGACCCCAAGAAGTTCGTCGGTCCCCAGCGCTAGGCTCGATTTCGGGGCCGGAGGCCGCCCTGGTCAGGGGCGAGCGGCAGGCTCAAGCCGGATTGGCTCAGTGGACCAAGTCGATATTGGCTCTAGGACGGGACCAATCCGCTTCGTAGGGTTGCCGCATGACGAACGTGGACATGTGGTTCGACCCGAAGTGCCCGTGGGCGTGGATCGCGTCGCGGTGGTTGCTCGAGGTGGAGCGGGTTCGGGACGTGCGGGTTCGGTTCCACGTGCTCAGCCTGGCCCTGCTCAACAAGGACCGGGAGGTCGAGGACTGGTACCGCGAGTGGCTGGACACCGCCTGGGGGCCGGCCCGTGTCGCGAAGGCGGTCGAGCAGAAGTACGGCGACCCGCGGGCCGTCTACACCGCGCTCGGCAACCGGATCCACCTGGAGAAGCAGCCGCTCGGCCGCGACCTGTACACGGCGGCGCTGGCGGAGGCGGACCTGCCGGTGGAGCTGGCCGACGCCGCCGACTCGACCGAGTACGACGATGCCTTGCTGGCCGGCAACCAGGAAGGGCTCGGACCGGTGGGCGAGGACCTCGGCACGCCGGCGATCCACGTGACCATGCCGGACGGCTCGGTCAACGCGTTCTTCGGTCCGGTCGTGTCGCCGACCCCGCGCGGCGAGGACGCCGGCCGGCTGTGGGACGGCGTGCTGCTGGTGTCCGGCACGCCGGGCTTCTTCGAGCTGAAGCGCGTCCGCACCTCACCCGTCGTCAACTGAGATCTCGATGAGCGCGGCACGCCCGGCCACCCGATCGAGCGCGGCGGCGAACTCGGTCGGGGTACGCACCCGTTCCCCCAGCGCGCCGAACGCGCGGGCGTACGCGGCGAAGTCCGGGTTGACCAGGTCCGTGCCGTACTCCCGGCCGGGGAACCGCCGCGCCTGGTGGTCACGGATCGTGCCGTAGGAACCGTTGTTGACGACGATGATGAGCGGCGTGAGGCCGTACCGGACGGCGGTGGACAGCTCCTGCCCGGTCATGAGGAAGCACCCGTCCCCCGCGAACGCGATGGCCCGCCGGTCCGGGTGGACGAACTGCGCGGCGATGGCGGCAGGCAGCCCGAAGCCCATCGAGCCGGACTGGGTGCCGAGCTGCGACGGGTACGTGGTGAACCGGTGGTGTTTCTGGGGCCAGGCGGTGTACGCGCCGGCGCCGGTGCTGATGATGGGGTCGGGCACCCGCTCGTCCAGTACCCGCATGAAGTCCGCGGCCGGCGCCGGCGACGGACCCCGCAAGTAGTTGTCCCGCAACCGGTCCAGCCAGTCCGACGGCTGCCCGGGGTCGACGGGCAGAGCGGCCGCGAACCGGGCGGGCCCCGCGACGATGGCCAGGTCGGCTCGGTGGACCTGTTGCGGCACAGCGGGATCCGGGTGGACGTGGAGCAGCGCCTGCTTCGGCGCGGGCACGTCGAGGAGCTGGAAGTCGTCCACCGTCAGGGCATCGGGCCGCGTCCCGACGAACGCGAGCACGTCGGCGTCGCCGACCGCCTTCGCCAGTCCCGGCGTGGTGTTGAGCCCGAGCGTGCCGACGAACACGGGCGAGCGGTGGTCGACGAGGTCCTGGTGCCGCACGGCGGTGGCCAGCGGAACGCCCGCCGCCTCCGCGAACGCCCGCACGGCACGGGTCGCCTCGACGGTCCACCCCGTGCCGCCGACGACGAGCAGGGGCCGCTGGGCGTCACGCAGTCTGCGCACGAACTCGGCGACGTCCTCGGGTGCCGGCGCCGGCACGACCGCGGGTACAGCGGGCACGACCGGCGCACCCGTCGCCGTGGCGAGCACGTCCTCGGGCAGTTCCAGCACCACGGGCCCCGGCTCCCCCGACACGGCCGTCACCATGGCCCGCGCGACCAGTTCCGGCACCCGGTCTGCCACGTCCACCCGGTACACGGCCTTGGCCAGCGGCGCGAACATCGCCCGGATGTCGACCTCCTGGAAGGCGGTCCGGTCCCGGTTGGTGGTGGGCACCTGCCCGACGAGCAACACCATCGGACACGCGTCCTGCCGGGCGACGTGCACACCACCACTGGCGTTGGCCGCGCCGGGCCCACGCGTCACGAGACAGATCCCGGGCCGTCCCGTGAGTTTCCCGTACGCGGCGGCCATCATCGCGGCGCCGGTTTCCTGCCGAGCGGTGACGAGCCTGACGCGGTCCCGGTGGGCGTAGAGGCCGTCGAGTACCGCGAGATAACTCTCCCCGGGCACGCAGAACGCGAGATCGACGCCGTAGGCCAGTAGTTGTTCGACGAGGGCGTGACCGGCTAGCCGCATTGGCGGAAGTCTGTCAGACGGGACGACGCCGCACGCGGGCGAGCGAGGGGTTTACCGTCCGCGTACGGCGTCGCAGAGCCCCGCTTGAGGCTCTCCCGGCTCGGGGGCATCGAGCCGGAGTTGGTCTCGGCCGCTGTCCTGCGGCCGAGCGTCCGTGGTGGGAACTCGAGCAGTTCCCGACCAATCATTGTGGCTCGACGGTCTGACCGGCAAGGGTCGCTTCAACTGTGCGCGAACCGTTGCTCAACTCAAGCCGAACCTTGTCGCCGGGTTTGTGCGACCGGACCGCCGCCACCAGCGCGTCTGAGGTGTCGATGCGCCGGTTGTCGAGCTTGGTGACGACGTCTCCGGACTTCAGTCCGGCTTGCTCGCCCGGGCCGCCGCCGGTGACGTCCACGACCAGCGCGCCGCCGTCCTGGTTGTCCCGGACGCTCACGCCGAGGATGGTCTGCGTCGCCTTGCCGGTCTTGACGATCTCGTCGGCCGTGCGCCGCGCCTGGTCGATCGGGATGGCGAAGCCGATGCCGACCGAGCCACCCTGGCTGCTGCTGGAGGACTGCGGCGAGTAGATGGCCGAGTTGATGCCGATGACCTGACCCTGCATGTTGACCAGCGGGCCACCGGAGTTACCCGGGTTGATGGCGGCGTCGGTCTGGATGGCGTCCATCACCGTCGCCTGCGAGCCGTCCTCGCCGCCGGCGCGGGTGGGGCGGTGCAGCGAGCTGACGATGCCGGACGTCACGGTGCCGGACAGCTCGAACGGCGAGCCGATCGCCACGACGCCCTCGCCGACCTTGAGGGCCTCGGAGCTGCCCAGCTCGACGACCGGCAGACCGGTCTTGTCCTCGGCCTTGACCACGGCCACGTCCGAGGTCGGGTCCCGGCCGATGACCTTCGCGGGCGTCTGGGAGCCGTCCGCGAACACGGCCGTGATCTTCCCGCCGTCGGCGGCGACCTCGACCACGTGGTTGTTGGTCACGATCAGCCCGTCGGAGCTGATGATGAAGCCGGAGCCCTCGCCGGCGGCCTGGCGGCCCTCGACCTGCAGCTGCACCACGGTCGGCGAGACCTTCTGGGCCACCGCCTCGACCGTGCCGGCGGGCGCCGACGACGACGTCTGGTCGGCAGGCGGCGCCTGGTCCAGCGCGTTCGACGCCGGCGCGTTGGACGTGTTCGAGTCGGCGACCAGATACCCCCCGAGCGCGCCGGCACCGCCCCCGACGAGCAACGCCAGCACCGCGACGCCCGCGACCAGCCCGCCCCTGCCCTTCCGCTGCTGCTCGGGCTGCGGTGGGGACTGCGGCTGCGGCTGGCTCGGCCGGAGCAGGTAGTTGGTGCCCGCCGGCGGTGTGCCACCGCCGCCCTGCCCGGCCGACCCGAAGACCACGGTCTCCTGGGGCGGTCGCGCCCACTCACTGCCTGGTTGGCCCTGACCGGTCCACTCGTTCCCCGGTTGTGCCGGCCCAGCGCTCCACTCGCCCTGCGGCATCCCGAATCCCTGCCCTTCCGGCTGTCCTGGCACCCACTGACCTCGTGCCACGCCGGGCGAGCCCGACATCTCGCCCGGCGTTCCCGCGACCCAACCCGCCGGCGCGTTCCCCGACACCTCCGGCCGGCCAGGCACCTCCCCCGCGTTGTACGCAGCAGAGGGTCGCTCAGGGCCCTCCCCGACCCCGTGAGCGACCCCCCACTGTGAATGACCGAACCGGTCCCCCGACTCCGCCACCTCCCCCGGCGTTCCCTGTGGTGCCGCCCCATCCGGCGCGGCTCCCCTCGGTTCCTCCCCAACTCCCGCAGGCGGCCCCGCGGCAACCTCACGCCCCGACGCGGCTGTCTCCCCTTGGTCCGCCGGCCTGGCGTACCACTCAGCCGCTTCCCTGTTCGGTTGTCCCGGCGCCGGATTCGTTGGCCGGTTGTCCTCGGTCATGTGACTACCTTCCGCCCTGGTCCTGAGAACGGCCTGAGACCAACCTTTGCGGACCTAGAGAATTGGCTCCGAACTTCCGGGCAGTCTCATCGCGATGAGTGCCCCGCCATCGGCCGACCTACCCGCGAACACGGCTCCACCGTGCCTCTCCGCGGCACTTTTCACAATCGCGAGCCCCAACCCGGAGCCGGGCAGGGTCCGCGCCTCGTCCGAACGGTAGAACCGGTCGAACACGTGCGGCAGGTCCGCGTCCTTGATCCCCGGCCCCGCGTCGGCCACCTGGAGGAACGCGTACCCGTCGGCGGCGGGCCGCAGTTCCACCCGCACGGTCCCGCCCGCCGGGCTGAACTTCACCGCGTTGTCCAGCAGGTTCAGCACCGCTCGCTCCAGCGTGTGCGGCTCCCCGAGGAGGAACCACGGGTGCAGCTCCACCTCGAAGTTCACCTCGCCGGCCCGCCGCCGCGCCCTGGCCAGCGCCTGTTCGACGACCTCGACCATGTCCACCGCCTCGTACGTGAGCGGCGGCGCGTCCTCGCGGGCCAGCTCGACCAGGTCGCCGATGAGCTGCGTCAGCTCGTCCAGCTGCGCACGCACGTCGCTGTGGATCTCCACCTTGTCCGCCTCCGACAGCTGTGGCGTGTCCGGCTTCTCCGCCGCCAGCAGCAGTTCGAGGTTGGTGCGCATCGACGTCAGAGGCGTGCGCAGCTCGTGGCCGGCGTCCGCGACGAGTTGCCGCTGCCGCATCTGCGCGTTGGCGACCGCGCCGAGCATGAGGTTGAAGCTGTGCGACAGCCGCGCCAGCTCGTCGTCGCCGTCCACCTGGATCGGACGCAGGTCACCTGTACGGGCAACGCGTTCGGTGGCCCTGGTCAGCCGCTGCACGGGTGCCAGCCCGGTCCGGGCCACGGCCGTGCCCGCGACCGCCGCGACGACCACACCGGCGCCACCGATCAGGAACAGCACCAGCGCCAGGTCGCCGAGCTGCTTCTTCGTCGGGTCCAGCGACTGGGCGATCACCAGCACGTCACCCTGGTAGGCCACGGAGACGACGCGGGAGTCCTTCTTCTGATCGGTCCGGATGTTCGAGTGGTCGGACTCGTGCACGACCGCCAGCTCGGCCGAGGAGATCGGCGGCAGGTTGCGTGGATCGCCGAAGAGTATCGACCCGTCCGGGCTGACCAGTGCCACCTCCACGCCGGACACCCCGAGCAGGCCGACGGGGACGTCCCCGGAGGGCGTCTGCGCGATCCACTCCGACTGGACCGTGTCCTGCGCCTTCTGCCGCAGCGAGTCGTCGACCTGCTGGTAGAGGTTCTCCTTCACGGTCAAGTACGCGCCGAGCGACACGAGCGCCACCGCGCCGGCCACGCAGCTGGCCGCGAGCATCGTCACCCGTGACCGCAGCGACACCCGCTTCTTGCCGGTCGGCGGCGTGGCGAGCAGCATCACGGCGGCGTCTCCCGCAGCACGTAGCCGATGCCGCGCACGGTATGGATCAGGCGGGGCTCGCCGTCGGCCTCGGTCTTGCGACGCAGGTAGCCGATGTACACCTCGAGCGCGTTGCCGGAGGTCGGGAAGTCGTAGCCCCAGACCTCCTCGAGGATGCGACCGCGGGTCAGCACCTGCTTGGGGTGCGCGAGCAGCAGCTCGAGCAGCGCGAACTCGGTCCTGGTCAGACTGATCGGCCGGTCGCCGCGCTTGACATCGCGGGTGCCCGGATCCAGCTCCAGGCCCGCGAAGCTCAGCGTCTGCGGCGGCGGCCCGCCCGCGGTGTCGAACGTGCGGCGCCGCAGCAGCGCACGCAGCCGCGCGAGCAGCTCCTCCAGCGCGAACGGCTTCGGCAGGTAGTCGTCGGCGCCCGCGTCGAGGCCGGCGACCCGGTCGGAGACGGTGTCACGCGCGGTGAGGACCAGGATCGGCAGGTCGTCACCGGTGCCGCGCAGCCGCCGGCACACCTCCAGGCCGTCCACCCTCGGCATCATCACGTCGAGCACCATGGCGTCGGGCCGGGCGGTGGACACCGACTCCAGCGCCTGCTGGCCGTCGGTGGCCAGGTCGACCTGGTAGCCGTTGAACTGCAGCGACCGCCGCAGCGACTCGCGAACGGCACGGTCGTCGTCGACAACGAGGATGCGCATGCCCGTCAGTGTTACCCAGTGTGCTGAGACTTGCCTGAGAGGATCAGAACGAGTCGGCCATTCGAGGTAGGCGCGGCGCGCCGGTCAGGAGGTCGAGGACGCGGGCGGCGGAGGCGTCACCGTCGAGCAGGCCGCCCCGCCGCAGCATGGCCGTGTCCGCCGAGCCCGCGTACCAGGGGCCGAGCGCCCTGGCCTGGAGCCGAACCGTGCCGTCGCCACCGGGTTCACAGACCACCTTGCCGCCGTCCACGACCAGCCGGTGCCGCCCGGCCTGCCACGGCGCGTGCTCGTCGACGACCTCGATGTCGACGCTCGTCGAAGCCAGGTACGCCGCGTTCGGCCAGCCACGTGCGGCGACCGCCGCCGGCAGGTCGACCACCCGCAGCATCCACGGGTGGTTGCGCACCTCGTGCAGCATCGGCTGCGTCATGAGCAGCTGCCACCAGGCGGGGTCGTTGATCCGCAACGAGATCTCGGTGAGGATGCCGGCCCAGCGGCCGAGGTTCGCGAACAGGCCGAGCGCGGTCTCCCGGTCGTCGGCGACCAGGTCGTGGATGATCAGCGTGTCGCCCTCCCGCCGCTCGCCCGTGAGGTAGCCGCGCACGGTGCCGTCCTCGCCGGGCGCGACCTCGACGATGTCCAGCTCCAGGAGCCGCTCCAGCTGGAATGCGGCCGTCGAGCGGTCGAGCATGCCGTCGACGGTCCGCGCGAACCGCAGGTAGCAGTCGTGCAGCGCGGGCAGGTCGGCCTCGGTCGCGTGGCGCATGACCAGGCGTGCCGCGGGGAGGAGGGCGAACAGCTCGGGCCGCAGCTTCACGCGCTCGTAGTTGCCGGTCTGCTCCCAGCCGCGGCTCCGGTAGAGCGCCGGCACGGACGGGTAGAGCGCGGAGACGCACTGCCCGCGGTCGCGCATCTCGGGCAGGACCGCGTCGAGCAGGGCGGTGGCGACACCGTGCCCGCGTCCGGCCGGTGCCACGGCGACGGTCGAGATGCCGCCCATCGGCACCGCCGTGCCGCCGAAGAACTGCTGGTAGTCACGGACCTTCAGGGTGCCGCCGATCCGCCCGTCCAGCTCGGCCACGAGCCCGTGCCAGCCCGGCTGGTTGGACCAGAGGCTGTCCGGTCCCGGTTCGCGGGCACCACCGAACGCCAGCCTGGCCACCTCGTGAATCTGCTCGTCGTCGGCGTCCCGTGGCGGCCGGATGATCAAGTTCCGCTCCCCTGTCACCAGTCGAAGAATCCACGACCAGTCTTGCGGCCCAGCTCACCGCGCGCCACTTTGTTCCGCAGCAGCTCGGGCGGGGTGAACCGGGGCCCCAGCTCCCTGGTCAGGTGCTCGGCGATCGACAGGCGCACGTCGAGTCCGACGAGGTCGGTGAGCCGCAGCGGACCCATCGGCCAGCCGTACCCGAGGCGCATGCCCGTGTCGATGTCCGTCGCGGACGCGACGCCCTCCTCCAGCATGCGGATGGCCTCGAGCCCGACCACCACGCCGAGCCGCGAGGTGGCGAAACCGGGTGAGTCACGCACCTCGATGACGGTCTTGCCGAGCGACTCACCCCAGTCGCGGGCCTGGATGACCCGGGCGGGGTCGAGGTCGTCGTGCACGACCAGCTCCAGGAGCGCCTGGACGGGCACGGGGTTGAAGAAGTGCATGCCGATGATGTCGTCGCCCAGGCTCCTGATCGACAGCGACGACGTGTTGGAGGCGAGCAGCGCGTTCGGGCAGGCCGCGCGGACGTCGGCGAACACCCGCCGCTTGAGGGCGACGTCCTCCGGCACGGCCTCGATGACCAGTTCGGTCGTGCGGGGGAGTTGGTCGACGGCCGGCACCACGTCGAGACGTTCGAGCAGTTCCTGTGCGGACGTGCCGAGTTTGCCCCGCTGCTCGGCCTTTCCCAGCGAGGCGGCCACGGCGTCCTTCGCGGCGGCCGCACGGTCGGCGCCGGCCTCGGCGACCGTTACCTCGTTGCCGGCGGCGAGCAGGACGTGCGCGATGCCCGCACCCATGGTCCCGCCACCGACGACCGCGGCTTTCACGGCTCTTTCCGCGGTCGCCGGTCGTGGTGTCCGTGGCTCACTCGACGACCTCGGCGGAGAACATGGCGACCAGCTCCATGCCACCGATCTCGGTGAGGTTGGCGCCGGCGGCCTGCCACTCGGGCGAGGCGAACCCGGCCTTCATGGCGTCCTTGGACTCGAAGTACAGCTCGGCGATGAGGTACGGCTCGCTGCCCTCGAGGAAGTTGGGCACGAACGTGCGGTTGACCTTGGCGATCTCCTGCCGGACCAGCCCGGGAACCTTGTCGATGAGCGGCTTGTGCGACTCGAAGTACGCCTTGTCGAACGCCCCGGCGTCGACGGGCTGCCGGTACAGCGCGACATACTTGATCATGTGACACTCCTCGCGTTGGTCGCCGGTGGAACTGTAATAGTCCGCGAGAAGGCACGATAGCGCCGTGCGGATCATCCTGCTGCGGCACGCGGAAAGCCTGGGAAACATCGACGAGCTGGCGTACACGCGCACGCCGGACCACGCGTTGCCGCTGACGGTGCGGGGCGAGGCGCAGGCGCGGGCGGCCGGCCCCGCGGTGCGAGCGCTGCTGCACCCGGGCCCGGTCGCGGCGTACGTCAGTCCCTACGTGCGCGCGTTGCGGACGTTCGCGCTGCTGGACGTGGCGACCGAACGGGTGGTGACCGAGCCGCGGCTGCGGGAGCAGGACTGGGGCAACCTGCAGGACCCGGTCGAGCAGGAGGTGGAGAAGCAGCGCCGCAACGAGTTCGGCCACTTCTTCTACCGGCTACCGCACGGCGAGTCGGGCGCGGACGTCGACGACCGCGTGGCGTCGTTCCTGAACGAGCTGGAGCTGCGGACGGCGAAGGACGACACCCACCCGAACACGGTGCTGGTGGTGTCCCACGGCCTGACGATGCG
>NZ_JBJMIE010000708.1:0-6813 GCF_045807065.1 Actinophytocola sp. | reverse complement strand
CGTCGGCACGGTGTGCGCCTGCGCCTGGTGCAGGCGGCCGATCAGGTGCGCGAGGGGATCGGTCACCGTGACCGGTGCGCGCAGGAAGGTGATGAGAAACCCTTGCTGGACAAGGGATGTGAGCATGGCGCGGACCGTGACGCGGTCGATGGCGGGGAAGGTCTCCGCGAGTTTGCTGGTCAGGTCGGCGAAGCGGATGGGCGATGCGGACGCGGACCGGACCGCACGGACCGCGCCGGTGTAGCGGGCGGTGATGCGGTTCGGGCCCTGCGGCGCTTCGAGCCGGCCACCTCGCGCAGTGGCGAGGTTGGTGAACACCACGTCCAGCCGGTCCAGCAGCTCAGGACACGCCTCCAACCGGTCGATGACCTCGGCGAGCCACTGGGTATCAGCTCGCGCGGCCGGTTGATGCCCCTCGCCCCACTGCGGCCCGACTCCGGGTTCTACGGTCACCGAGGCGACACCGGCGAACAGGCCGAACGGGGTGTGGCGGCCGGCGGCGCGCAGCAGGTAGCGGACCGTGGCCAGCGTGACGCGGCGGACCTGCTTGGCCGGGACGGCGCCGTCGTCATCGGCGCCCATGGCGTCGACCCGGCCCGCCAGCCCGGGGCTGGCATAGCGGATCGCGTCGGCGAGGCCGGGATGCGACCACACCTCGTGCAGCCAGGCGCGGCACGCCTCGGTGTCGGCCGGATCGGGCCACCGTTCGGGAAGCCAGCTCAGCGGCGCTGCCGCAGCGCGGAGAAGGCCGACCCCGCAGTGCTGGTAGAGCGGCGTCCTGGTCGAGGTGTGCATCCGTTTCTCCAGCAGTTCGGACAATCGTGAGGGCGGCTGGAGCCCGCAGCACTACCGGGCCCCAGCCCGAACAGGGTCAACTCACACGTTGCTGACGCACGACGACGCGCACGTGGGGTCGCACCCGTCGCTGGTGTCGCAGGGCGCGGCCACGCCGGAGTCGACATCGGTGATGACCTGCAGGTCGAGGTCGAACTCCGCAACGACGTCCACGGTGGGAATGGCGGGTGCTGACATGGTGCTTCCTCCTACGTGATCAGGTGGTGCAGGGACTGTTTGGCCTGGAACGGATGCAGCGGCCGTCACTAGCCGTACCACTGCATGCGCGAAACGTCGCCTCCTTTCGGGATCGCGAACATCGACCACGGGCCTAGCGACCCGTAGGACCCGGGGAACTCGGATGTCGCGGCGCGAATCGGCCGCTGTCCCGGTGTGAACGTGGCGGCGGCACCTGCTCACTTTCGGGTTCAGGGTCCGGCGCTGGCCCCGGTCGGGGGCTGGGGTCGAGGTCAGCGCCGGAGTCATCGGAGCGGTGCGGCCAGCAGACCGGGCGCCAGCGGCGTCCTGCGGTGATCCGGGGCGGCGGCAGGCAGGCCACACCACAGTGGGACAAGCCGAAGGTGTGGCCGTTGGCCCTGCGCAGGCGGTGTTCGTCGCCGGGCTCGACCCGATGCAGAACGGCCGCGTTGAACAGGCCCGGCCACCCGGGCATGGCAGGCACCGCGCCGGCATCCGGGGGCTTAGCCACGGCCGGAGGCGTCCCAGTAACACAACAGCGCCAGCAGTTCCTGCCACAGCGGGCGCATGCCGCGTGACTGTTTGACCGTGTTCCGCCCTGACGTGCGGTGGTACAGCACGGCGTAGGTGCCGTCTGCGGCGTCGCGGAACACGTGCACCACGACCTCGGCCTGCCGATAACGCTGGGTCGCGTACTCGATAGAGGGATGGGACTCGTGGATCAGCGCACGGACCCGGTTGTGGTCGCCGTCGCGCTGCAACGCGCCCGGCACGTAGGCCGGTTCCTCGGGCTCGGGGGAGTGCACCAGCCGCAGTAACGGCATCTGGCGTGGGTCGTCCGGTGCCTGCGGTGCTCGCTCGGCGCTGACGGTCTCGGGGTCCGGGGACAGGGCGGATGTGGTCATGGTCTGGGCCTGGCCTTTCACACAGGAGGGAACGGGGCAGGAACCTTGCGGCAGCCGACGCGTCACGCCTCGGGCCGTGTCCGCCGCGTCGAGGAATCCGGGCATCACCCGGCCGCCCGTGCTTCGGAGTCGGCGGCGCCGAGGCGGCCGTGGTGGAGGTCCGCCAAAACCTCTCGGGCGATCGGGGTGTCCGAGCCGGGATCGACGTCGATGTCCGGCCACCGGGGCTCGGTGTGCCGCTGGTCGACTGCGGCCAGTGCGGACGTGGTGCCCAGTTCGTGGCGCGGACGCCGCAGCGGCTCTTCGCTGGCTTGCTGGGTGATCTCCCCAGCCGGCGCGTCCGGGGCCGGGATGAGGGCTAGGCAGCGGTTGCAGGGCATCCCGCCGACCCATCCGGGCAGGATCTCCAGCAGGTCGGCGCGGATCGGTTCACCGCACCGGGCCGTGAGCACGGTGGCCTCGTCGACCGCGACGCCGGGTGAGAGCAGGAACAGGTGGGCCACCCGCAGGGATTCCGCCAGCTCGTTCCCCGGCAGATAACGGCCGCAGAACTCGGCGGGAGCCGGGGCGTCGGGTACCAGCATCCAGGAGATGTCGATGCCGGGAACTCTGCGGCGCAGCTCGGCCGCCGCATCATGTGCCAGCTGGGCGTTCGATGCGGGAAACCGTTCGTGTTGCCCGCGGACAGTCACTACGTACAGCCCGCTCGGCCTCGACTGTTCCTGCGTGCTCAGCAGGTTCTCGGCCATCACCGCTCCCAACCGTGTGGAAGACGGTGACCCCGGTAGACGCGAGATCGGGCCGAGGCCACCGCCATGCTGTGGACGCCAGAGCCGGCTACGCCGGGAAGAGGGCGAGTCGTCCCAGGTAAGACCTCGACTACCGAGTAGCGTCAGACCACATAGTGAGCCGGGTCATAATGAGCACGCTACATCTGATAGTGCTCAAAATGTAAGGGCTCCGAATGGGTGAACTCGTGATCATGGCCGGCTACGGCCTGACACCGGACGCGGAGACGAGAGAGGAGACCGCGGTGGCGGCAGCGCAGAGCCCCACAGCGCTCAAGTGGTGGTTCGCCGTCGAGATGCGGCGCATGCGCGACAGCAAGGACCTCGGCCGCGACGAAGTCGCACAGGCGATCAAGGGCAGCACGCCCGGCATCGGCCACATCGAGTCCGGCCGGTCGTTGCCGAAACCGCTGGAGCTGGACAAACTGCTCGAGATCTACGGCCAGACCGAGCGAGCCGAGTTCTTCCACGACCTGCGGGACCGGGCGAAGAAGGGCAAGGACTGGTGGATCGGGTTCGGCCCCCATGTCCGCAGCTACTTCAACCTGTTCCTCGGACTGGAGTCCTCCTCACCGCAGATCGAGGGCTGGGACGCGCTGGTACCGCCAGGGCTGTTCCAGACCCCGGACTACGCCGAGGCCGTCATCCGGGCCGGGTACTCCGATCTGCCGACCACGGAGATCGATCAGCTGGTCGAGCTGCGCATGGCCCGGCAGCGCGAGGTCCTGGAGCGCGAGCAGCCAGCGAAAGTCTGGCGAGTGATCGACGAGGCCGCGCTACGACGCGTCGTCGGCAGTCCCGACGTCACCAAAGGCCAGCTCAATCACCTCGCGGAGCTGGCCGAGCGGCCGAACGTCGACGTCCAGGTCGTTCCGCTCGACGCGGGCGCGCACACTGGCACCGAGGGCACCTTCACACTGCTGGTCGCACCCCCGGAGCTGGAGAACTACCCAGGCTGCGTCTACGTGGAAACCCTCGTCAAGGGCTACTACTACGAGGAGCTGGAAGAGATCACCAAGTACCGCAACGCCCTGACCCGCTTGCGTGTGCAGGCCACCAAGCCGGAGGACTCCCCGGCGTTCATCCGCCAGATAGCAAAGGATCTGTGATCACCATGAGGTACGAGGACGCCGTCTCCGCCCTCGCCACCGCGACCAACTGGCACAAAGCCAGCTTCAGCCAGGGCCAGGAGAACGGCTGTGTCGAGGTCGGGTCTGTACCCGGCCTGACCGGTGTGCGCGACACTAAGCTTGGTGCCGCAAGCCCAATCCTCGCGTTCACCGCCACCGAGTGGGAAGCGTTCCTCGACCGCGTCAGGAACCCCGAGCTCCGTCTCTGAGACCCATTACCGGCGCCCCGACACGTGACGGTCCCCGGCCACTCGCGATGGCCGGGGACCGCTACGTCTCTGCGCTGCGCGCGCCGCGTCCCGTCCGACCTGCCCGCGCACCCACAGAACGCCACATCAGCATGACAGCGGCGGCGGCGTCAGCCCACCGTCAACCGGCCACCGTCATCGCTGGTGTAAGGGGATCATCAGCACGGTCACCGGACTCGCTCCTCGGGCAGAACGGCGGGTACCCCGGTCGACGACCATGCTGCGCTTCTCAGTTCCTCACGCGGAATGACGCTCAACACTCACGCGGCAGGGTGTTGTCGTAGTGCAGAGCGTCGATGAGTAACCAGGTAGCCTGGACAGATACCTCTTCACGGAGGAACGCCCCGGTCGACAGGCGAGGGCGGCGAAGAGGCGAACCGCGAAGAAGGTGGCTCCCCATGGACGGCCGCACCCCTATCGGCGCGCGCATCCAGCAATTGCGCGGCAAGCTGTTCACCCAGCAAGAACTTGCTGATCGAGCACAGGTGAGCGTCAGCCTCATCCGCCAGCTCGAGCAAGGCCAGCGACACACCGCTCGCGTCGACAGCCTGCAACGCATCGCCCGCGCGCTCGACGTCCCGCTGCCGGTGCTACTCGAAAAGCCCAGCGCCATCCCCTCGACCGGCGGTGTTGTCGCGATCCGCCAAGCCCTCACTCCGGTGGACGACCTCCTCGACAGAGATATCGTCAACACCGCGCCGCTCCCGCTCGACGAGACCGAGCGCACTGTCACCTACTTGTGGGGCGCGTACTGGGCCGGCCGCTATGAACTGCTGTCCGAGCTGTTGCCCAACGCGCTGATGCAGGCCCGCGCCACGGCAGCCACTGTGCCCACCGCCGAGCGGCCTCAGGCCTCACATGCGCTAGCCCGCGCCTACCAGGTGGCCGGCGATACCTTAGTTCACCTTGGCCAGCCGGACGCGGCGTGGCTCGCGATCCGCGAAGCGCTGCGCGCTGCCCGGGACAGCGGCGATCCCTTGCTGTACGCGTCGCTGCGCATCTCGGTGTCCTGGCAACTCCTCGTTCAGGGCCGCTACGACGAGTCCGAACGTGTCGCCACGATCGCCGCGAAGGACATCGAGCCAGCCGGCGCTGTGTCAGAGTCGCAGCTGTCCACCTACGGCCTGCTCACGATCACCGCGGCGACCTCGGCTGCACGCGCCAACCGACGGTCGACCGTCGACGCGCTGCTCGACGTGTCCACCGAGATGGCGACCCGAATCGGGCATGAGCGGTCCGTTCACCAGACGACGTTCGGACCGGCTAAGGTCGCGATGTTGACGGTCGACTGTGCCGTCGTTCAGGACGACTGGGATGTCGCCCTGGCGGCCGCACGTGCTCTGCCGAGGGACGCGGATCTACCGTTAGCAGTCCGCGCCCGGCACATGGCCGACCTCGCGCTCACATACCTGCGGCTGGACCAGGACGAGCGGGCGCTGGCGGTGCTGCTGTCGATGGACCAGGTGGCTCCCGAATGGATCATGTACCAGACCCTGCCTCGGCAGGTCGTCGACGAGCTGGTTGAGCGTCAGCGCCGGATTAGCCCTCCACTGCGTGAGCTAGCGATCAAGCTCGGGGTGTTCTCGCGGTAGAGGTAGGCCGAGTCGTCATACCTCCGATCGGGTAGTAGCACGCTACGTGTTATCTGCTCGCGAGCTTGCGCTCCTAGCGTCACCTCCTGTTGCCGGAGGTGATCATGTCGACATGTTGGATTCGCCGGGCAATACTTGAGCGATCATCACATTGGCAGGTCCTGCCGCAGTCATGGGGTGGAGCACGCAGCGTCACCCAGGCTTGTCCGTGGGGAACCGGAGTGGGTCGCGATGCACGGCCAACACCGCGGCCCAGCACACCGACGAGGGGCCGCAGCCAGTCCAACTCCGTGTCGGACTGGTGTACCTCCCAGCCGCCGGTGAGATCGCGATCGCATCGCCAACTGTTGGCAGAGCCATCGACTTCACTCCCAGTGTGTCGGGTCGCCATCCCCCAGGCGTCTTCGACATGGCCGGGTTTTCTCAGACTCGGCCGAGCCTCGGCAGGCGCACCCCCCACCTTGCTGCGCCTGCCGAGGCTCTACCAACTGGCGTCGAGGTCTTCCCGCGCACCCCGGGCCGGCTCGCGGCCGTCGCAACCCGTTCAACGTCAAACATCTCCGGGTTGTCGGCAGGAATCGTCGCTGGCCGACTTGACCGCAAGACGGCTTACTGTAACCGCTCCTAATGGCCTCACCGCCATCTGCCGCTACGGGAACCAGTGAGGCTCGCATGTCTGAACTAGGCGACTGGATCCCCGCAGAAGTGGATACCGAAACACCGAATGCTGCACCATCGGGAATGTGCATGAGATCGCTCAAGCGGCATCACCGAAGTGCCGGGTGGTCTACGTCGATAATGAGCGGGTGGCCGTTGCGCACAGTGAGCCGTTTTCATCCTGGTTGGGATGTGTTGGCGGGTAAGGCTTCTGGTTTGATCACAGGTTGATGATCATCGGCGTGTCGGCGCCTGGATGTGGCGAAGCCCCTGGTAGCAGAGCTTTCGACCAAGATCGTTCTGTAGGAACTCCAGGGGCTTCAGGTGTTGTTCTACCGTGCGGCGCTGCCGTTGTCCCGTCAGACCCTCACTTTCGTGTCCGGCCTGGTCCGCGCCCACCGTCGGGAGATCGGTTCGGTGTGGCGGGCGCTCAACCCTGGCCAGCAGGCTCTGCTGGTGCT
>NZ_JBJMIE010000707.1:0-14664 GCF_045807065.1 Actinophytocola sp. | reverse complement strand
GTTGCCGTCGGGGTCGCTGATGCTCGAGCGCAGCGACACGAACACCGCGCCCGTCGGGTGGTCGACCACCGCCCGCCAGCCGCCGCGGGTGCGGTCCACCTTCGCCGCTCGCCAGGTCTTCCCGTCGTCGTAGGACACGTCGACGGTCGGGGTGCCCACCGGACCGACCTCGTCGCTCCCGTTGCGCTGCACGTACACCGGGATCGTGAACCGCCTGCCCGCCGGGGCCGCGTTGTGGCCGTCGAGGTCCGGCGCGAACCGGACGGCCAGCAGCGGCAGGAGCGCGGGCTCCTCGCCCGGCACGTGCGCCGACGTGAACGTCCACTCCGCGCTGACCTGAGTGGACAGTGCGGCGTAGGAGGACCGGTCGGCGGACGTGCGCAGGGTGTACCGCGCCTGTCCGGGATCGACCGTGAACAGGCCGACCCCGGCACCCGGGAACTCGCCGACGACCACGCCGTCGCGCAGCAGCGTCGTCGTGCCGTCGGCGTTGGCGGAGCCGGCCCGGCCCTGGCCCTGGTCGGTGAACAGCGGCAGCGCGAACCGGACCTGGTCACCCTGCCGCGCCGCGAAGTACCACGGACCCGACGAGCCGTTGGGCAGCGCGGGGTTGAACACGCCCACGTTCCACCGCTCCGTCGTGGTGCGGCCGCGCGGGAAGCTGCGCTCCCGGATCTGGTCGACCACCGAGACGAAGTCGAAGGTCGCGGGGTCGACCATCTCGATGAACTGGCCGTCCCACGGCACGTTCGGCGTGTAGTACTCGGTCAGCGCGCCGGGCAGCGGCACGACCAGGAAGTTCTCCCGGTAGCCGACCACGCCGGGCGTCGCCGCCGCGTGCTCGGAGCGCACCTTCGCCAGGCCCGAGTCGGGGAAGGTCCAGTCCAGCGTCCGGGGCACCCCGCCGTCGTCGGTGTGCCGCACGCTGTAGAGGTACGGGCTGCCGTCGAAGGACGTGCCGTTCCACTCCCCCATGCGTGCTTCGGCGGAGAAGGTGAACCGGCCCGGCGCCGAGGTGGTGGACGGCCTGAACAGGGCGGTCGTGAAGTCCTGCAGGTAGGCCGTCGTTTCGACCGCACCCCACGCCGTTCGCATCTGGTACCGCCACCGCGCGGCGCCCACCTTCGCGTTCGGCCTGTCCACGTGGAAGCCGACCGGCTTCGCCTGCCGCTCGTCGAGCACGACCTCGGTGTCGCCGTCGACCACCAGGGACGGCTCGACGAACTCGGCGGCGTCGTACCGGCCCCCGCCGATCTCGCTCTGGACGAGGCCGTCGAGGAAGAACTCGCCCTTCGGCACCCGCGTGACGACCGTGCCGGACGGGTCGTAGTCCCCGTATCCCGCGCGGTGGTTCACGTCGACGAACTCGAACCAGTACATGTCGGTCGGCGCGCCGTCGCGGTTGACGGCGTGCACGGTCACGTCGTAGCTCTCGACCTCCCGGGTCACGGCGACCGGCGTCCGCACCGACTGGCCGTCACCCGTCGCGACGACCGCGCCCTCGTACCGGCCGTCGGCCGCGTCGACGGTCGTGTCGGTCGTGACGGTCGCGCTCGCCTGCCCGCCCGCCGGGACCGTCAGCCGCGCCGGGGTGAACGTGAACATCCCTTGCGGGGCAGCGGCTCCGTCGGGACCGGTGACCGCGGCGGCGAGGTCCAGCGTGACCGGCTCGGCGCCGGAGTTGGTGTAGGTGAGGGTCTTCGCGATCGGCTGGTCGTCGTCGTGGGGCCACTGCGCGGTGCCCTCGTCGAGGCTCGCCGTCGTCGCGGACACGGTCGCGGTGACGGCCCTGGCGACGTCCACGCGGCCGGCGCCCTGGTCGAGCACGCTCACCCCGGCGGTCGGCTTCGCGCTACCCGTCAACGCGGGCTTGAGCTGGGCCGCGGTCCAGTCCGGGTGCTCGCCGGCGAGGATGGCCGCGGCACCCGCGACGTGCGGGGTGGCCATCGAGGTGCCGGACAGCCGCACGTACCCGTCCGCGGCCGGTTCGCCGATGGTGCCGTTCTTCGCCTTCGCGGCGACGATGTCCACGCCCGGCGCGGTGATGTCCGGCTTGATGCCACCGCCGTGCCGGCGGCGGCTGGAGAAGCCGGCGAGCTGGTCGTCCCGGTCGACCGCGCCGACGGTGAGCGCGGCGTCCGCGGCGCCGGGGCTCGTGACCTCGCCGCCCGTGTTGCCGGCGGCGATCACGAACAGCGTGCCGGTGTCGGCGGTGAGCTGGTCGACGGCCTGGGACATCGGGTCCGTGCCGTCGCTCGGGAACTGGCTGCCGAGGCTCATGTTGACCACCTCGGCGCCGCTGTGCGCGGCCCAGTCCATGCCGGCGATGATCCACGACTCCAGGCCGCCGCCCGAGTCGTCCAGCACCTTTCCGTTGAGCAGCTTGGCATCCGGTGCGACACCCCGGTACTTCCCGCCGGACGCCGCGCCACTGCCGGTGATGATCGAGGCGACGTGCGTGCCGTGCCCGAACCGGTCGTCGTCGGTGTCGCTGTCGGTGAAGTTCCTGGCGCCCACGACCGCGTCGGCCAGGTCCGGGTGCGTGGCGTCGATGCCGGTGTCCAGCACGGCGACCGTGGTGCCCGCACCCGTGTAGCCGGCCGCCCACGCCGCGGGCGCGCCGATCTGCGGGACGCTGTGGTCCAGGCTCGCCTGCACCGGACCGTCCAGCCACACGTGCTCCGCGTTCCGGGCCGTGGCCCAGAACGTGCCGGACCGCTCGACGGACACCGCGGCGGCGCTCATGGCCGGCAGCTCGCGGGTGACCCGCGCGCCGGCCGCCCGTGGCGTGCGCCCCTTGTAGTCGACGATCAGCGGCAGCGTGCGCCGCGACGCGTCGTCGTACCGGTCCCGCACCAGCTCGGTGACGTCGAACAGCCGCGGGTCCAGCGTGCCGCGCGCCAGCGGCGTCACCGCGTCCTCGGGGACGACGTGGATGTCGCCGTCGACGTCCTTCCGCTTGTAGAAACTGACGTGTTCACGGCCCTTCGCCGGGTGCACGACGACACCGTCCATCCCCCCGAAGACGACCTCGTCCCCCGTCACCAGGGTGACGGCCGGTCCGGGTGGCGTCCCGGCCACCGCCGGCGGCGCGGCCGCCGCGGCCGGCACGACCACCCCGGCGGCCAGTACGGCGGCGAGCAGGCCCGAGCGAGCCCCTCTGCGGATCATCAACCCCTCCAGTCACCATGCGGCGACGCATCACCGGCCGCCGCTCAACCGGTGATCAAACGGAGTTGTGCGCCGCGACGTTGCACGGGCGAGGAGTTTTCCGTGGCGGTGGGGCTCGGGGTCCGCCCGTCACCGCGCCCGCTGGCCGAGTCCCCCCGGCAGGGCCGCCAGCGCGGCGCGGACGACCTCGCTCTCCGTCTCGTCCGCCTCGACCAGGGGGAGCCGCAGGCCGCCGACGCGGTGGCCGAGCAGGTTGAGTGCCGCCTTGATCGGGATCGGGTTGGTGGTCACCGAAAGCGCCCGGTACAGCGGCCGCAGCGACTCGTCGAGCTCCGCGCACCGCTCGGGTTCGTCGACCATCCGCCGCATCAGCGGGCCCGCGACGTGGCTCGCGACCAGCACGCCGCCGCAGCCGCCGAGGTCGAGGGTGCGGGCGAAGAGGTCGTCGTTGCCCGCGTACAGGCCCAGCCCGTCGACGGGAGCCAGGCTGGCGTCGTCGGCCTGCTTGACGTAGTCGACGTGCTCGAGCTGGGCCAGCTCGGCGAGCAGGTCGTTGGGCAGGTCGACACCGGTGCGGGCCGGGACGTTGTACAGCACGACGGGCCTGCTCGCGGCCTTGGCGACGTCCGCGTAGTGCCGGACGATGCCGCGGCGGTTCGGCCGGTTGTAGTACGGCGCCACCGACAGGACGGCGTCGGCACCCAGCTCCACGGCGCGGGCGCTCAGCTCGCAGGCGTGCGCGGTGTTGTTCGAGCCGGTCGAGGCGATCACCCGCGTCCCGGCGGGGCGCTCGGTGCACGCCAGCTCGATCAGCCGGAGGTGTTCGGCGACGGTGAGCGTGGCCGGCTCGCCGGTGGTGCCGGCCACCACGACGCCGTCCGACCCGGTGTTCAGCACGTGGTGCAGAAGGGACACGAAGGCCTCCTCGTCGACGCGCAGGTGGTCGTCGAAGGGGGTCACCATCGCCGTCAGTACCGAGCCCAGAGTCATGCCCCCAGCGTGCGACCCGCCGGCCGTAAGCGCCAGTAACGAATCCTTCGGCGGGTTTGTAGTATCACTTCATGCTCGACGTGCGGCGTCTGCGGGTGTTGCTGGCGGTGGCCGAGCACGGCGGCATCGCCGCGGCGGCGCGGGCGCTGACGTTCACCCCGCCCGCCGTGTCGCAGCACGTCGCCGCGCTCGAACGGCAGCTCGGCGTGTCCCTGGTCGACCGCGGCGGACGCACCGCGCGGCTGACCGCCGCCGGTCAGCGCCTGGCCGGGCACGCGCGCCAGGTGCTCGCCGGACTGGAGGCGGCGGAGGCCGACATGGCCCATCTGGGTGACGGCCTGCGCGGCACGGTCGCTGTGGGCACCATCGCCACCCTCGGCCAGACCCTGCTGCCCGCGGCGATGGCAGCGCTGCGCGACACGGCCCCCGAGCTGGACCTGCGCGTCGAGGAGTGCGAACCGGAGGACGGCCTGCCCGTCCTGGCGCGCGGCGACCTCGACGTCGTCCTCGGCTGCGAGTACACCCTCCTACCGGCCCGGTCCCCGGCGCACGTCGAGCGCGTCGACCTGTTCACGGAGGCCCTGCTGGTCGCCGTGCCGGCCGGCCATCGCCTCGCCGGGCCGGAGGTGGACCTGGCCGACCTGCGCGACGAGCGCTGGATCGCGCCGAGCGCCGGCAGCGCCTGCGAGACGATCCTGCGCCGGTCCTGTGCCCTGGCCGGGTACGACCCGCACGTCGTGGCGCACTGCGGTGACTTCGCGGTCGCCACCGCCCTGGTCCGGGCCGGGCACGGGATCACGTTGCTGCCCAGCGTCGCCACGCCGGGACTGGACGGCGGCGGCGTCCGGTTGCTCGGCGTCCGGTTGCTCGGCGTCCGCCGGCCCGGGGTCCATCGCACGCTCTACGCCGCCATCCGGCGGGGCACGCGCCGGCACCCGCTGGTGGGCTGCCTGCTCAACGCCGTGACCACCGCCGCGGAGCGGTACGCGGCACCGTCCTGACCCGACCGGTCGCCTGCGCTTGCGGTGCACTCCCCACCGTGGCGAGGACGTCCCTCATGGAGCTTGTCGGGGCGCTGCCGGAGTTCGTCGTCGCGGTCGTGCTGATCTCCGCATCGCGACGGGCCGCGGTGCGCGGGTTCGCGGGTGCGGTGCCGACGGTGCCAGCGGGTGGTTTCGGCGGTCCTCGGTCCGCCGCCGGCTCGACGCGGTCAGCGGCACCGTGCTCGTCGCGCTCGGCGTGCGGATGGCCACGGAAAGCAGGTGATCGCGGGTTTACCGGGCATTTGTGCGGGCACCGCTAGTACATTAGAGTGCAGTACAGGACAAATGCCGTGTCGCCGGATAATAACCGACCATAATTCTCGTCGAAGGCGTGAACTTTTGCAGTTCACCACGGCAGATCAGGAACAACGAACAATCCATTTGTCAAATATCGAAGGGCTCTTGTTTCCCTCTCCAAGTCCTCTGTCGGCCCCCCTCGCGCGGCTCTAGCGTGTGGTAGTCCCACATTCTTCAGGAGAGAGCCGGTTCGCGTGGGCTCGAGGAGGGAAAGAAATGATAGTTGCGATACCCGTCGGAGCTTTCGTCAAACTCGTCCTGGCGCTGACAGTGGCGCTTGTCGTGATCCTCATGCTCCTGATCGGGAGCACCACGGACACCACGCCGAGCCGGCACAGCGTGCCGTCGACCGTGGACATCCGCGCCGACCGGTGACGGCGCGGGCAGTGCGACCGGATTTCCGGGACACTGAGCGCTAGCCCGAACCTCGATCCGGTCCGCGGCTCCAGCACCACCACGTCGGCGCCGCTGGCCGCGGCCCCGGCGAAGCGGTCCGGGTGATGTCCCGGCACGAACAGGAACGTCCTCGCGGCCGCGATGTTCATGCGCTCTTCAGCGTGCCCGTCGCGGTCTGCCGGCCGTGCACGTCCCGCACGGCGGTGGTGCCGTTCCGGGCGCTCACGACCATGCCCTGGTGGTCGAACAGGGGCGCGACGAGCCGGTACTCGAAGAGCCCGTCGCCGCAACCGCCCTGTGCGCGGGCGGCTTCGGCCATGGCCAGCGCCTGCAGCGGGCCGTGGGTGAGCAGTCCCGGATAGCCCTCGACGTCGCGGGCGTAGTCGCGGTCGTAGTGGATGCGGTGGGCGTTGTAGGTGAGGGCGGAGAAGCGGAACAGCAGTGTCGGGGTGACCTCGACGGACCACTCGTCGTCGGCGGGTGGGACCACCGGACCGTGCGCCGGCAGCGACAGCGGGGTCGGCCGCCGGTAGACGATGTCCTGCCGCTCGTCGACCACCGTCTGTCCTCTTTGGACGACCTGGTGCCGGACCACGACGAAGGTCAGCGCCCCGGAACGGCCCTGCTTGTCCCGTACCGACAGGACGGTCGAGCGCCGCGTGGCCGGTTCGCCGCACCGCAGCGGCCCACGCGTGGTGACCCGACCGCCCGCCCACATGCGGCGGCGGCCGGGCGCGGGCGGCGCGGGCACGGCGCCGCGGACCGGGTGGCCGTCCGGGCCGAGGTCCGCCTGGGACGGCCGGTCGAGCAGGTAGACCCAGTGCCACAGCGGCGGAAGCGCGTCGAGGTCCGGGGTTTCGACGCCGAGCAGCGCGGCCAGCGCCCGCGCCGGCTCGGGTCCCAGGAACTCGGTGCGCTCGACCACGTCGGTCACTTCGCCACCTCCGTACGGATCTTCTCGTTGTGCTCACCGAGCGCGGGCACGGCACCCATCACCGGTTCCTGTCCCGCGATGTCGACGGGTGGGAGCAGCGCGTCCACCGTGCCGCCGGGCGTGTCGACCGGGCGCCAGCGGTCGCGGGCGGCCAGCTGCGGGTGGCGGGTGAACTCCTCGGGCGTGCGCAGGGTGGCGTTGGCGATGCCGTTGCGTTCGAGGAGCTCGACGACGCCCTCGGCGTCCTGGCCGGCGAACACCTCCTCGATGATGCTCGTCAGCTCGTCCCGGTTGGACACCCGGTCGTCGTTGCTGTGGAAGCGTGGGTCGGCGGTCAGTTCCGGGCGCCCCAGCACGTCCCGGCACAGGACCGCCCACTCGCGTTCGTTCTGGATGCCGAGGAACACCTCGCCGTCCCGGGTCCGGTGTGGACCGTAGGGGGCGATCGACGGGTGCGCGGCGCCGGTGCGGCGCGGCGGTTCGTCGCCGTAGCGGGAGAAGTAGGCCGGCTGGCTCATCCACTCCCCCAGCGCGTCGAGCATCGCCACGTGCACGGTGGCGCCCTCGCCGGTGCGCTCGCGGTGGTACAGCGCGGTCAGGATGCCGCTGTAGGCGTACATCCCGGTCGCGATGTCGGCGATCGAGACGCCCGCCTTCGCCGGCGCGTCCGGGGTGCCGGTGGACATGACCAGCCCGGTCTCGCACTGCACCAACAGGTCGTAGGCCTTCTTCGCCCGGTACGGGCCGGTGGTGCCGTAGCCGGAGATCGAGCAGTGGATCAGCTCCGGCCGGGCCTCCCGCAGCGTGGCCGCGTCCAGGCCGAGGCGCTCGACCGCACCGGGCACCAGGTTCTGCACGAACACGTCCGCCCGCGCCAGCAACGCGTCGAGCAGCGCCCGGTCGGTCCTGATGTCGACCTCGACGCTTTCCTTGCCCCGGTTGAGCCACACGAAATAGCTGGACTGGCCGTGCACGGTGCGGTCGTAGCCGCGGGCGAAGTCGCCGACGCCGGGCCGCTCGATCTTGATGACGCGGGCGCCGAGGTCGGCGAGCTGACGGGTCGCGAAGGGCGCCGCCACGGCCTGTTCGAGGGCGACGACGGTGATGCCGGCGAGCGGGCTCATGCCGGGTACCGCCTGATCAGCTGGCGGGCGATGACGCCCCGCTGGATCTCGTTCGTGCCCTCACCGACGATCATCAGCGGCGCGTCCCGGAAGTACCGCTCCACGTCGAACTCGGTCGAGTAGCCGTAGCCGCCGTGGATCCGCACCGCGTCCAGGGCGACCTCCATCGCGGTCTCGGAGGCGAACAGCTTCGCCATGCCCGCTTCCAGGTCCGCGCGTTCACCCGAGTCGTAGCGGCGGGCCGCGTGGTGGGTGAGCTGGCGGGCCGCTTCCAGCTTGGTGGCCATGTCCGCGAGGTAGTTGCCGACCGACTGGTGCTGCCAGATCGGCTTGCCGAACGCCTCGCGCTGCTGGGCGTAGGCCAGGGCGTCGTCGAGGGCGGCCTTGGCCACCCCGGTGGCCCGGGCGGCGACCTGGATCCGGCCGATCTCCAGGCCCTTCATCATCTGCGCGAACCCCTGCCCCTCGACGCCGCCGAGGAGCGCGGTGGCGGGCACGCGGACGTCGTCGAAGGACAGCTCGCAGCTCTCCACACCCTTGTACCCCAGCTTGGGCAGGTCCCGCGAGATGTGGAAACCCTTCTCCACCAACAGGATGCTGATGCCGGCGTGCCTCGGTTCGGCGTCGGGGTCCGTCTTGCACAGCAGGGCCACCAGCCGGGACCGCCGTGCGTTGGTGATCCACGTCTTGGCCCCGTTGACCACATAGGACTCCCCGTCCCGGCGGGCGGTGGTCCGCATCGCCTGCAGGTCCGACCCGCCGCCCGGCTCGGTCAGCGCCATGGTCGCCCGGACCTCGCCGGTGGCCATCCTCGGCAGGTAGCGGTCCTGCTGCTCGCGGGTGCCGTGGGCGACCAGGAGCTTGGCGACCACGGTGTGCCCGCCCATCGCGCCGGCCAGGCTCATCCAGCCACGCGCCAGCTCCTCGGTCACCGCGGCGTAGCACTGCGCCGACACGTGCGCCCCACCCCACGGCTCGGGAATCGCGAGCCCGAAGACACCCAGCTCCTTCATCTGGTCGATCAGCTTCTCCGGGTAGGCGTTCGCGTGCTCCAACTCGCGCGCCACCGGCCGGACCTCGCGGTCGACGAACTCGGCCACAACCGCGACGATCGCCGCTTCCTCCTCGGTGAGCATGTAGCCATCATGCCCGCATCAGTGGACATGGGACGGCTCCCGCCAGTCCGAACCGATCGTGCTCGATCCGGCCGCGGACCGCACGTCCTCACGGCTGCTGGGCGACCGCCGGTCGACGGCGGCGGCGCCAGCGGAGGACCAGCGCGGCGGGCACGCCCAGCACGAACACGAACGGCAGCACGGCGCCGAGCACCCGCAACGTGACGCCGCCGGCGTCGAGGAACGCGTCCCAGCCGTCGGACAGGCCGGCGAGGAACCCGCCGCGTTCCTCCTGCTTCGGTGGGGGTGGCGCGTCGGCCTTGCTGATCCGGACGGTCACCGTGGACATGGCGACCTGGCCGCCCAGTGCCTGCCGCCGCTGCTCCAGTGACTCCAGGTCCGCCTCGCGCGTCGTCAGTTCCTGCTCGATGCGCACGATCTCGTCCACCGTGCCCGCCCTGGCCAGCAGCGCGCGCACCCGGTCCACGCTCGCCCGCTGGGTCGCGACCCGGCTGTCCAGGTCGACCACCTGCTCGGTGACGTCCTCCGCCGCCTGGTCCTGGGCGGTCACCCGGCCCAGCCCGCCCAGCTCGTCCAACGCCCGGTCGAACCGGTCCGACGGGATGAGCAGGGTCAGCGTCGCGGCTCCGGCGCGGACGTTCTCGCGGCCGGAGTAGCCGCCCTCGGTGGTCGCGACGTCCCGTGCGCGGCCGACGGTCCCGAGCACGTCGCGGGCCGACAGGTCCATGTTCGCGGTGCGCACCAGCAGCCGGTCGACGCCCGGTTGGCTGACGTTCTCCGCGGTGCTCGGCTTGTCCGCCCGCTCGGGCGACTTCGACCCACCGCTGCCGCTGCCGCTCCCGCTGTCACTGCCGCTGTCACTGGGCAACGCGACCGCGCCCTGCGACGACGCGCTGTCCGAGCTGTCGCTCGTGCACGCCGTGGCAAGGCCGGTCGCGACGCCCAGCATCAGTGCGAGCCCGACCAGCCTGTGGTTCATGGGTGTCCTCCCTGTGCCTCCTGGTGCAGGAGAGACGGAGGACGGGGCCGAAGCCGTTGCCCGGGCTCAGGTCACGACTCGGAGTCGGCGCCGGCGCCGCCTACGCGGCGCGACGCCCGGTCACTGGGAAGGATCGTCGTAGCGGGTGCTCTCGTCCCAGCCGGTCGGGCGCCTGTCGCGGCGGCGGTCCCGGCGGCTCCTGGCGGACTTCGTTCGCCTGCCGGGCCAGCCGGCCCACCGCCTCGCTGTGAGCCCTCTGCTCTTCCGCCACCGGCGAAACCAACCGTTCATGGCTGCCTCCTGTTCGGCATGGCCTAGAACGAACGGCGGTACTCCCGTTGTTCCGCCGGTTGGAAGCTGGATCGTGCGGTGGGGTTGTCAGCGAGGTTATGTTGATCGGAACTCCCCGTCCCTGCGATCAAAGGGGTGTTCATGTTTCTCGCCGACTATCAGCAGGACTACAGCCCCGTCTCGAACTCCCTGGGCCTCTCCTCCCTCGTCGCCATCCTGCCGCTGCTCGTGTTGTTCGTGCTGTTGGGCGTGGTCCGGTTGCGGGCGTGGCTCGCGGCGCTGGTCGCGGTGGCGGTGGCCGTCGTGCTGGCGGTCTGGGTCTACTCGATGCCGGTGCTCGACGCGCTGAACAGCGGACTCTGGGGTGCCGCCTTCGGGTTCTTCCCGATCATGTGGATCGTCATCAACGCGATCTGGATCTACAACCTCACCGTCGAGACCGGGCACTTCGACGTCCTGCGCCGGTCGTTCGCCTCCGTCAGCGACGACCAGCGGGTGCAGGCGATCATCATCGCCTTCTGTTTCGGGGCCCTGATGGAGGCGCTGGCAGGGTTCGGGACGCCGGTCGCGATCACCTCGGTCATGCTGATCGCGTTGGGGTTCCGGCCGATCAAGGCCGCCGCGCTGGCCCTGGTCGCGAACACCGCGCCGGTCGCGTTCGGTGCGCTGGCGACCCCGATCGTCACGCTCGCCGGCGTCACCGGGCTGCCGCTGGACGACCTCGGCGCGATGGTCGGCCGGCAAACCCCGGTGCTGTCGGTCCTCGTGCCGCTCGGGCTCGTGTTCATCGTGGACGGACGGCGCGGGGTGCGGCAGATGTGGCCGCCCGCCCTCCTGTGCGGGCTGGTGTTCGGCGTCTTCCAGTTCCTCGCGTCGAACTACTGGTCCATCCCGCTGGCCGACATCGTCGCGGCGCTCGCGTCGGCGTTGGCGGTGCTGCTGTTCACCCGCGTCTGGCAGCCGGCCGAGTCCTACACGGAAGCGCCGGCGGGAACCGAGCCGGGGCGGACCACCGGCGGGGGTGCGACCAGGGTCGAGACCAGGCGCGACACCCGGGCGGAGGTGTTCCGCGCCTACGCGCCCTACCTGGTGATCATCGTCGTGTTCGTGCTCGCCACGCGGGTGCCGGCGATCACCGGCAAACCACCGGCCAAGCCCGGCCAGTCCGGCACCGGGCTGGAGTCGGTCACGCGGATCGTCAACTGGCCGGGGCTGCACATCTTCAACGCCGCCGGCGACCCGGTCGCGACCACGTTCAAGCTCAACTACCTGTCCGCGGCGGGCACGCTGCTGCTGATCGCGGGCCTGCTGACGCTGCCGATCCTGGGCGTGGGCGCGGGCCGGGCGCTGCGTGCCTACGGCAGGACGCTGGACCAGCTGAAGTTCGCGATCCTGACCGTGATGCTCGTGCTGGCACTCGGGTTCATCATGAACCAGTCCGGCGAGACCACCACGCTCGGGCTGTGGGTGGCCGGCGCGGGTGGCGCCTTCGCCTTCCTGTCACCGATCCTCGGCTGGCTGGGCGTCGCCGTCACGGGTTCGGACACCTCGTCGAACTCGCTGTTCGGCGTCCTGCAGGTGACCGCGGCCCAGCACGCCAACCTCTCCGCCACGCTCATGGCGGCGGCGAACTCCTCGGGCGGCGTGCTCGGCAAGATGATCTCACCGCAGAACCTGGCGATCGCCTCGGCCGCGGTCGGCATGGAGGGCCGCGAGGGCGACCTGTTCCGCCGCGTGCTCGGCTGGAGCCTGGTCTTCCTGCTGTTCATGTGTGTCCTGGTGTACCTGCAGAGCACGCCGGTGCTGAACTGGATGGTGGTCGGCGGCTGACACCACCGCGACAACCGGCGCGTGAGTCATCGCCGCCGGTGGCCCTTCCCCACCCACGGCACTACCCCGCCCGCCGCCCGAGCACCTCGGCCAGCGCCGCACGGACCCGCTCGACGGCTTCGGCGCCGGTCGAGGCGTGCGGGGACAGGCGGACGTGGTCGGGGCGCACCGTCGCCGTGACCTCCGCCGTGGACAGTGCGGCCGCCACCTCCTCGGTCGGGTGGCCGGGCACGTGGAACGCCAGGATGCCGGCGCCGCGGTCGGTCGCGGAGACGATCTCGGCGCCGCAACCGCGCAGCAGCTCCGCCAGCTCGGCCACGCGGTCGGCGATCCGTCGGGCGATCACCGCCTGGCCCAGTTCCTCGGCCAGCTCCAGCGCCCGAGCCAGCGCGCCCGCGTTGACCGGGCTCAGGTTGCTCACCGACCAGGACCGGGCGTCCGGGGCGACCTCGTGGATCTCGTCGTCGAACACGGCCGGGTCGCGCACCCCGGTCCACCCCGTGAGCAGCGGGGCCAGCCGCGCCAGCGCGCGTTCCGACAGCACCGCGAAACCCGTCCCCCACCCCGCGCGCAGCCACTTCTGCCCACCGCACACCAGCACGTCGGCGGCCTCCCACGGCTCGTCCACCACGCCGACGCCCTGGATGCCGTCCACCACCAGGAGCCGGTCGCCCACGACCTCGCGCAGGGCGGCCAGGTCCGCGCGGTAGCCGGTGCGGAAGTCGACGGCGCTCACCGAGACCGCGGTCGTGCCGGGTGTCAACGCGGCCGCGACCGCCTCCGGGGTGACGCGCGGCGTGCGCAGCCGGCGCACGGTCAGCCGGCCGGCCTGCTCGGCGCGCACCCACGGGTAGGTGTTGGCCGGGAACTCCGCGGCCGACACCAGCACCTCGCCGGCCGGCACGCCGAACGCCGCGTGGAACAGGCCCTGGCTCGTGTGCGGGAGCAGGACCACCCGATCGGGGACGGCGCCGCACAGGCGCGCCACTGCCGACCGCGCCCGCTCGTCGCAGCCCATCAGGTCGTCCACCGTGGACGGTCCGGCGGTCGCCAGCCTGCCCAGCAGCGCGCCGCTCTCCTCGACCACGGCGCGTGATGGCGGGCCCACCCGCGCGAAGTCCAGGTAGCCGGGTGACTCGTCGAACTGCTCGCGCCAGATGTCCCGCACGGGGAGACAGTCAAACACGCCGAGTGGAGATAACCGCCGATAGGAGGGGTACCCACCGGGCCATGACCTCGACCATGAACAAGCCGGAACGGCTCGCTCGCGGCCTCGGGTGGTTCAGCGTGGGCCTCGGCGCCGCGCAGGTCCTCTCCCCCAGGAGGATGGACCGCGCGGTCGGCGTCCGTGACAACCCGAAGAACCGCGCCGTCATGGCCGGTGTCGGCGGCGCCCGTGAGCTGGCCGTCGGCACCGCCATCCTCTCCCGCCGGCAGCCGCGGCTCTGGCTGTGGGCCAGGGTCGCCGGCGACGTCCTCGACCTCGCGATGCTCGGCCGGGCGATGCTGCGGCCCGGCAACACACGCCGCCGGTTGGCCTTCGCCCTCGCGTCCGTCGCCGGCGTCACCGCCGCCGACATCACCGCGAGCGTGCTGCTGGGTCCCCAGAAAGGAACAACGATGGAACTGACCGCGACCACCACGGTTCGCAAGCCGGTGGCGCAGGTGTACGAGTACTGGCGCCGGCTGGAGAACCTGCCCGCCTTCATGGCGCACGTGGAAAGCATCCGGGTCACGGGCGACAGGACCAGTCACTGGCACGCCAGCGCCCCGTTCGGCCAGGACGTCGAGTGGGACGCCGAGATCACCGAGGAGGTCCCCGGGGAGCGCATCGCCTGGCGGTCCACCGGCGAGGCCGACGTGCCGAACACCGGCACCGTGCGCTTCACGACCGCGCCGGACGGGGTCGGCACCGAGGTGCACGTGGCCATGAGCTACGACATCCCGGGCGGCAAGCTCGGCAAGGCCGTCGCGAGGTACTTCGGTGAGGAGCCGCACCAGCAGCTCGACGACGACCTGCGCAGGTTCAAGCAGGTGCTCGAGACGGGCGAGGTCGTGCGGTCCGACGGCGCGCCCTGGGGCAAGCACGCGCGCAGGGAGTTCCCGCAGCGGCCCGCGCAGCCGCTGTCCAAGGAGGAGCTGGCGGAGAACCCGGCGAAGGAGGCACTGGCATGAGGGCGGTCACCTGGGCCGGACGGAACAAGGTCGAGGTCCGCGACGTGCCGGACCCGACGATCCTCAACAGCCGCGACGCGATCGTGCGCATCACGTCCACCGCGATCTGCGGCTCGGACCTGCACCTGGTGGACGGCTACGTGCCGACCATGCAGAACGGCGACATCCTCGGCCACGAGTTCATGGGCGAGGTGGTCGAGGTCGGGTCCGGCGTCGACCGGGACAAGCTGAAGGTCGGCGACCGCGGCACCGAGGTGCACGTCACGCTGAGCTACTCCGTGCCCGCCGGCAAGCTCGG